>JAPLUI010000235.1 GCA_026397725.1 Verrucomicrobiota bacterium | reverse complement strand
TGAAAGGAGGAGGGTGGACATTCTTGTCCACCAGCCAAGGAGATGCCCGTGTGAGGCCTGAGCTGCGGCACTAACGGACATGATCCCTCCCCAAGCCCCTGTAACGCACGCACACCCATTCCGCACCGGACCGGTCCCGGCATTGTTCTGTTCGCAGGGCCACGCCGGCTAGCCAGCCTCGAACCTCCGGCGCCTACCCAAAAGCGTGATGCTGAAATTCCGGAAGAACACGCTTCCCCGTCGCAGAATTCCCTTGCGTCGGGGTTCGAAGCCGTGCAGCCTTCCCCCGTGCAGACCACTTTTCGCAACGTAAGGCGACGCGTCGCGATCAATCACGACCAGTCGTTGAATACCTGTTCGGCAAAATGAATACATCACTGCATCTGGCAGTTGCAGCATTAATCCTGAACCTAGGATGCTCTTGCACAGCAACCCACACAGACGTGAAGGAAGAATCATCACAAAATTCCGCATCTCGCGTCTATGCATCAGTCTCCATCAAAGACTTAATAGCAATGCTGCCACCTTATTCGTATCACGAAGGCAGCATCGAAGACGCAAAACAATGGCTTCATGATGCAAAGATCGAACGAGCGGATCTACACGGAATGGATTGCGAGTCAGTTTTGTATCCAGCAGATGGGTGTCGCGGAGCCACACGATTTTATTTGGACCGAAAGACTGGTAGTTTGTTCGAGTATTACTACGGGTGGGAACCAAATTCAATGGACATCATTTGTGACAGGCTCACAGAATATAATGTATTGAATGGGAAGCTAATCATCAAATCTCAAAAAGACCTACCGCGATAAGCCGGTGGATGCGACGGCGAGAAGCCCCGTAGTTGAACCAGAGTCCACCGCGCCGACGCATCACCTTTAGCGTTCGCCTCACAAATAGCTCGCCGGAGGAATTCCCCTCTGTCGGGACCGGAACGAAACGAGAGAATTCCCCTCTTGACATCGCGGGCGGTGGCGCATAAGATACCGCGTGCTTCGAGCCGTGCTTGATACCAATGTACTTGTTGCCGCCCTGCGATCATCGTCTGGAGCCAGCCACCGGATTCTTCTGGCGGCTGACCGAGGCGATTTTGAGGTGGCGCTATCGGTGCCGATGCTCGCCGAATATGACGATGTTCTTGCCCGTCCCTCTTCCGGGATTGTCATGCCAAGGCAGGCTGTGGACGCGGTCGTCCGCCGCATCGCGCAGATTTCCCACAAGCAGCCGATTTATTTTCTCTGGCGCCCCCTGCTTCCTGATCCCAAGGACGACATGGTCTTGGAACTGGCGATCGCATCCGGCGCGAGCCACATCGTAACCTTCAACCACAAGGATCTCTTACCGGCATCCCAATTCGGAATCTCCGTTGTCAACCCTTCAACCTTTCTACGACTTCTTCCATGAGCACACTAAGCCTTCGACTTCCCGATTCGCTGCACCGCAACCTCAAGCAGGCTGCCGATGCGGACGGCATTTCCATCAATCATTTTGTCAGCCTTGCCGTGGCTGAGAAGCTTTCCGCCATCCAGACCATCGACATCATTGGCGAACGGGCCAAGGGAGCATCCCGTTCAGCCTTTCTGCATGCGATGTCATTGGTCCCTCGCGGCAAGATTATCGAAGGTGATGAACCTCGCCCCAAGCAAAGGCGAACAAGACGGCGCACCGAATGACCGATAAGCCCCACAATCTCCGATCCAACCACAGCCCAGCCGCCGCTCATCGGTGGCCTTGAGCGATGATGGCTATGAAGACAACAACTAGAGCCCACGAAGATTCAATTGTGCTTGAGGTGCGCCGGCTCAAGGAGGAGAACGCAGCCGAATACGGCTTCAACGCGAGAGCGATTGGAGCAGCAGCTCGTCTCCATCAGCAGGAACACCCGGAACGCATCGTGAGCCGAGAACATCCCACCGCCGAACAAGACGGTGGTGGACAACCGGCTACCCGCCCCGAGTCGAAATGATTCCCGGAGCTACAACCCTTAACCCGCAGTCCGCCGCTCCTTGAGACGCCCGCCGGTTTTCGGCATCACGGGATCATTTTGACAAAATGCCGGTTCGCAGCAAGTTTGCGGTCCGCGCCACGTACCGGAGGGATGGCAGCAAGCATCCGTTGCGCCAAATCAACACCAGAAAGAATCAATCAGATGTCAAAGCGAGGCTTGGTTATCATGTTGGGGCTTGTCGCCACGCTGGCGTCGTTGGGGCTGTCCGGAAACCTGCGGGCCGCACCTGCCGCCGCCGAAAAGCCGCCCGTGATCAAGTCGGCCAACGATCCGACCAAGCCGGTGCCCGGTGGCGTGCGTTGGTTTTGGCGGATGCACGGCGACTACCTCAACCAGACCAAGACCAAGAAGTTCGACGTGTGTTTCCTCGGGGATTCCATCACCCAGATGTGGCCCGGCGACATGTTTGGCACGTTTTTCGGCAAATACAATCCGGTGAATTTCGGGATCGGCGGCGATCGTTGCGAGAACGTGTTGTTCCGGCTGAATGACGGCGAGTTGCAGGATGCCACCCCCAAGCTCATCGTGCTGATGATCGGCACTAACAACCAGGGCATGAACACCGCCGAGGAAGTGGTGATCGGCGTCACCACCGTGGTCAAGGCGCTCCGGGTGAAATGCCCGAAATCCAGGATCCTGTTGCTGGGAATCCTGCCCTCCACCGGCACGCCCTACGACAAGACCAAGGCGATCAACACCGGCATTGCCAAGCTGGCTGACAAGCAGATGATCCACTATCAGGACTTCGGCCCGAAATTGCTAGACAAAGACGGCAAGATCCTGCCCGGCATGCTGGCCGACGCCGTCCATCTGACCCGCCAGGGCTATCAAGTCTGGGGCACCGAGGTGAGCCCGACCATCGAGAAGCTGGTGAAGTGAAAGCCCGCGACCTGCACCGAATCGCGCTTGCGCTGGCGTCCCTCTGGTTGGCGGGTCTCGGGCTCGCCGCGGCATGGCAACCGGTACCCGGTGCCTATCCACTGACGCGCTGGGCGAGCGAGGTTTCGCCCGGCACGGTGCTGCCGGAATATCCGCGCCCGCAGATGGTCCGCAAGGACTGGCTGAATCTCAACGGACTCTGGGATTACAGCGTGATCGCCAGGGAGGCCCCGCAGCCAACGGACTATCAAGGCAAGATCCTGGTCCCGTTCCCGATCGAGGCACCCCTTTCCGGCGTGGGCAAGATGCTCAACTCGGGGCCGGGCCGGACTTATGCTAACAGCCGGCTGTGGTATCACCGCACTTTCGAGGTGCCGCCGCAATGGAACGACCGGCGCACCCTGCTCCATTTCGGCGCCGTCGATTGGGAGGCCACGGTCTATCTCAACGGCAAGCGACTCGGCGTCCACCGCGGCGGCTATGACGGGTTCTCGTTTGACGTGACCGACGCGCTGAAGAAAGACGGCGGCAACGAACTGGCCGTCGCCGTCTGGGATCCCACCTTCGAGGGCGGCTATCCGCGCGGCAAGCAGATCGACAAGCCGGGCGGCATCTGGTACACGCCGTGTTCGGGCATTTGGCAGACGGTCTGGCTGGAGCCGGTGGCGGCGACGCACATTGAAGCGCTGAGAGTTGTCCCGGATGTTGACCAAGGAGCGGTGCGCGTCACGGTGACTTGCGTCCCAGCCAAGGACGATGGCAATCTGCAAGCCGCAGTCGAGGTGTACGACGGACTAACCAAGATCGGTTCGGCCAGCGCTTGGGCCAGTCAGGAACTCGTGGTGAAGATTCCTGACGTGAAACTGTGGTCGCCCGACACGCCGTTCCTCTACAATCTCAAGGTGACTTCCAGCGGTCAGCGACCCACCATGCAGTCGGACGAGGTCACGAGTTATTTCGGCATGCGCAAGGTCTCGATCGGCCCGGACCAGGATGGCATCACCCGAATCCTGTTGAACAACCAGTTTGTCCTGCACCAGGGCGTGTTGGACCAGGGCTTCTGGCCGGACGGCATCTATACCGCCCCAACGGATGCGGCGTTGCGTTACGACCTCGAAGCTATCAAGCAACTCGGCTTCAACATGAGCCGCAAGCATGTGAAGGTCGAGCCGGAGCGCTGGTATTACTGGGCGGACAAACTCGGCGTGCTGGTCTGGCAGGACATGCCCTGCAGCGGTGATGGCATTCATGCCCAGCCACCCGCCTATCCGGAATCCGAGGCGCAGCGGCAGGAGCAGTTCGGCACCGAACTGCGGGCGATGATCAACGGCCGCTTCAACCATCCCAGCATCGTCTCGTGGATCGTGTTCAACGAGGGCATGGGCTTGCAGAATTCCGCCGGTTACAAGCTGGATGACCCGATCCGCGCGTTCATGCGCCGCATGACCGCCATCGCCGGCGCGGACACGACGCGCGCACTCAATGCCGAAAGTGGCGCGCCAATGGGCGAATACCAGGGTTGGAACGTGTTGGACATCGGCCTCGGACAGGTCATGGATGCCCATTGCTATGGCACGACCCAATGTCTCACCCCGACCAACGAGCGGGCCAGCGTCATCGGCGAATACGGCTATGCGAAATTCCTGGAGTCGCAGGCCAAGTACCGACCGTTGATCAAGAGCCCCGGCATCAGCGGACTGGTATGGACCCAACTCACCGATGTGGAAAACGAACGCAACGGGCTGCTGACCTACGACCGTGCCAAGTTCACGGAAGACCCGCCGCAGATAGCCGCCCAAAACGCCGTCACGCTGGGTCAAGCGCCAACCGGGAAATGAAACCATTTATCCTAACTCTCGTCACGGCCCTGCTGAGCACCTTGGCCGCCAGCCGGGTGGCGGCTGACCCGCCGACGGTTGCGCCCGCCGCAGCGGCCAAGCAATTCATCGTGCTAAACACCTCTGGCCAGGCGGATTCCGCCGCCTTGTTTGAGGCGGTGCGTCGCGAATTTCCGGCCACGCGGCAGGCGGCCACCCGCGTCGGCATTGCGGGGATCTTTTCCTATCTGCGCGAATCACCCGACAAAGTGCGGGCGTCGCTGGCCGCGTTCTTGCGACTCGCCGCAGACCACGACCTGCCCGTCGTCGTCCAACTCGACGGCGAACAATGGTGGGAGGGACGCCCGGACCTGTGGAACTGGTGGGATCAGAACGGCCCCGGGTACAACCCGGCGAACCGGGCGAACGTCGAGTGGAGCGGCTGGGGGCCGGAGCACGCGGTGCGCATCGCGTGGCGCAACTGGGGCCAGCAAATCCGCGTGTTGCCGCCGCCCAACCTGATGAGCCCGGCCTATCGCGCGGCCTGCCACCGGGAGATGGCGGCCTTGATCCCAATCATTCTCCAGTGGTGGCACGCGCTGCCACCGGCCCGCCGCGAGCTGCTGGTTGGAATCAAACTCGGCTGGGAGAGTTCCGTTGGCGTCAACGCGTGGTATTATCCCGACGGCAACGCGTTGGCGGAGCGACCGGCAAGCGACGATCCCAAGACGGGCTTGAGAAACGACGAATTGCCCGCCCGCGGGGTGGCGCCCATCGGCTATGCGGCGGTAACTCAGGCGCGGTTGCGGACGAGCGGCATGTTGACCGAGCATGACCTCGCGGTGATTGCCTGGCGGCATCTCGAGGATCTGTGCCGGGAGGCGGCCCGGCTCGGGGTGCCGCGCGACCGCCTGTTCACCCATGGCGCGGGGTGGCAGGATGACGAGCAACTCTACCAGGCGGCGGTCAACCGCTACAGTTGCCCCGGTTGGAGTTGCTACCGCCACGCGAATGATCCGGCCAAGGACACGGGTATGCGGACTGCCCTCGCCCGCAGCGACGCGCCGTGGTGGGCGGCCGTCGAATGGCTCTGCAACGGCACCACCGTTGAGCCATGGCGCACCGCTCTAACCAACACCCTCGCCGACCCGCGCTGCCGGTTTCTAACCATTTTCAACTGGGAGGGAATCCAGCACAATCCGGCGGCCTTGCAGGCGATCCGGGAGGTTTGCGCCCGACCCTGAAGCATCAACCGACCAACGAACCGTGCCATCCTGGCAGTGACCCGACAGTCGCTCGCCGCAGTGCTGACTGCTGCCCGGGCGTCACTTGATGAAGTAGCCGGAAACCCGCCACTTGCCGTCCTTGTCGAGCAGCGGGGTGATGGTCTCGACCGCCGACTTTTTGTTAGAGAAGGCGGTGTCGAACTGCAAGACCACATATTCGCCGTCGGGAGCGCCGGGCAGGGTCTTGGAGTACTTGGCGCTCTTCAGCTTGCGCGAGACGAGATCGCCAAGCGGCTTGCGAACAGCCACCAGTGAAGTCTCCCACTGCTCCTTGGTAACCGCCGCCTTGAAATAGGCGGCTGCCGTGTCCCAACTGTCGGCGAACTTGCCGGCATCGACCAGCGCAAGCCACTGCTCCGCGGCCTTTTGGGCCTCGATTTCCGGCTTCGCGGCCGCGCACGCCAAACCTGCCGACGCGGCGATGATTGCAAAAAAGGCGCTGACCCGGGCAGTAATCTTGGTATTCATAAGGGGTGAATTGCGAGTGGATGAACGGCCGCAGCGCCGGACAAACGGCAAGATGCGATAACGCTGCGGCGAACGCAAGCAAGTAAATCGGGATTCGGAGGCGGAGTATTGCCGCGGCTTCCAACACCGCTGGAAATCCGCGTTGCGAGCGACGGCGGGAATCCGCCGCGCGGATTTTCCCAAAAACCGTGCTTGTCCAACCGGGGGGGCATGGCTTATGCTCTCCCAGCCTTTTGTTCGCGTGAGCCATTTTCCACCAGCCATCCATATTCTCGGTATTCTCCCGGCACGCTGGGCGTCCACCCGCTTCCCCGGCAAGCCCCTCCATCCCATCGCCGGCAAACCCCTCATCCAACACGTCTGGGACCGTTGCCTCGCCTGCTCCATGCTCGATGCCCTCCTGGTCGCCACCGACGACACCCGCATCCGCGATGCCGTCCTCGGCTTTGGCGGCAAGGTCGTCATGACCTCACCGACGCACCCGACCGGCACCGACCGCATCGCCGAAGCCGCCCGCACCGTGCCGCAGGCCACCCACATTGTCAACATCCAGGGCGACGAGCCGCTCATTGACCCGGCGCTCATCGACGAACTGGCCACTGCCATGGCCAACGATCCGGCGCTCGACATGGCCACCGCCGCCAACCCGCTCGATCCGGCGGATCCGGCGGTGCGGGACCCGAACGTGGTGAAAGTGGTCACTTCGCTCAGCGGGCGGGCGCTGTATTTTTCCCGCTCGCCGCTGCCGTATTTCCGCCACCCGGTCGCGGGCCTGGCGGTGCTGCGGCACAAGGGGATTTACGCCTACACGCGGCGCTTCCTCGAACAGTTCGTCGCCTGGCCGCCCTCGCCGCTGGAGCGCGCCGAATCCCTCGAACAACTCCGCGCCTTGGAAAACGGCGCCGCCATTCACGTCATCACCACCACCGACACCTCGCCCGGCGTGGACACCCCGGAACAAGCCCGGCACATCGAGTGGTTGCTAACTTCCCGCTGAACCTGTCTAACATTCAACTCCCATGAAATACATCTTCGTCACCGGTGGCGTGGTTTCCTCACTCGGCAAGGGGCTGGCCGCCGCCTCCATCGGCACCCTCCTCGAACACCGCGGCCTCAAAGTCCTGCTGCAGAAATTCGACCCCTATCTCAATGTCGATCCCGGCACCATGTCGCCATTCCAACATGGCGAGGTGTATGTGTTGGATGATGGCGCGGAGACCGACCTGGACCTCGGCCACTACGAGCGCTTCACCTCCGGCGTGCTCACCCGGATGAACAACCTGACCTCCGGCCAGGTCTTCGACTCGGTGATCAAGAAGGAACGCCGGGGCGAATACCTCGGCAAGACCGTGCAATTCATCCCGCACGTCACCGATGAGATCAAGATCCGCCTGCACGAGGTCACCACTAACAACCCGGACGTCAGCGTTCTCATCACGGAAATCGGCGGCACGGTGGGCGACATTGAAGGGCTGCTGTTCATCGAGGCCTTGCGGCAATTCGCCCTCGAAGTCGGCAAGGACAACGTCTGCTTCATCCACGTCACGCTGTTGCCATTCATCAAGGCCGCCGGCGAGGTGAAAACCAAACCCACCCAGCAATCAGTCGCCAAACTCCGCGAACTCGGCATCCAGCCGGACATCATCATCTGCCGCACCGAGGCGGACCTCGATGAGGAAAACCGCAAGAAGATCGCCATGTTCTGCAACGTCGAGAAAAAGAACGTGGTCGCCTTTCGCGATGTGGCCCACACGATTTACGAGTGCCCGCTGGACCTCCGCCGCGACAAGATCGACCGCCTCGTGGTGGACCGGCTCGGGCTCGGCGACACCCCGTCGCCAGCGCTCGAAGATTGGGAACGCTTCGTCCAGCGCGTGATCCATCCGAAGCACAAGGTCACCATCGCCGTGGCCGGCAAGTATGGCCTGCTGGACGCCTACAAATCCATCTACGAATCGCTCGTTCACGCCGGTGCCCAGCACAACACCAAGGTCAAGATCCTCCGCGTCGAAGCCGAGGACATCGAACAGCGCGGGGCCAAGGAAGTGCTCGGCGGCGTCGATGGCATCCTCGTTCCCGGCGGATTCGGCGACCGCGGGATCGAGGGCAAAATCCTCGCCGCCAAGTATGCCCGCGAGCACCGGATCCCGTATCTGGGGATTTGTCTGGGCATGCAGATTGCCACCATCGAATTTGCCCGCAATGTCTGCAAGTTGCAGGATGCCAACTCCACCGAGTTTGCCAAAGACACGCCGCACCCGATCATCAGTTTGCAGGAAGAGCAAAAGGGGGTGGAAGACATGGGGGCCACCATGCGCCTCGGATCCTGTGAATCGATCCTATTCCCCGGAACCAAGGCGGCCGACCTCTATGGCAATGTCGAGCGCATCCATGAGCGCCACCGCCATCGCTACGAGTTCAATGCGGACTATCAGGATTGCCTGCAGGAGGCCGGCATGGTCATCAGTTCGGTCTCCGCCAAGGAAGGCCTGGTGGAAATCATCGAACTGCCAGGGCATCCGTTTTTCATCGGGGCGCAGTTTCATCCGGAGTTCCAATCCAAGCCCAAGCATCCCCACCCCTTGTTCTCCGGCTTCGTGAGCGCCGCCCTGGCCTATTCGCAAACGTAGTCGCCGCCATGGTTGCTAGGGAATTGCTTTCCGGGGTTGGTGTGCATGAGAGGCTGAAGAGAGGTTCGGAGAGCGGGAGAAATGGGCTTGCATCCTTGGTGAACCATGGGAGCGAAATGCCAAGCCTCAAGAGTGAAGAACTTCCACCCTCAGCTCACTGGCGGCGAACCATCCTGCCGCGCATGACCAAGCCCCCTTCACTCCACCGGATGCCGCGCACTCCCGCGTGACTGCTTCGTTCCGCCGCTCCTGGCTGGCAGACCTCGGCCATGAGCACGCTCACAGCAACTCAGGGCGAGCGGACGCGGTAAAAGCGTTGTGGATAATTCACCGCGTCCGGGTCGGTGAATTGAAAATGTCCCGGGGAGGTTTCCGTAGCATTTCCCAGCTCGGTCCAGTCAGCGATCGGCAGCGCCAGATCCGACGAACTCAACACCACGTGGGTGCTGCCCGGCGAGTAGCTCCAGGTGAATTGAAAGGCGCCGCCGGTCATGCTGGTTGAGGTGATCACGATGAACGGCGGGTAGTTGCCTGCTTCATACAACTCCGCGCTGGCCAGCACACCACTGTTGCCGCCACCGCCAACGACCAGCACCAGGCCGTTGAGCAGCAATGTCGCCGTGTGATTCCTGCGGGGCACCTGCATCCCGGCAGCGAGCGTCCAGATTGCGCTTACGGGCTCATAAAGCTCTGCGCTGTCGTCCACGAACAGGGAGGTGGGGTAGCTTTGCCCCGCGACGAGCACCAGTCCATTGGGCAACAGCGTCGCGGTGTGGCCATCGTGGATCCCCTTCATGGTGTCGGCCGCCATCCACGTCGCGAACGCCTGATCGGACAGATACGCGAAGGGACTCGGGGTGGCGGATTCGCCGCCCGCAACCAGGATCCGCCCGGTGGACAGCAAGGTCGCCGTGGGCGTAACGAGCTGGTCGGGCAGGTAGCCGGATGGCGTCCAGATGCCGGTGGCCGGATTGTATATCTCCGTGGTGCCCGTGCGTCCCTGGAAATCGGCGCTACTGCCCCCCACCACCTGTACCATCCCGTCGGGCAGCAAGGTCACCGCGTGGTTGTAGCGCCCGACGGTCATCGGACCGCTCGTCGTCCACCTCTCGGTGGCCGGGTCGTATAGCTCCGAACTGGTAAGGACGTTGGAAGGATACGGGCTGGCATTGATGCCGCCCGCAACCAACACCTTGCCGTCAGGCAGCAACGTCGCCGTGTGCTCACATCGCGGGTTGTGCATGGTGCCGGTGGCCGACCACGTCCCGGTACCCGGATCATATAACTCCGCAGTGGCAAGATAGCTGGCAAAGTTGGGGGTGCCGCCGGCGACCAGCACCTTGCCATTGGGCAACAGGGTCGCGGTGAATGCTTGCCGGGCCTCGGCCATCGATCGAGTTCCGGTCCACCATCCGGTGGCGGGATCATACAACTCGGCGGAGTCGTAAGTATGCAGGCTCTGGTCAGTCCCGCCGGCGACCAGCACCTGCCCGTCGCTCAGCAGCGTCGCCGTGTGTCCGGAGCGCCCGGCGGCCATCGCGCCGGTCAGCGTCCACACCCCGGGCGACGGCGGTCCGCCGCTGGTGGTGGCGGTGAACACCACCTCGTCAAGCCAGCCGGCGTCAAACCCTGCCGAGATGCTGGAATCCTTCGCATAGAGCCAGCGCAGGGTGTGGCTGCCAGAGGCGATGGAATAGGTTTGCTGAACCCAGTCCTGCCCGGTTCCTGAGATTTCATCCAGGCGGGTTCCATCAAGTTCGAAGGCGAGGAAATCCGCGCCGCTCTCACTGGAAACCTGCCACCAGAAGGTCACGGTACCGGGACCCGTGACCGTGGTTTGCAGCCACGTTTGCTGATTGTTGGCAATCGCGCCGGATTGGGTGGCGGACACGGTGTCGTGAGTGTCGGTGGTTTCCGCGAACCAGCTCGCGTCGCCGCCGCTGGTCCAAACCAGCATGGTGGCGTTGAGGGCGGCATCCACCAGAGTGCCTTGATTGTAGGTCTCCACCGCTGCGAGCGGCGGGCCGTTGTAATCGGTCACATCGCCTCCGGTGACCACCACCTGCCCCCCGGACACCAAAGTGGCCGTGTGGAAAGTGCGCCCGACGTGCAAGGTGGCGGCGATGGTCCAAACGGCGGTGTTGGGATCATAAAGTTCGGTGGTGGTTTGGCCGGGAAAGCCGCCGATTGCCAGGACCTGGCCATCGGCCAGCAAGGTGAACGTGGGATAGCGGCGCCCCTCGTTCAGCGCTCCGGTGTCGGTCCACACCCCGGTGGCCGGGTCGTAGATCTCGGCGGTGTTGCCGAATTCACCACCCGCGACCAGCACCAGACCATTCTGGAGCAAGGCTGCGGCGTGCCCGCCACGCCCGGTACTCATGGGTGCGACATTCGTCCAAGTCTGATCGGCCGGATTGAATACGTTCGCGTTGGTAACCCCGCCGCCGCTGCCGTCACCGCCCCCCGCGACCAACACCGTGCCATTGGGTAGCAGGATGGCGATTTGGGAATCGGTGAAGTAATTCATCGCGGTGGTTTCGGTCCAGGTTTCGCTCGCCGGATCATACAATTCGGCACTGGCCTCATCCCCGTTGTGGGTGCCACCGCCGTTATACCCGCCGACGACAAGCACCTGGCCGCCTGGCAGCAAGGTGGCGGTGAAGGAAGAACGTGGCGTGTTCAGGGAGCCGGTGTCGGTCCACGTTCCGGTGCCGGGATCATACAACTCCGCCTTGGTGAAAATGTAGCCATTGTCTTTGCGGCCGGCCGCGACGAGCACCCGGCCGTTGGGCAGCAGGGTGGCGGTATGGCTTTGATGGGCGTCGCTCATGGCACCGGTCGGCGTGGAACTGCCGGTCGCCGGATTGTACAGTTCGCAACTGGCGGTGGCTCGCATGATTTGTCCCGTGCCGTAATCGTTGTCGAACAGTCCGCCTGCAATCAGCACCAACCCGTTGGGCAGCAAGGTCGCCGTGTGCCCCCATCGCGCGGTTTGCAGCGGTCTGTCGGTGGTGAAGGTTTGCGCCCGGGCGGGTTGCAGGACCGCCAAGCCGAGAGCCAGCGCGGCCACTGGCAGGGCCAAGGGAAAAGATTTGAGAGTCGGAGGATTCATGGTTTGAGCGGGGTGGGAAAGCCGGCTTGGAGCGGGATTTGGAGTCAGCTAGCGCAGCAGGGTATCCGTCCGTGCCAACGTGTCAAAGATTAGTTTGACAATAATTCCGATTCAGAACGCCGGGCGCGGTCTGCCCCAAGGCACCAAGGGAGCAAGAATTTGCCAAGCCACCGTTAAAGCTCGAATGGTTATGTCCCACCATGGCCGCGTCTCTGGACGCAATGGGCGCATTTCGAGTTCCAGTCACGATGGAATTCCCATTCCCGAATCCAGAAATACACATGGTGCCAGCAAAGCGTCAGATCCGGCTTTTGGTCGCTAAGGTAGGTTGCTCCAATGATCAGAATGAGGTGGAAATTGCCCTCTCCATACCTGATGGCGGCTTGATCTCGATAGTTTTGGAGCTGATTAGCGTGAAGAGGAGACCATGCCTTGTGTTCAAAAATGAAGCATTCCGACCCGTCTCACAGATCATGTCCGGGTAAACTCCGCCAAAGTTCGCCTGGGTAACCCATTCAGCTTTCGTAGCGTTGACGCCCGATTGCGTTTGGAGCCTCTCAGCAACCTTGGTCAGAAAGAAGTGGAAAACTGCGCATGGTTCTGGAGCAGCTAGGCGAAAGCCTCGGTGATGAAGTTCTCCAAGGGATCGGTATTCTCACGCGGGCGATATTTGCGCAGGGCAGATAGAAGATTAGACTTCATGGGATTGTGATTTATTGCTCATTTGGCAATCTTTCGTCGTTTTGATTTCGATACAGTGTCATCGTGGCTTTGGAGCCGGGTCAGAAGGCCGGCCGCCGCCTCGTCCGCCGGGTCCTGCGGCACCAGCTCGCCGCGGAAGGCTTTGGCGAGGAGCGATTGGGTGAGGGTGGTGAGATCGGCGGCGGTTTCGATATGCGTTGTCACCATCCGCTCTGTAAAAGCTGAGATTACGTCCAGGATTCTCGCTAGTTCACGTTGTTCGAGGAGTGGTGGGATAGGGACGACCGCAGCATAAATCTTCCCTCCCGAGACCACAGGCTGTGCAGAAGAGTTGCTCAGGTTTCCCAGGTCAGAACTCTTTAAGAGCCAGAACATGAATCGCTGATCGATGGTGTTCCTTGAATAGCTTACGATTAATGCATTGTCAGTTACCCAAGCTGCGCCCGGTGTCTCATGAATACTTCCACAATAGTAGCCGACTCGACCGATTACGATGGTGTTAGGGGGCACATTGGATCTATCGTGATGCCCCGTGATGCCATTTCCTCCGAAGACTGGAATTGTCCCATTGGGAGCCATCCCGTTGGCTTTGAGTTGAATGCCTGAGGAAACCGAGAGGATGCTATCGAATGTGACCCAGCACCACCCACTAGGTAACTGTGGTAGTTCAGCGAGAGCCGATTCGGAAATAGACTGTGGTTCTTGGTATTTTTCCTCCCAACCCTGTGGCGTTTTTTTGCCTTTGGCCTTGTACTTGGCAAGTTCGCTTTGTTCCCAGCGCTGGCGGCGTTCAGCGCGGAGCTTTTGGACCAGAGTTGCGGCGGGCTTGATATCGGGATGTTTGGCACGCCAGTCGCGGGTGAGGTCGCCGCGGAAGGCGGCGGCGAGGACGCTTTGGCGGTATTGCTCCAGCAGTTTTGGAACGTCCGCAAGGGCGTCGCGTGCCGCGCCAATTCGCGCCTCGCAGGCTTCCAGCTTGGCTACGATGCGGCGTTGTTCGGGAAGAGGTGGAAGTAATAGTGATAACTCGCTAAGAAAGGATGGCTTGAGATTATTGATATTCACCCCTGTGGACATCTCTGAGATCAATCGACGGTACTCGCGGGTTTGGAAGAAGGCTCGAAGCCACGGTGCGATGTCCTTTGTGCGTGGTCGGATTAATCCGCAGAATGCCCCGAATGAAACTTTCGGGTAATCCTCTCGAACGGAAGCAACCTTGCCGACGACGGATTTAGATCCAGAGGACATGGCGATGACCATGTCGCCAGCAGTTAAGCGCTGATCCAATGAGGCATTGTTTTCAGGGACATAGACGAGATCGTCGAAGAGAAGTTCTCCGTCTTGAAGATTTCCCGCTCTCAAGACCGTCACGGACTTTTCAAATGGCGAAGACTTTGCTTGGGTCTTGTTGTAGGTGACTCCCCTGACAATCCGAAACATGGATTCGCCAGTGGTTTTGACCCATCCTTTAGGCAACTCACTCATGCGTTCAATTCCTCCTGGAGGGCGAGGATTTCGTCGGCGGCGGATTGGAGGCGGGTGAGGATGGCGGCGGCGAGGTCCTCGGGTTCGGGGAGGGTGTCGTTAGAGCCGTTCTTGTCATCGCGGAGCCAGGAGAGGTCGAGGTTCTCGCCGCGCTCGCGGATTTGCTGGCGGGAGAACTTGCGGAAGCGTCCGGTCTCGCCCTGATCGCTGCGCTTTGACGAGCCGTCGGGGTTTTTGCCGTAGGCTTTTTCGAACTCGGCGAAGTGGGCACGGGTGAGCGGGGTGCGCTTGCCGAAGTTGGGCATGTTGGTGCGCAGGTCGTAGATCCACACCTCCTTGGTGCCGCTGCTGTCGGTCTTGTGGCGGTGGAAGAACAGGACGTTGGTCTTGACGCCCTGGGCATAGAAGATGCCGGTGGGGAGGCGGACGATGGTGTGGAGGTTGCACTTGTCCATCAGGTCGGCGCGGATCCTGGCGCCGGTGTTGTCCTCGAACAGGACGTTGTCGGGCAGGACCACGGCGGCGCGGCCGCCCGGTTTGCCGGAGGCGGGCTTGCGCAGCGAGCGATAGATGTGTTGGAGGAAGGCGAGTTGTTTGTTAGACGTGGGGAAGGTGAAGTCGTCGCGGGTCGAGCCGCCGCCGCCCTTTTTGGTGCCGAAGGGAGGATTTGAGAGGACGAGGTCGGCATCCTTGAGGCGTTTGCCGTCGCTTGACAGGGTGTCGCCGAGGAGGATGGGGCTGTGGATGTCGTGGAGCAGGGCATTCATCAGTGCGAGGCGGTGGGTGTCGGGCACCAACTCCATGGCGGTGAACGCCTGGGTTTTCTGGAACTCCTGGAGATCGGGCGAGAGGTCGAAAAGTTGATCGCTGTGCTCCTTGATGTAGCGGTCGGCGGCGACGATGAAGCCGATGGTGCCGGCGGCGGGGTCGTGAATGTGTTCGCCGGGCTGGGGTTTCATCAGGGAGACGGCGGAGTCGATGAGCGGACGCGGCGTGAAGTATTGGCCGGCCCCGGATTTCGTTTCATTGGCATTCTTTTCCAACAAACCTTCGTAGAGGTCGCCGAGACCTTCCTGACGTGCCGAATACCAATCGAGGTCGGCGATGGCGGTGACGAGCGTGTGGAGGTGGCGCGGCTGGCGCAGGGATGTCTGGGCGTTGGCGAAAATGGCTTGGACGGAGGCGTTCTTCGCCTCGCCGAGTTTTACCAACATCTCGCGGTAGTGCTGGAGGATATCGACACCCTCGCGGTCGGTTAGGGATTTCCAGCGGTAGTCCTTGGGAATGACCGCCTCGGTCTTGGTCTCCTCGGCCATCTTGAGGTAGAGCAGATAGGTCAGCTCGGTGACGTAATCGGAGTATTGGACGCCGTCGTCGCGGAGGATGTTGCAGAGGTTCCAGAGTTTCTGGACGATGTCGAAGGTGGTCATGGGGGAGATAGAGGATCGCGGATAGTGGATAGTGGATAGTGGATAGTGGATAGTGGATAGTGGATAGTGGATTGTAGCGGCGGTCTGTGACCGTCGCTATCGCAAGTGGATAGCGGATAGTGGATTGTAGCGGCGGTCTGTGACCGTCGCTTCGCAAGTGGATAGTGGATTGTGATCTCCGGAAGCCACGCGCTGCGCGATTTGATTGATGAATGGTGATTGTTGATTTTTGATGTGTCACAGGGCATTTTCATCAGCAGTTTTTGTGCTGCTCACGAAAATCGCGATGAGTTCATTGCATTCGGCCATGGCCGCTGGGATCTCGCGGCAAGGGCCGAGGCGTTTGCGCTCAATGGTATTGAGCCAGATCATGGTTTCGCGCAGCTCTTTCAGTGCGATCTTCATCTTGTGGACGAAGTCCTTGCGGGATTCAGCGCTTCGAGCCTCGCCATAATTCGGCGCAGGAGATGTGCCGGACCGGATCAACTGGATCGCGATGTGGTTGCCAGCCTTGGAGTTTGGCAGAGACTCGACAACGCTGACGATGGTGACAGCAAAATCAATCAGTCTTTCTTCGAGTATCTGAGGTACCATGACAGGCACGATCAAAAATCTGTAATCATCGAATGTCAAGGGTCAATCAAAAGCGGCATGTGAAACCTCGGAGACCTAGTGTCCTTGTAGAACCAACCATTTTTGCGAATGAGGCAAGATTTCGGGGTGGCGCGCTCCTCTAGACTCCTTGAATACCGAAACTCTTTGCGAATGAGTTAAGTTTTTGGGGTGCCGCGCTCCTCGGAATTGATTGACGATTGATGATTGATGATTTTGGATTGCTGAAGTGAGCTTGCGTCGTGCTGATGCGCGTGTCCAAGCTCACATCACAAATCGGCAATCATCAATCTTCTTCGAGTTCAGCTCGCTCTGAGGTCCCGCCTCGCGGAAATAAGACATTTCAGCGTTTTCAGCTTGGCCCTCACGCCGCGTCGTTCCAGATTTCCTGGTGGAGGGTGGTGAGGAGTTCCGGGAGGCGGCCGGAGAAGGATTTGTTGATGGTGCTGAAACCGCCGGCGGAGGCAAAGGCACCGAGTTGGAGGGATGCCCGGTCGACCACGACCTCCTTTTTGACCTGCTTGGCAATGCGTTCCAGCCAGCGGCGCTGGTTCTGGGTCCACAGGAAATTGGTGGAAGAGAGCACGCGGGCGACGGCGGCATCGACGCGCTGCTCGAAGGGGACGAGCGGTGAGCCGAGCGCCTGGGAGCGGATGTAGCCGATGAGGCGGGCGGCACAATCGAGGTGCTTGGCTTCCCGGCAGGCGTCACGGAGATGGGTTTCCATGAACCCTTGGTCGGACCTGGCGAGGATGAGCGAACGGAGGTCGGCGTGGGTGAGATCGGAGGGCCGGGTGAGCACGGCGCGGAGGGCGGCATGTTCATTGCGATTCTCGTTGATCCAGGTGTTGAAGCGTTCGAGGTAGTCTTCGGGTTTCTCGCGGCCATCGCCATAGCTGCGGACTTCCTCGACGATCTCGTCGGGGTGGTCGGAGATGAGCAGGCGGCGACCGGGGCCGGAGGTTTGCAGGTTCTGGAGCCAATCGATGAGAGGGGGGTGGCTTTCAAAGAAGTTGATGATGGCATCCGGTGACTGCTTGAGGCTTTCGAAGAGATCCTCGGGAGTTAGTCTATCAAAACGCGCGGCGAGATCGGCGGCGCGTACGTCGAAACGTTTGCGCAGGCGGCGGAGTTTGACGATGAATTCGGCGGTGAAGCGTTCGCGGGCCTCACCGCTGCTGGCCTTCATCCATTAGAATTGCTGGGCGAGGGTGGCCTAGGGATGGGTGACCACGGGTTTCATGGTCGTGAAGTCTTCGAGAATGGCATAGAGATCCACGGCATCGAAGATCTCGAAATACTCCTTGTCGTTGCCCTCGCCGAAGAGGTTTTCGCACAGGCGGGTGGCGCGGCCGATCATCTGTTCATAGAGGATGCGGCTTTTCACCCGGCGCACAAACACGAGACGGTTGATTTCCGGGACGTCGATGCCAGTGGTTAGAAGGTCCACCGTAACCGCGATCCTCGGGAAGCTTTCGTTTTTGTAACGCTTGATGAGAGTGTCGTCGGCATCTAACGCGCTGCCGGTGATCTTGGTGATCATGGCATCCGGCTGCGGCCCCCAGCGCAGGTCCATTTCCTCCTTGAGGACGCGCACGAATAGATCGGCATGGGTATCGCGGGCGCAGAAGACAAGGGTTTTCCCCGGCGTTTCGGGGTCGAGGTGCGCGGCGAGCGCCTTGCAGACCGTGCGGTTGAACGGCTCGGTGATGACTTCGTTGTTGAAGGCATCGACGTCCTTGATGACCTCGTCGGGCACGGTGACCAGATCGATGGTGCCGGTGCCTGGGTCATAGGTGCGCATGGCCTCGCCCTTCTTCCATCGGATGCCGGAGCCAGTGAGTTTCGTCACGATGCGGATTGGCGGCTCGTGGTCGCAGAGGAATCCGTCGGTGACGGCCTCGCGATAGGTGTAGGTGAAGACGGGGCGGCCGAAGATGTCCGCCGTGTGTTGGGCCGGGGTGGCGGTCAGGCCGATTTTCACCGCGTGGAAGTGGTCCACAACGCGGCGGTATTTTGCGATGAAGTCCGCCTCGGAGCGGAATGCCAACTCATGATCGGCCATGTCGCGGTCGAGGTTGTAGCCGCGGTGGCACTCGTCGATGATGATGCAGTCGTATTGATCGACGGGCGGGGGCGGAGTGTCGCCGATGAGCATGACACGCTTGACCATGCTCTGGACGGTGGCGATGTGGACTTTGGTCTCCCTATCAATTTTGGCATCGCCGAGTTCGCGGACGTCGTAGATTTCGGTGAAGGTTTGGAGTTGTTCGAGTTTGATTTGGTCGAAGCCGTTGTCGAATGCCTGGCGGCCGAGTTCGGAGCGGTCCACGAGGAACAGGATGCGGCGGAAACGCTTCGACTTGATCAGCAGATAGATGAGCGAAATGGCGGTGCGGGTTTTGCCGGTGCCGGTGGCCATGGCGAGCAGGATGGCCGTTTGACCGGAAGCAATGGCGGCTTCTATCTCGCGGATCGCGGCTTTTTGAACCACGCGGAGGCCGGGGAGTTCATTCGGGGTTTCGACCAACTCCCAATCGGCGGCGATGGCTTCCAACAGTTGTCGCATCCGGGTCAGGGCGAGGTCCGGCTCCCGGAAGCAACACGACTCGGCCTGCAACGCCAGACGCAGCAAATGCCTGTCGCTCCCTAGCAAAAAAGGAGAAGTTGGGAGATTGGGGGAGCTTGTCGGACATGGTCACCTGATACCGATCACTGTCAACCGGGACAAGATGCCAGAGTGATGCTGAGAATGAAAGGCAAAAAATTCACATCCATTCCGCAGCGCTATTTCTGACAGTCCTTCTCGCCCGGTTCATGCACCTCCTTGAGCACCTTGGCGATGATGTCATCGACGTCGCTGCCTGCGGAATCGGCCGCGAAGTTGGTGAACATGCGGTGGCGCAACACCGGGAAGGCCGCCAACCGCACATCGTTGCAATTGACCACCAGGCTGCCGCGCATGACCGCACCCGTCTTGGCGGCTAACAACAGGTATTGGGTTGCCCGCGGACCCGCGCCACAATGAACCCGCTTTTTCACCGCTTCGGGCACCCGCGGGTCCGCAGGGCGGGTGGCATCGAGGCCGCCGCCGCCTTCGCCAGATTGCATGGCATCCGGTAGGCTTCGGCATTGGGTGATTTGACAACCGGAATTCAGGCGCTCGTTCATGAAACATAGAGTCAAAAGCGCAGTCCTTCCGCCATTGATCGTTTGCAACTCCCGGTGCCAATCCGCCACGCCGCGCTCAAGCAGTATCGGCTGTGGCTAACGGATCCACGTCACCCTTCCATCCAGTTCAAAAAGATCGGTATGTATTGGTCTGCCAGAGGGCGTAGGACACGCAGCCGGCACAATCATGGATGATAACCCGTGGTCCCGGTCTGGTAGGTCTGGCCTCCGCGGTGGTTGGTGTTCAGGGAGTGTAAACGGGCACGGTGATCGGACCGGGTGTCAGCCAGGAGGTCGTCCATTCCGGGTGAGCAGGCTGAGCCTGGTTCCGCACTTGGGTCTTCCATGTTTCATCTGTCAGGCGAGTCTGACCGTAGGCACGGGTGAATTCGTAGTAAGTGAATGCCGGCCCGCCGTGCAGGCAACGCTGGCCATTCACATCAATGGCGACCAGCATCAGCGCGGCGTTGCCGGTGGCATTATAGAGCACCGCACCGGGATCGCCCGTGAGGATGAAATCAGGGCCATCCGTGTGGACATCGGTCACGAGGGGATCCCACATTTCGGACGGGTGAGGGTCAAAAGCGTTGGCGAACACGCTCTTCAGATACATTCTCGGATACCAGCCGCTATAGCTGCGTCCGTTGTATGCATAGTCACCAACGACCTGCACCAGCTCTTGGATGAAGATTGTTTGGTCGGCTGAGAAAGGAGTGTGGTTAACCTCGCTCTGGGCGATCTCGGCAAGTGACTGTAGGGAGGAGGACATGCCACTGAAATGAGCCAGCCATTGGGCCTTCCTGCTGGCAAGATTCACAGTGATCGGGTCCCCCTCTGGGATGGGCCTTCCAGGATAGGTGCCGGACATGGGTAGCGAAGTGAGCGTGGCTGACGCGAAGTCCACCAACTGCTTCATGGCCACATAGAATGCCGGTCGTGGTTCGACATAACCGGCAGGGTAGAAGCACAGGACCGGCGGGGTATAACTCTGTTTGGCGTAAAGCAGGTTGTCGTGCCGCAGTTCAGTCCAACCAGCGAGCTGGGTTTGGACCGTTTTCCATTTCCAGGCTTCGGTACGCATGGCTTCCGGCACGCTGGCGGGCAGCGGATCTGACAGAGTGCGCAATGCACCAAGCTGATGGAGGTAGAGCGTGCCGCCCCACGCCTCGGGCGGCTGGCTGTCCATGACCTCGCGGACAGAAACCAGTTCGCGGGAATAATCGAGTCCGTCGCGATAAGGCACGCCGGAAGAGGTCATGCGTTGTGCCAAAAGGCTGGCGGGCGTGTTGTTTCCCATGACGGCGAAATTGATGTCAAGCGCCGACGGCAGCCGCCGCAGCACGCGCACCATCGGCGCACCTGCCGGATCGGCATTCACGCGCCAAATATTGTCGAAGACCATCCGGCCCATGGCCCAGCTTTCAGGAGTGAAGCGCTGACTGAAAAAGGTAAAGGAACGGGGCAGCACCAGTTTTTCCTCGGCGATCGGTGCCTCAATCGGATGGGCCAGGATATCCTGCACCCCCGCCTCGCCTGCCTGGATGCGGACAAGCAGATTCTCCACGACAGCCGATGAGGTGATGGCGGACATTGATCCCAGATTCTCGGACTGCAGGATCTCAAGAAGCTGGGGAGGAGTCATGGAATCCGCCCGTCCGACAAACGTGGTAAGGATTCGGTCGATTTCCTCCCACTCGGCCATGAGCCCCGCATCCCGTAGCGCCAGAGTCAGCACCATGGCGGCCTCGAGTTGACGGAGAGATTGGTCTTCTGCCCGCTCGTCAATTCTGAAATCGATGATGCTGAGCCACATCATCGTGCGGAAGTAACTCTTCAGCGTTTCGGAGTTGGTGTAGTGCGACCGCGGGCCGAACTGGGTCCAGTCCACTGTGCGCAAGCTGCCGAAGATGAATTCATCTGCCACCATGGAAGCCTCCACCGCAGCGAGCGGAAACCCGCTGAGGGTGGGTGGTGAGGTGCCAACATAGCTGGCAAGGGTCGCGGCATTTTCAAGGAAGCTCTGGGCCTCGGCCATGCCTTGGGCGAGCGCCGACGGCACGGTGGCGGAATCCAGATGAGTCCGCAGCCCGGTGACCAGCGTGACGAGCCGCGGACGCAGTGCCAGTTCCTCGATTTCCTCCAGCATCGTGATCCATGTGCGGTGCCACGCGTGGAGGATGGAATCGCTGGTGACAAACACCGGCAAGTCATCCGTCCAAATGCGATAGTAGAGATCGGTGAAACTAACCGCCCCGCGCGCCTCGCTGACCACGAAGCCATTGGTGAGCAGTTTCTGCTGCGATGCGGGGTCGAGCCGGAAATCGGTGAGCCGCTGGTTGGTCGAGCCTGGAGGCAAGGCCGCATTCCACACCGCCGGGTCAGCATTCCACTCGGGATAGTATTCCGCCGTGGCCACGTCGAAAGAAACTCCAGGCAGGGAGGCCCCGGCGGGATACCATGCCGTAAAGTTGCCGGGAGTGATGTCCGAGTTCAAGGAAAGGCGTTCTGCAAAAGCAGTGCTGTATCCGAAAACGTCCGCACCTCCCGAGGCTAGAAATGAAGGCGTGTCGACAATCCTGACCCGGAAAAACCGCCGGGGTCCGGGCAGAGGAATATCCTGTGCGGTCTGCCTTGGTCCGTCCGGCGCGGTGATGAGTTCCGTTCCCTCTGGCAGCCACGTTTTCAGATCCGTGCTGCTCTCGAGAAGAGTGCGCCGGGTGGACAACGAGTGTGGGGTATCCGCCGGGGGAAGCGTCGTGCTCACGCGGGCACTTTCCGGGAAAATCCGGAGGCTCACCTCCGGATCCCGGGCCTTTGAACCAGGCGTGAGGGCAGCCAGGATGGCAGCCGTCGAAAGCGCAATTCTCGCATTAAAAGTTTTCATGGTGCTGGTGCTACTACTATTGCTAGGGAATTGCTTTTCGGGGTTGGTGTGCATGAGAGGCTGAAGAGAGGTGCGGAGAGCGGGAGAAAACGGGTTGTCAGGCGACATGATTCTGCAGGGTTCAGCAGGGTTCAGCAGGGTTCAGCAGGGACCGGGCGAGCGGGGGGCGATTTTCCCTAACTACGAATTTGCCAATGAGCGCCCGGTCCACCGGCGCGTGGGGTCGGTGGGCGCCATGGCAGTGGCAAGCCCGTCGCTTTGGGCGCTACCCGCCCCCTCTGTTCCTGCGCAGCAGAGCCAGTCCCCCCATGCCCAGCAGCAAAAACGTCGCAGGTTCGGGCACAAAGGTCAGACGGTAGTCCTCCTCGGTGTAGTACTGCCAAGTATAGTCTCCCGGAGCGCCCGTGGCGTCGAATTTCAGATTGTCCAGCGTGTACCAGCCAAGAGGCAGGCCGTGGGCGTATGGATTCTCGGCATCGGCACGCCAGATTTCGACGCGGTCCACCGCAACGTTGCCCTGAGGGATGATGATGGTCGTTAAGGCACCATACGCCACGTCAGCCGGGACTGCCGGGACTGCCGGGACTGTCCACACCAGGTTCCACACCGGGTCCGCGCCGACGAAACCCTGCACTTCCACTTCGTGCGTGGGAGCGTTGGAGCCGCTGGCGTATCCGAGATCTAGGCTGACCACGTTGGTGAGTGCGGAGAACTCGAACCCGAGCACCCAATCTTTGTAGCCCGTGCCATAGCCGTTAAGAAGGTAGTTCGAGTCTTTCATGTCGTCGCAGTAGGAGGTGCCGGGTTCCCCCGCGATTGGGTCCGGTTGGGGGAAGATAGCGTTGTTACCCCAATAGAACGCCTCGTCCCCCTTCCCCAGAACGGCGAGACCGGCCAGGCGTTTGAAGGCTCGCCCGGGGTAGAAGTCGTATGTCACGCCGTACGGACTGCCCAGCAGCGCCGCGTAACCCGTGCCGCCTGGCGGGGTTTCGTAAGTTTCGGTGTAGAGGGCGGCCCTGGCACCGCTGCCCAAGAGTCCGGCCACCAACAGGATCGCGGTCAGGAGGCGGCCACGATTGCCACCCCCCCTGCCCATTGCGCAGCCATTTCTTTTCGGGTTCATAATTGACCGGAAATTGCTTTCCGGGTTGACCGCGCCCGGTCCGCCGGAGGGCGGTGTGAGCGGGCGAGAGGAGGTGTTGCTCTTCGGTGTCATGGCAGTAATTCGGTTTGGTTTGGATGCTCTATGGAAGTTTCCGGCGACAGTCCCGATTTGAATCGCGCCGAACAGGAACATTTAGACCCAAATGATGGGTCACCGCAATTGCCAATTTTCCAGAATGCTTCACGATTTCTTGGATTTTCGGCCCGGAGTGGCATTTTCGGTCGGATGGGGAGGGGCCGATGGCCGGTTGGCATGCCGCCAGGCGGAGGGGGGATGCCGAGCACGCGGAAGCCGGTGAGTTCCTCAAATCGTGCGAGCAAGTGATCGATTGCTAGGGAATTGCTTTGGGGGGACGGTGTGCATGAGGGGCCAAAGAGAGGTTCGGAGAGCTGGAGAAAAGGGGTTGCGGGGAAAGGAAGGGGCGGGGAGGGGAAAGAGCTGAAAATCGTTACTACTCAGGTATGGCAGAATCATTTTGGAAAACAAAGGCGTGCCGCCGATAAATTGAACGATAAGTTACTCGGCGGTCGGTGGGACAGAGGACTGTGCGGACTACTCCTGAGGCTTCCCCGATTCGTGGCTTGATCGCACGACAAACCGGCATAAACTGCGCCTGTGATGGCTCGTCTCCATGGCCCCCTGGTCCCTCGCTCGGCAAGGGGCCAGGGACAACGGGAAGAGCCCGCTTCCCGTCTCGAATGATTCCAGCAAACCCGCAGCGGGGCTTTTCTGGAAAAGGGTTGGACTGTTCCTCCGCAAACCACCGCCTTCCCCCAAAGCGGCGAAGCGTGCTTTGGACTGCGGCGGGCACCGCCGCTTTGAGGGGCAATGCCGTCTTCTCCTTGCCGTCCCGATTCCCCCAAACAAATCCGCATTGGGGCTTTTCTGAAAGAGGGTTGGACCTCTCTTCCGTGAACCGCCGCCCCTCCCCAAAGCGGTGAAGCGGGCTTCACCGCACTATTTGAGGGCGGGTGGCGCTTCAAGGAGTGGGGGCATCCTGCCCCCTTCTGCCCATGGGATGCGCAAGAGCAAGCCGCCGCGCGACGCCTCTTGCTCTGCACATGGGGTAATGGCGGCGGGACGCCGCCAGCACGGCCTGCCGCGGGACGCGGCAGCCACGTGCCCAATCTTTTTTCATCTTTTTTTGGCGAACTCCGGCTCCCCGCGGCCCGTATATGGATGACAACAAGCAAGCACCACCAATAACAACCACCAGCAACCATGAAAACAAACACCCCCACGCCCCGAACTTGCCGGGGTTTCCCAGTCATCGCCCTCGCCCTCGCGGCGCTGGGTCTCAGCCAGCCCGCCGCCCAGGCGGGAATCATCACCACGGACGACACTGTTAAGCTCTCGGCGTCGAGCGGCCAGAACAACGCCTCCGTCGTGGGTCAATGGACAACC
>JAPLUI010000388.1 GCA_026397725.1 Verrucomicrobiota bacterium | reverse complement strand
TAAATCAGAAAGCGTTGGACTTCAACGCCTATGACGAAATGCTTGCAAGAAAGCCGGATGCGGGAAATCTGCACGTCCGGTTTGACGAGGGGGAGCAGCGGGATTGGCGCAAGCCGCCCGCTGCTCTCTACTCTACTGGTCGATCTAACCGAACTTTCAAATCAAACTTCGGAGTTCGGGTTGAGTCAGCAGTCGGCAATGTTAGTGATTAGCTTTTGATCCTCTGCTCTCTCTGCTCCCTCCTGTTTAAATTCATTTCTGTTTTAGGACCACGCGCAGCGTCGCACAAACCGCCTATCAGGTGCTGGTGTTTGATTTCAGATTGGTGATTGTTGATTTTTGAATGACGAAGTGCCTTGGCAGGCTTTGCATGGGCGCGGCCAGTCGCCATTGTTAGCTCTTGCACGGTTCATCGATCCCATCGAAAATCAACAATCAACAATCCGCACTCGTCAATCGAAAGCGATGGCAGCGGCTGGACGAAGCATTGCCAGCTCAGCCAATCACCCTGTGGCAAACCCCGTCAAGGCACTCAAACTCACCCCTTCCACACCGGGCCGGTGCTGCCGCCGGGCACGAATTCCGCCGGGAAGGTGATCGCCCTGCGGTCGACTTTGCCTTTGCGCACAGCGTTTACCCAGCGCACCACGCGGCGGATGATGGGCTTAGGGTCCCAGGGCATGCGGGCGATGCCCGGATGGCACCAGGCAAGCGCCGGATCGTCATCGTTGGAAACCAACGAGACGTGTTCCGGCACCTTGATGCCCCGCCGGGCGAGAAAGTCCAAAGCGGCAATGTAGCGGGCGGCCTCATCGATGAACAGCGCGGTGGGCGGCGAATGACGAAACAGGCGTTCGAGCAATCCGGAAAATCCTGCGGGGCTCTCTTCCCAATTCGGCAGATGGTAGTCACCCGTGACAACGCCGTGGGCGGCCAATTCCTCCAGAAAGGCGCGTTCGGGTCTCCCCGGCGTCGGCTTGCGGTGCGCTTCGCGGACGATGAGCACAATGCGGCGATGCCCGAGCGCAAGGAGGTGGCGCGTGGCGGCGCGAGTGACCGGCACTGGATCCAGGCCAGTGCTGGCCAGCGGCAGGCCCTCGGCGCGGCCATACAGCGCGAGGCAGGGAGTCTGCTGGCTGGCGCACCACTCCAGCAGTGGACGTGATCCGGCCTCGACCACCCAGGTATCCGCCCGGCATTCCACCAGTTGGCGGGTCAGGCGGCTGACCTCGTGTTTGAGCTCGATCTGGGATTTTTTGCAAAAGAATACGCGATGCCCTGCGGCTTCCAGTGAGTGCATGATCTCGGTCAGGACCAGAGACGTTTGCAGATTGTCCGTCAAACGCACGTCGTGGCGCAGAATCCCCACGCGCAGCGGCGGTGCCCCGGCCCCGGCCGCGCCGCCGGCGGCAATGCCACGGCTGCGGCCCTGCCCGTTGCCAGTGAGCACCCCCTCGACCTCAAGTTGCCGCAGCGCGTTGCGGATCGTGCCACGGCCGACATCGAGTTCCTTCGCCAAGCGGGGCTCTCCGGGCAGGGAGCCGCTCCAACGTCCGGCCTGCAAGCCCGTGCGCAGGTGTTCGGTGGTAAGTTCGATGAGCGAGATGCGACGCACCGGGTTCATGAAGGCAGCTTGTTATATGTTAGGACAACTTGTCGAGAAAATAGTTCTCGCCCCCCCGAATCGTGATTGATTGGATCGGTCTGCACTTCTCCACCCGCAACATCGGCTTTCAAACTCCGAATCCCAAGCACCAACAACCACCAACCCGATAAAAAGACCCCCAACCAAAATCACCATGAAAACACTGAATCGAATCAACCCGATAAGAGATTATCTCAAACACTCCGCCCTCGCCGTCGCGATGGCTTGCTGTCTGGCATCCCAAGCTCAGGCCCAATGGGCCTACAGTCCGTGGACGAACGACGCGGATTCAGGAATCACCAGTGCTTCCTCTTACACCGTGGCCGTGAACTGTAACGGAGATGCGGTAACTGTGAACGGGGTTGCCTTCCAGGCCTCGGCCACATCCGGGGCTAACTTTTCGCTCGGTGGGGACATTGCATCCTGGGGCCCCGGCGGTACCCCTAACATCAGCGGTGGCAGCTTGACGCTGGCCCAAAGCTTCTTCTACAACGGCAATCCCCGCACCGTGACCCTCTCCAATCTCACGCCGGGGGCAACGTATGAGACCAGCTTGTTCTCCTTTGGCTGGGAAGACTCAGGACGCACCCAAACGTTCGCATCCGGCAGCGATAGCCTCGTGGTGGATCAGGATCTTTACGGCAATCAAAACGGCATCCGGATCGCATACACCTTTGTCGCCGATACCGACTCGAAGGTGTTGACGATCACCCCTGGTGGCGGCGGCACCTTCCACATGGCTGCGCTGGCCAATCGGCAGGTGATTATTGAACTGGCTGTGAAGCTTGCCAGTCCCGCCGACGCCGAAGCCATCCCTTCTGGCACATCCGTGATGGCCACCGCCAATGTTACGGATCCTGGTGCCTTCACCCATACCGTCACGTTCCACACAACGCCTATCAGTCCGTCAGGCTCGACCGTCGATACGGTTTCGACCGACACGGCTTCGCCCTACACGGCTGATCTGGGGACGTTGGCCGCCGGCACCTACCAAATTCATGCCACGGTCGTCAACTCCGACACTCCTGCCGGGACGGCGACTTCCGCAACCCACGCTTTCACGGTGGCACCCGCGGTCCCGACCACCACCACGCTCGCCTCGCCAGCCACTCCCTCGACCTATGGGCAGAATGTGACCTTCACCGCCACGGTCTTGCCGACACCCACCGGTGGCACGGTGCAGTTCTTCGACGGTGGTTCACCCCTCGGCAGCCCGGCGACGGTCAATACCACCTCGGGTGAGGCAACCTACAGCAGCACCGCGCTGGGCGTGGGCACCCATGTAATCACGGCGCAATACAACGGTTACCAGATCTACGAAACCAGCACCACCGCAGCCTCGATTTCGCAAGTGGTCGACCAGGCACCACTGACGGTGACGGCGTTAAACATGTTCCGCACCGTGAATACCCCCAACCCGGTGCAGTTTCCCTATCAAATCACCGGCTATCAGAATGGTCAGAATCTCGCCACATCGGGGGTGACCGGCACACCGGTCCTGACCACCGACGCGACGCTCTCGTCGCCTGTAGGGAACTACGTCATCACCTGCGCCTTGGGCACCTTGGCTGCGTCCAACTACAGTTTCACGCTGGAAAACGGCACGCTGACCATTACGGATCTCGCTTGCCAACTCGGCGTTCTCAATCTCGGCGCCAATGGCGGGATCAACCCCGCAACGGGCAACCCATGGGCCTTGGGAGACACCTACCGCCTGATTTTTGTTACCAGCGCGGATACCGTGTGCGACTCGACGGACATTGCCACCTACAACAACTTCGTGCAGGGATTGGCGGTCGCGAGCACATCCTACCCGAAGCTTGGCAGCGTGACTTGGAAGGTGGTCGGATCGACGGCGTCTGTCGATGCGAGGGACAACACCAGCACGAATCCGTCCGTGAATGGAGTTGGTGAGCCCATCTTACGGATGGACGGGTTGTTCGTCATCGCCAATAACTACGCTGACCTGTGGGATGGAGCCATCAACAGCACTCATGTTCCTGGCCAGAACTATCTCGCAGTTGCCTTTGATGAAAATGGTGTGGAAAGGATTCACGAACGTGTGCGCACCGGCAGTTCCGGTAACGGTACGGCCACTAGTGTGCTTGGCGGCTCGGGAAGTGTCCAGACCGGAAGAAACTATGCTCCCGACTTCTATGGTGGCTATGGTGGTTGGATGCAAGACTGGGGCGAGGCAGCCGCGTCTGCGGGTCCGGTCTATGCGATGTCGGCCCCGCTCACCATCCAAGTCGCCCCCGGCAACACCTTCACCTCCTGGGCCAACGCCAACAACGCATCCGGGCAAACCCCGGATCAGGACCACGACAACGACGGCGTGGCAAACGGCATCGAATACTTCATGGGCCAAACCGGTTCCTCGTTCACGGCCTTGCCCGGCCTGGACGCGACCAACAAGGTCACCTGGACGATGGATCCCGCATACCAAGGCACCTATGAAGTCCAAACCTCGCCCGATCTCGTCACCTGGACCAACGTCGATCCGCGGCCCGTGCCCGCCGGTGGCAACTTGAGCTACCTGCTGCCAACCGGCTTGGGCAAACAGTTCGTCCGTCTGCTCGTGACGCCAACGCCGTAATGCCTCCCACACTGGGGCGTGGCACCCGCGCCGCGCCCCAGCCCCATGAAATTTCGATGGTGAACATGACTACAGGCCTGTCCCGCTGTCATGTTCACCACAAAAGCAAATTCCTAGCAGCCGTTAGTGATGCAATGTGTTCTTATTGGGTAAAATGACTTACTTTGCTTCCTTCGCTGTCTTCTGTAAAAATCCATTTTCCAATTTAGGTTCATGAATTGAGCGGATTCCTCGCCCATCTCACCCCTTCCACACCGGGCCGATGCTGCCGCCGGGGACGAATTCCGCCGGGAAATTGATGATTTTGCGGTCGGGCTTGCCTTTGCGCACGGCGTCCACCCAGCGCACCACGCGGCGGATGACGGGCTTGGGGTCCCAGCGCATGTGGGCGATGGGCGGATGACACCAAGCCAGCGACGAATCGTCATCGGTGGAAACCAGCGAGACTTGTTCCGGCACCTTGAGGCCCCGCCGGGCGAGAAACTCCGCCGCGGCAATGTAGCGGGGGGCTTCATCGACAATCAGCGCGGTGGGCGGCGAATGCAGAAACAAGCGTTCGAGCAATCTGGAAAATCCTGCGGGGGTCTCCTCCCAATCCGGCAGGTTGTAGTCGCCCGTGACCACACCGTGGGCGGCGAGTTCTTCGAGAAAAACGCATTCGAGAATCCCCGGCACCGGCAGGCGGCGGGCGGCGCGGGAGATGTTCACGATGCGGCGATGCCCGAGCTCAAGGAGCCGTCGGGTGGCGGCGCGATACGCCGACCCTTTGTCTGGCCCGGTGCGGGCCAGTGCCAGTCCGCCGACGCGGCCATACAGCGCGAGACACGGGGTGGCTTGCGTCGCGCACCACTCGAGCAGCGGGCGTGACCCCGCCTCGACGACCCAGGCATCCGCCCGGGTCTTTGCCATTTCCCTGGCAATACGCCGGACCTCGTTCTTGAGTTCGATCTGGGATTTGTTGCAGAAGAAAACCGTATGGCCCGCCGCTTCCAGTGAATGCATGATCTCGTTTAGGACTGAGGACGTCTGGGTATTGTCTGTCAAGCGCGCGTCGTGGCGCAGAATGGCCACGCGCAGCGGACGCTGGGTGGCGATGTTCGCGCCGGCGGCGGTGATGCCGCGACTGCGGCCCAACCCGCGGCCGGTGAGCACTCCCTCGGTCTCAAGTTGCCGCAGCGCTCGCCTGGCGATAACCGCCGAGACGTCCAGTTCCGCCGCCAGCCGTTGCACCCCGGGCAGCCCCCCGCTCCAGCGCCCCTCGTGCAAGCCATCGCGCAGGTGCGCCGCTACCAATTCATGTTTGGGGGTTTGTCGTACCGGACGCATCGTCCCCGAACTACAATATTGTTAGGATCAGTTGTCGAGAAAATAATTCTTCTCTCCCCCCCATTTCGGGATTTAATAGTCGGCGGTTGTCACGGAGTGGCCCATTCCTTGCCTCAATTTCCACTCCAGCCAAGCATCACCAGTCCCGCAATCCGCCTGCATTTCCAGACTTCAAACACCGAATCCCAAACACCAGCGACGTTGAAAGAACCCCAAACCAAAATCGCCATGAAAACACCGAATCGAATCAATCCGATAAGAAATTCCCTCAAACACCTCGCCCTCGTCGGCTCCACCGCCCGCATCGCCGGCTCGCTCGCAGCCCTCGCCCTCGCCCCGGCCCATGCGGCGGTCATTTCGGGCGGTGACTTCCAGCTCTACCAACCCGGCAGCACCACCGTCACAGCGGAACTTACCGGTGGTTATGTGCCGTGGAGTGGAGTCATTCCTCCGACCAATTTGACCGTGGGGGGCGGTTCGGCCAATTACAGCGACAGCACGACCGGGGCCACGGTCGATCTCCTCGGGTGGTCTAAGATCCAAGGGAGTGCGGACCTGCTTTACAACGGCCCGGGCGGTTCCATGGCGCTCAATTGCTTTGCGGCATGGGGCGGTGACACACGCGTCGAGACGACCGGATCGCTGCATACGATCGCGGCTGGCGAAACCATTATCATCTCGGTCGATGTGAGCGGCGGGGGTGGTCCGATGACAGGCCCCCTGGCTTTCCACCTCTATGCCAATGGTTCGCTGTTGACGCCGAGTTCGTCAGTCAATGTCTCGGGCACGGCCAATCAGACGATTTCCCGTACCTACGGTCCGGCCGATCTCTTGGCCCACGTCGGACAACCCACGAAAATCGTGCTCGGCGTCGAAGACGCCAACGATGAAGGGGGCCGTGTCATCTTTGACAATGTGACGCTGGCGACCTCCGTTCCCGACATCACTGCGCCAACCCTGATTTCCTTTGAGGACAATAAAGGCGGTGGTCCGGTCGTCACCAACGAACCGGTGACCTATACCGTGACTTTCAGCGAGCCAATGTCCGCCCTGACGGTCGATGCCGCCGACTTTGCCAACACGGGCGCGACGGCCATGACAGTCAACAGTGTGACCCCAACGGCAAATCCCGCGGTCTTCTCGGTCGTGGTGACGCCGACTGAGGCAGGGACGCTCCAATTGCAGGTCGCGGCCGGAGCCACCCTGAAGGATCTCGAGGGTAACGCTCTCGACCCGGGCTCGGCGATTCCCGATGACAGCTCCCTGGTCGTCACTGACGATCCCTTTGCGCCGACCCTGACCTCGATTGGCGACAATGTGGGCGGTGGTCCGATTGTCGGGGGCCAAACGGTGATCTACACCGTGACTTTCAACGAGGGGATGAATGCCTCGACGGTCGGGATCGATGACTTTGACAATGCCGGCAGCCCCTCCGCCATCATCAACAGTGTGGCCCCGACGGGCAATCCGGCGGTCTTTACGGTCTCCGTGACCTCGGCTGAGGGCATTGGCACGCTGCAGTTGCGGATCTTGGCCGACGCCGTTCTGACCGACATTGCGGGCAACGCCATGGTTGCGCTGCCGGCGCTCGATGACAATCCCATCATCACCACCCTTCCGCCCACCTACAGATGGCAGGGCATGGACGGTGCCGACTGGAGTGTTGCGGGCAATTGGAATAACACAGTGCCCGGTGCGACCCATACCGCAATCCTCTCGGACAACGCCAGCGCGGGCGCGACGCTTAATCTGGACACCGACGTTATGATCGCCGGTCTGACCTTCAACAATGAGGTCGTCAATCAAACCATCGCCTCCACCAGCGGCAAAACCCTGACGCTGGCCAGTGGCGGCAAGGTGACTGTGGATGCCGGTTCGCACTCCATCAGCGCCAATGTCAACTCTCCCGGAACCGTGATGAGTAGCGGCCCTGGTGCCTTGACCCTTTCCGGCACCGCCAATTCGGTCGCCGGCTCGTTCCTCGTCGATGGCGGCTCGCTGACGATCCCCGGCGGCGCCACTCTCGCCGTAAGTGGGCAGCAGTTTACCGTGCGCAACGGTAGCACCATGGAAGTCTCGGGCACGGTGAACTCCACGACTTGGAGCACGATCGGCATGGATGCCCTTGGGGCCACTGAATCCACGATGATCCTGAAGGACTCGGGCCAGTTCAACAACATAAACGGTTTCCTGACTGTCGGAGACACGAATGCGAACGATGGCCGGCTGATCATCCAGGACTCCGCCCAGGTGAATTCCTCGTTGATGATTCTGGGGCAATACGGCGGGGCTCCCAAGGGTTATGTCATCCAGAACAGCGGCGCGGTGAATCTGACCAACGCCAACGGGCAGTTGTGGTATGCTTGTGCGGCGCTGCAAATTGGCTCCGGGGCCGCCCTGGTGGGGTGGACCAATGGCCAGGGTGAGTATCACCTCAATGGCGGAATGTTGACCGCCCATTCCATCGGCGGCGGAGGCGTTGCCAGCTCTGGCACAGGCAAGCTTTGCTTCAACGGCGGCACTCTCAAGCCGACGGTGAGCGACGACGCCGTCGCGGCGAAGCTATCCGGGATAGGACAGACTGTCTTCATGCAAAACCTGACCCAGGTCGTCGTGGAGCAGAACGGGGCGATCATCGACACTGCTGATGGCCTAAGCATCTCCATCGATCAGACCCTTTTGCCCGGCACCGGCACTGGCGGCCTGACCAAGCAGGGCCTGGGGACCTTGAAACTGCTCCAGGCTTCGACCTACACCGGACCGACCAAGGTCCTGGCAGGCACGCTCGCTTGCGCGACGGCCGCTTCCGTGGCCCCGACGGCGCTGGAAATCGACGCTGCGGCCAAGCTTGACCTTCAGTATGCCGGCAATCAGGCCGTCCCGAGCCTGAAAGTCGGCGCGGATGTCAAAGACCCGGGCGTCTATGGCTCATCCGCCTCGCCGGCACCGCTGGCCAATCAGGACGATGTCCACTTCGCCGGCACCGGCACGGTGACGGTCGGAGCCGGTTACACTGCCTGGGCCAATGCCAACAACGCGACCGGCCAAACCCCGGATCAGGACCACGACAACGACAGCGTGGACAACGGCCTCGAATACTTCATGGGCCAGACGGGTTCCTCGTTCACCGCCATGCCCGGCCTGGACGGAACCAACACGATCACCTGGCCGATGGTTGCCGGCTACGCAGGCACCTATGAGGTCCAAACCTCGCCCGACCTCGCCACCTGGACGAACGTCACACCGCGGCCCACGCCTGCGGGTGGCAACCTGAGCTACCTCCTGCCAACCGGCATGGGCAAACAGTTCGTCCGCTTGCTCGTGACGCCGACGCCGTAAATCCACCCACACCAGGGCGCGGCACCCGCGCTGCGCCCTGAATGACATGAAATCTCCAATGGTGAAAACAACAAAACAACAAAACAACAACAACAATGAAAACAAGAATACCCTGGGCCGCTGCCGCTGTGGCGGTCACATCACTCGCCCTTGCCACCAACCCGGCCCATTCGGCGGTCATTTTGGGTGGTGACTTCCAACTCTATCAACCCGGCAGCACCACCGTCACTGCGGAACTTACCGGTGGTTATGTGCCGTGGAGTGGAGTCATTCCTCCGACCAATTTGACCGTGGGGGGCGGTTCGGCCATTTACAGCGACAGCACGACCGGAGCCACGGTCGATCTTGTCGGGTGGACCAAGATCCAAGGGAATGCGGATGTGTATTACCACGGCCCGGGCGATTCCATGGCCATCAGTTTCTTTGGATCATGGGGTGGAAATTCGAGAGTCGTGACCGCAGCATCCGTGGGCACCATTGGCGCGGGTCTGGACTACACGATTTCCGCCATGATCGGTGGTCCTGGCAATGGTCCAATATCCGGGCCGCTGGCATTTCATCTCCTCGCAAACGGAGTCGAGTTGACCCCGGACTCGTCTGTGAATCCCGACACCAGCGGCAGCTTCCAGACCATATCGAGGACCTATGGGGCCGCCACCCTGGCCGGCGTGGTCGGGCAACAAATGACCATCGTGGTCGGTGTGGCGGATGGCAATGACATCGGCGACCGCGTCATCTTTGACGATGTTTCGCTGACATCGATCCCCGAACCCTCCGCCGCCCTGCTCGGTGGTGTAGGCGTTCTCGCCCTGCTGCGCCGCCGCCGCTAAACGCGTGACAAGTCGCCCATAACAGACGTTTCATCACGGATGCCCGCCCCATTCCCACGCGGGAATGGGGCGGGCTGATTTTTGTTACTTTGAAGGGACGGTAACTTTGTCGCGAGCCTTGTCGTAAACCTTGTCGGTTTTGAAACGATTGTCGACCAAGCTTGCGATAAAGCTTGCGACAAGGCTTGTGATAGAGATCATTGACGCATCAAATCCAAATCAACAAGTAGAATCACCCAACAGCCGATCATGAACTCCAAAAGACATCTGCCTTCCGCCCGTTGGGCTCTCGCCACCGCAGCGCTCGCAGCTCTCGCCCTTGCAAACACGCCGACGCACGCCGGTGCGGTCTGGAACGTCAACATCGGTAGTGAAATCACCACCAGTGACAACTATCAAGGCGCTGCTGTAGAAAACACCGTGCCGAACAGCTTTTGGAATTCGGTCACGCCTACCAACCCGTTTACATCGTTCGCAATGCCCCTCGCGGATTCCACGGGGGCCGCCAGCACGGCGACACTGACTTTGAGCGGGACCGTATCCATCGGCTACACGAATGGTCTTTGGGCCGCCGTAACAGGGCCTGAGATCTTTTCCCAATGGATCAAAACCGTAGGCAATGCCACTCCGTTCAACATGACGATCGGGGGGCTCAGTTCCAGCACCACCTATGACCTCATTGTTTACTCCGACTGGTTTTGGAAAGGCAACGAGTGGCTTCCTGTGACGCAAACCGTCGGCAGCGGCCTCACTGGCACGGTTGCTTTGGATCAAATCTCGACGGGCACGAACGGGGTCGTCCCGGGCCTGGTCGAAGACACCGACCCATCGCAGAATGGCGCAATCGAGGGCAACTGGCTGCGCATCAAAGGACTCACCCCGAACGGCAGCGGCAACCTCGGATTCAGCATGGGAGGGAGAAACTCAGCATTCAGCGGTTTCCAATTGATTGAGATGAGTGGCGGCACCCCCGACACCACTCCGCCGACTCCAAGTCCCATGACCTGGCTCAACGTGCCAGCGGCTACGGGCAGTTCCAGCATCACCATGACCGCCACCACCGCCAGTGACGCCTGCGGCGTGGAATACCTTTTCACCGAGACCACCGGCAATCCCGGCGCGACCAGCAGTGCCTGGCAGAATAGCCCCATCTATACCGATACCGGCCTGACCCCTAACACCAGCTACACCTACACCGTCACCGTCCGCGACACGAGTTCCGCGCACAACGCGACTACGGCATCCGTCCCGGCATCCGCCACCACCAACCCGCCACCCTCGGGGGCCGTGGTATGGAACGTCAACATCGGCAACCAAATCACCACTGCCGACAATTATGCAGGCGCCGTCCCACAAAGCACGCCGATCAACTGGAACTCCATTACTTCAGCCACTTACACAGGGCTGGCGCTCAAGGACTCCACCGGTTCGACCGCTGGCGGCATCGCACTCGATCTCACGAGCGACAGGGCTGCGGGCGGCCAGGCCCTGACGAGCGGTGACAAGATCTTTATCGGTTACTTCGGCGGGGCAGGTGCCTCGTCATCCTTCACTCACCGGGGACTCACGGTGGCCAAGACCTACGATATCCTATTCTATTCTGATTGGTATTGGAAAGATGGTGACAGCCTGCCGATCACCCAGACCGCTGGCACCGGGCTATCCGGCACGTTTTTTCTCAACCGGATCCTTTCGGGAACGTACGGGACAGTGCCCGCACTGACTCAGGACACCAATCCCGCGAATGTCACAACCGGCGCGGGAAATATCGGAAACTACTGCCGCATTGTGGGCATCGTCCCTGACATCGATGGCAAAGTGAGCTTCCGCATCGGCGATGGGGCGAATACGGCTTTCAGTGGTTTCCAGCTTGTTCAAACGGGCGACGTCGCCCCGCGTGCGGACATGCTCACCTTTGGCTTGCCCGGCAATCCAGCCGTCATCAGCGGCACCAATATCACCCTGACTCTGCCATATAACTCGAATGTGACCAGCCTTGCGCCCACCTTCACGCTATGGCCTGGGGCAACCGGTGTTCCGGTTTCCGGCAGCACCAGGAATTTCACTTCCCCGCAGACTTACACGGTGACGTCCTCGGATTCCAAAGTCACCAAACCCTACACCGTGACGGTGGTGATCGCTCCGCCGCTTCCGGAATTCACTCTAACGGCTCCCGCCACTTGGGATGGCCGCCAAACCATCACGGTCCAGCCCAATATCACCAACCTGGCTTTGCTCCAAGCCACGGGCGGCACCAATTTCAGCTACCAGTGGAGCGTCAGCGGAGTAGCCGTTGCCAAGCAGGTCAGCCCCGGCATCTTGACACTCACCCGTTCCCAAGGCAGCGGGCCGCTAGTCGTTACGCTCACCATGGACAATGGCACAACCGGAGTCACTAACTCGGCCACGATCAATGTCCACGAACCCGCGACCGACCCCGGGTGGAGCGCACACCGGGTGCCACCGAAAAGCCGGTCAACGGCCAATTCTTCGCCAGCAACCCGTTTGCGAATCTCGGCACGATCTATTATAACGGCAGCCAGAGCGGCTCGCCGGACACCGTCTATCTCAAGGTATACAAGACACCCTCCGGCGGTTCCGAAACCCTTGATACAACACACCGCCAGCCGCTTGTGGGCGGTGCCTATGCGTTTTCCGCGCCGATCGCCGCAGGCCTCATCACTTACCGCGTGGTGTATGGCACGACCACCGGCGGAGCGGATAACGATGTGGCCACTGTCACTGACTTGGTGTGCGGCGATGCCTACATCATCGAAGGCCAGTCCAATGCGGTGGCCACCGACAACAGTGCTCCGCGCGATGACAGCACCAGCCCATGGATCCGCACTTATGCGAGCGCTGGAGGAACTTGGAGCTACGCCCGCAGCAAAGCCAATGATCCGCTCTGGGGAACGAACATTGGATTCTGGGGTATGGATCTGGCCCAGCAAATCGTCGCGAACCACCAGCTGCCGGTTTGCATTATCAACGGCGCGGTCGGCGGCACCCGGGTCGACGAGCACCAGGCCAATCCGGCGGACCATACCATGGCAGGAGCTACGTATTCGATCTACGCCAACCTGCTCAACCGCGTGATCGCAGCCAAGCTCACCCACGGGATTCGCGGCATCTTCTGGCACCAGGGCGAAAGCGATTGCAGTAATTTTGGTCCGATTCTTGACTATGACCACACTGCCTATGAGCAGAACTTCCTGAACATGTCGAACGCTTGGAAGCAGGATTATCCGAACTTCCAGCGCTATATTATCTATCAGGTGATGCCGAAGCCCTGTAGTATCGGCCCCAAAGGCGATCAACTCCGGGAAGTCCAGCGCAACCTGCCGTTTTTGTTTTCCAAAATGAGCATCCTCAACACCCTGGGCATTGCAGGCTACGAGGGTTGTCATTTCAGCGCGGCGGGCTACGCGAACATCGCGAACCGCATGGCGCCAGTGGTCAGCCGGGATTTCTACGGAGTCGTGCCCGGCGCGGCCGTCACCGCGCCCAACCTGAAGCGGGCCTACTTCACTTCGGCTGCCCGGACGGCAATCGCTCTGGAGTTCGATCAAGCCATGAGTTGGAGCAGCTTCTCGCTTCCCAACTACTATGTGGAAAAAGTCGCTGGCAAAGTCACCTCCGGCAGCGCGTCCGGGAATATCGTCACACTCCAGTTGTCCAGCGCCGCAGCCGCCAACGCCACCCTGGATTATCTTCAGGATAACACATGGAACGCGGGCGAAAGCGTTTCATCGCTGCTCTACGGCGCCAACGCCATCCCCGCGCTCACTTTCGCCGATGTGCCCATTGGCACGCTGAGTCCCTACGAAACCTGGGCCAATGGCACCTTCGCCAATCCCTTCACCGACACGGCTGCCACCAGTGATCCGGACTTCGACGGCCAAAGCAACCAACAGGAATTCGCCTTCGGCCTCGATCCGACCACCGGTTCCTCGGTCAATCCGATCACCCAGCAACTGGCCGGCGGGGTCTTCAAATACACCCGGACCAAGGATTCCGGCCTCATCTACAAGGTCTATTACAGCACGAATCTATCGAGTTGGACCTGGGATGAATTTGCCACCCAGGCACCCGCCGCTGCGGTTCTGGGTGTTGAAACGGTGACCGTAACGCTGGCCGCCGCCGCGCCGCTCGATGGCAAGCTCTTCGTCCGCGTGGAAGCGGCACCGGCGCCGTAATGCCGCCCATGGTAGGGCGTGACGGCCTCGCCGCGCCCTAACTGCCCCCGCGGGCGAGGTGTCATTGACAGTCCAAGTACAGCGCATCATCACCGCCTCACGGCGGACAAGGCGGCGGCCCGGGGCCGGGCCGACCTACCTGATAACATATAACCAATAACCAATAACATCATCTCAGATACCCTTTTCCGGAGTTAATGGGTTTTCTCCGGGATCCCAGGGGCCGTCGGTGCATACCGGCGGCCCCGCATTCTTATGAAACAGTAGAGCAATTCAACATTCGTCATTCACTTTCAGCTTTTCTTCCGCCTTCCATCCAAAATTGAAGATTCCGCCTCCGCCCCTTCTCATTTCCCTTTCCACATCTCAAGCCGCTGGCGATAAGTCGGCGTGCCCGGCGGTCACGCCCTACCGGTTCCCGCATCCAGCATCCCGCTAAAAATCACCATGAAAACACTGAAGACCATCAAGCCGATAAGAGATTATCTCAAACTCCTCGCCATCGGCCCCGTCATCTTGGCGTGCTGTTTGGCATCCCAAGCTCAGGCCCAATGGACCTATAGCGCGTGGACGAACGACGCGGATTCAGGAATCACCAGTGCTGCCCCATACACCGTGGCCGTGAACTGTGCCGGAGCTGCGACCACCGTGAACGGGGTTGCCTTCCAGGCATCGGCCCTCATCGGGACCAACTTCTCGATCGGGGGAGCCGTTAATGAGTACACCGGTGCCGCTCCAAACATCACCGGCAACAGCTTGGCGTTGGCTTCCAGCTTCATCTACAACGCGTTTCCCCGCACCGTGACCCTCACCCATCTCACGCCGGGGGCAATGTATGAGACCAGCTTGTTCTCCTTTGGCTGGGACGCCTCAGGACGCAGCCAAACGTTCGCATCCGGCAGCGACAGCATCGTGTTGGATCAGGATCTTTATGGCAATCAAAACGGCATCCGGATTGCATACACGTTTGTCGCCGACTCCTCCGGCTCAAAGGTTTTGACGATCACCCCTAGTAGCGGCAACACCTTCCACCTGTGTGCGCTGGCCAATCGGCAGACCACCCCTCAGGCAAAGATCCTGTCGTTCGGCCCGGGAGCCACGATTGGCCCGGTGGCTGCCAACGCGGCCGCCATTTCATGGACCGTGCCCTATGGAACCAATGTGACGACCCTCTCACCGACCTTCACGATGTCCCCCGGGGCGACCTGCACCAAGGCCTCCGGCTCCACGCAGAACTTCACCAGTCCGGTGCATTATATCGTCAAGGCCTCGGATTTCGCCACCTCCGGCACCACCACCGACTATACCGTGACGGTCACGATCGCGCCGGCCAGCAGTGCCTGCGACATCCTCACCTTCGGTCTGCCGGGTAATCCCGGGTTCATCGACCAGGTCGCCAAAACCATCACATGGACCGTGCCGGGGAGTCCGGGCGTGGGCAGCCTTTCCCCCACATATACGCTTTCCCCGTTCGCCACGTGTTTCCCTATTTCCGGCACCACCCTGAATTTCACCAGCCAGCAGAGCTACACGGTCACCGCCCAGAACGGCACCACCAAAAAGACCTACACCGTGAAGGCGCTGACCTATCAGGCATGGACCTACTCCGGCTCGTTGTTCATCCTGACCACCCCGGATGGTGCCAACATCCCAGCCGGTGCCTCGGAAACCAACTTCCCGCTGCTGGTGCGGCTCAACAAGGATTCGTTGGATTTCAGCCAGGTCAAGGCCGGTGGCGCGGATCTCCGCTTTGCCACAACCACAGGCCTGCCGCTGGCGTACGAGATTGAGCAGTGGGATGCGGCCGCCAAAACTGCCGCCATCTGGGTGCGCATTGCTGCTATCAGTGGCAACGCGCGGCAGGAAATCAAAATGTATTGGGGCAAGGCCGATGCGGTCAGCGAATCGAAGGGCCCTGCGGTTTTCAATGCCGCCAACGGCTATTGTTCGGTCATGCACCTGAACGGAAACGTTCTGGATGCAAGCGGCTTAACCTCGCCGGTCAATAACGGCGCCACCCCGAGCACGGCGGTGATCGGCAGTTCGGCCTGGAGACTGCAAGGCACCGACATCAGTGCCACGAACATCACCCATTTTCCGACGGGCAACAAGCCCACCACCACAGGCGAGGTCTGGATCCGGGCAAGACAAATCAACAGCGGGTGGACCATGCCGCTGGCGTGGGGAAACCAGAATGACTATGGCTGGAATACCTGGACCAACCAGATTGGCTTTTGGGGTAGCCCAACTGTTTTGCCAGCACCTCTCACCTGCCGTGGGGCTGCCACGGTTACCGGCTCCACCGCACTCGCCGCGCAGCAATGGTATCATGTGGTTTATACCTCTTCAAATGGGACCGGGAACATTTATGTCAATGGCGTGCTTGACGCCACTGCGTCGTCAGGGGGCTCGTCGGGCAATACGAATCCTCAAGCCATGACCTTGGTGGGCGATGACGTGGATGTGGATGAGGCGCGCATTTCCAGTGTGGCACGCTCTGCCGCCTGGGTGAAAATGGCGTATGAAAATCAGAAGCCCCTGCAAACATTGTTAGGCAATGTGGTGCAGGCCGGCACGGCATTTTCCGCCACTCCGTCGCCGGTGACCATGAACGAAGGCACCACCATCACCCTCACCGGTCAGGCCGGCGGCGCCCAGAAGGTCTATTGGAGCCGCGTGCAAAATAGCGTGGAAACCTTGCTCGCCACCGATCAGTTCACCTATGCGCTGAGTGCCGGCCGGGTCACCGGCAACCAATCGTTCGTCATCCGCTTCAAGGCGATCTATCCGTCCCCGGCGCCCAACCAGACGGTGGACATTCCCGTCACGATTACCGATACCATTCCCGACCCGGTGTTCACCCTGAACGCCTCGACCAACCTGTGGGATGGCCGGCAGACGATGACCGTCACGCCGGTCATTTCCAACCTCGCGGCCTTGCAGGCGGCCGGGGTGGCCAACCTGAATTATCGTTGGAGCGTGGCGGGAGTCGCCGCAGCCAGGACGACCACCGCAGGCACGCCCACCGTGCCCGGCGTGATGACGCTGACGCGCGCCCAAGGCAGCGGCCCGATGACCGTGACGCTGGTATTGGACAACGGCGGCACCCTGGTTTCCAGCAGCAAAACCATCACCGTGCAGGAACCCGCGAGCGATGCCTGGGCGCAACGCACACCGGGTGCTACCGAAAAACCGGTAGCCAAGCAGTTCTACGCGCGTGATCCGAACACCAACAACGGCACGATCTTCTATAAGGGCACCCAAACGGGATCCGCCACCGAAGTCTATCTCAAGATTTATACGACCGACACCGGTGCTGACGTGCTCTACGCCACGCACCGCCAGAATCTTGTCGGCAGAGCCTACTCCTTCGCGGTGCCGATTGCCGCAGGCAAGATCACCTATAAAGTGACCTACGGCACCAGAACTGGCGGCGTCGATTCCTCACCGCCCGCCACGGTGACCGACCTCGTCTGCGGCGACGCCTACCTCATCGAAGGCCAGTCGAATGCTCTGGCCACCGACAATGACGCGCCCGTTGATACCAACCCCAGTCCGTGGATCCGCTCCTATGGCAGCACGCTCGGCTGGGGCTATGCGACTAACAAGGACTCGGAATTGCAACTCGGTGTCTGGGGTTGGATCTGGGCCAAACACCTGTCAACGACCTACAACATGCCCATCTGCATCATCAACGGCGCCGTGGGCGGCACCCGCATCGACCAGCATCAGCCCAATCCGGCGGGCCATGCGTTGCCGGGCAGCCTGTATTCGATCTACGCCACCCTCTTCAACCGGATCGTGGGGGCCAAGCTCACGCATGGCATTCGTGCCGTGCTGTGGCACCAGGGCGAACAGGATCAGGGGGTCGAAGGACCGGACGGCGATTATGATTACAAGTTCTATCAACAATACTTCGTGGACATGTCCGCCGCCTGGAAACAGGATTTCCCCAACATTCGGAAATACTATATCTTCCAGATCTGGCCGGCCGCCTGCGGGTCGATGTCCAATGGGTCGGATGACAAGCTGCGCGAGAAACAACGGACCTTGCCATACCTGTATTCCAACATGCGCGCCATGAGCACCCTGGGCATCGTCCCCGGCGCAGGCTGCCATTATGTGTTGGAGGGCTATCAGAAATTTTCCGACCTCATCAGCCCGCTGGTGGAACAGGACTTCTACGGCTACTCGTCCGGCACCGTGTTCAGTGCGCCGAACCTGAAAAAGGCCTACTACAGCACCACCGCACGCAACGAAATCACCCTGGAGTTCGACCAGAACATCGCCCCGTGGATTAACGCCACCAAGGGACTGTATTATCTGGATGACGTCGCCGGCAAGGTGGCCTCGGGCAGCGTCACAGGCAAGGTCGTCAAACTCACCCTCACCGCCGCTTCCACCGCCAAGACCATCACCTATCTGAAAGGCACCGGCTGGGATGGCATCCAGGCCAACCTGCTCTACGGCAGCAACGGCATCGCCGCCCTCACCTTCGCCGATGTCCCGCTCACCCCCCCGGCCCCAAGCGGCCTGGGCGCCACCGCAGGCGTCAGCCAAGTCTCCCTAACGTGGACTGCGGCGGCCGGCGCCACCGGCTACAACGTCAAACGCTCAAGCACCAGCGGCGGTCCCTATGCGGTGATCGGCACCACGGCGGGCACCGCAAGTTATACCGATTCGACGGCAGCCAATGGCACAACCTATTACTATGTGGTTTCTGCCAACAACACCGCCGGCGAGAGTTCCGACTCCAACCAGGCCAGCGCCACACCCAACACACCCTATGGCGCCTGGGCGGCCAACCCCGCGCAGGGACTCACCGCCGGCACCGCCGGACCCTTGGACGACCCTGATCGCGACGGCATCCCCAACGTGCTGGAGTTTGTGTTAGGCGGCGCGCCGATGGCACCATCGCAAACCATCCTGCCCAAGTTGACCCACACCGGCGGCACCTGGTTCTACGAGTATGACCGCAGCGACCTCTCACAACCGCCGGCCACCACCCAGGAAGTGGAATACGGCAACAACCTGACAGGATGGACCGCCATCACCATCCCGCTGACCGGTGCCGGGCCTGTTGTCACGATCACTCCAGGAAGTCCCTCGGATCACGTCAAGGTCACCCTTCCCGCTCTTGGTGCCAACGGTTTCGTTCGCCTCAAGGTCACGCAATAAGGAGGGTGGACGTCCCGTCCACTTCACATGAGACCTGCTACCATCCCAGCCACATGATAACTCACCGCCACCTCTTTTGAAAACCACACTCCATCTCCGTGCCGCGTTCACCGCCATCGGCTTGGCCGTGTTGTCAGTGTTTGCGCCACCGGTCCAGGCCGCGCCGCCATCCGACATGACCACAACTCCGCTGGCCGAGGTTCCAGCGGACTCCAACACCCAGGCCTGGGGCAGTCTCCAGATTAACAAGGCGGTCTCCGGCAGTCCGCTAACCATCGCCGGACGCACGTTCACGCACGGCCTCGGGACCCATGCCGCAAGCGAGATCGTCTATACTCTGGAGGACGGATGCGAGACATTCACTGCCTGGGTCGGCGTGGACGATCATTTGAAAGCCCATCCGGACGCGAAAAACGCCAGCGTGGTGTTCCAAGTCATCGGCGATGGCAAGACCCTCTTCGAGAGCGGCATCATGCGCATGGGCGATGCCGCGAAAGCGGTCAAGGTTCCGCTCAAAGGTGTCACCCAATTGAAACTGATCGTCACCGATGCCGGCGACGGCAACTCCTGCGACCACGCCGACTGGGGCGATGCCGCCCTCACCGGAACTGCCGGGCCCACCACGCCCGCCGAGATCGCACACACCGTCAAAGCCGGCGGTTTTTCCCTCAATCTTGCGAAAAACGGCAGCATCATCAGCGGGAAAATCGGCAACACCGAATGGCCGCTCTCCGGGGACACACGCCTTCGGGGCTTCCGTCCGCAGGGAGAGGCCGTGGTGAATAGCTCACTGCCTAACCAAGCCTGCACCTTCACCCGCACCCTGGTGGATGCCAAAGGCCACACCTGCACCGTCACCGACCGCTTCACCCCGACCCGAGACAGCATCCGCTGGGAAGTGGCAATCACCAGCGCCGGCAATCCGTGGAGCACCACCATCACCACCGGATTCAATTACGCAGCGACCGCTAACAGCCGATTCGGGACCACTTGGGGGCACCCGGACAATGACCCATCGGCATGGGCGGACCCATTGGCATGGCAGCCCTTCGCCAACCGCACCTGGGGCTATCAGTTTCCGGATTACACCCAGATGGGGTCCACCGCCAAGTGCAACCTCAGCATTCCCATGTTCACCGTGGCCGAGCCCGGGCAGGACATCGCGCTCACCTTCATGCAATCACCCGAGGACACGCTGCTGGATCTCAGCCTGAGTGAAACTTCCGGCGGCAGCATCCGCTTCCAACGTGACAATTACCGCTTGGGAGAAGGCCGCACCGTCAGGTTTCATATCTCTATCACGGCGACATGGAGCCCGCAGTGCTGATGAACGGCGACAAGCCGTTCTACTCGAATTGCTACGGCGCGGTGATTGTCGACCCCGGCGAACCGTCCTATATGAAACACCTCGTCGAGCAAGTCCGCCGCAACAACACCCTGCTGCCGGATGTGGCTGGCATCGGCATCGACCGTCTCGACTGGCTCGGTCATTACAACGAGCGCGGCGATGACGGTGTCTCCTGGGTCAACGGCAAGCCCGCACGCTCGCTGTTCGTCTCTTTCCAAAAGCTGGCGGATCAAATCGTGCCGGAACTTCACCGGGCCGGCAAGCTGTTGTTTCTCAACAACTGCACGCCGCGTATAGAAGTTGTCGGTCGTGGTGATGGCATCTTTGCCGAATGGGCTTCCGACATGTTCGGGCTGCCGCACTACATCAACTACGCAGCACTCGCCGGTGTGCGTAAGCCCACCAACCTGTGGACGGCTGCCGGCGAGTGCACGGACTTCTATTTCCAACGCTGTCTTTACCTCGGTGTTTTCCCGATCGCTCCCTATCCGTATAACAACCATTGTCTCTCGCCGTCCGCAGAAGGTCAGAACATGGTGAAAAACATGTATGCCAAAGGCAAGGAGGACGAATACATCGCCACGTCCGCCGCCACCGCCAGCCCGGAAGGGATGTCCATCGCTTATGGCCCGTTGCTCACCGCCATGCGCGTCAGGAAATGGGTGCTCGCCCCGCACTGTGTGGAAACCACGGCTCCCGGCGTGAAGGTCAACCTCTTCGAAGTCCCGGGCGGTTATGCCTTACCGGTCGCCTTCGGCGACAAGTTGGAATCCGCCACTGTTCAAGTTCGCAACCTAACCGGCTTGGCCAAACTCAAGGCCGAGGCCATCCATCCCGGTGCCGAGCACCCACAGCCGGTCAAAACACAATTCAAAGATGGAATCCTCGAACTCACCGTCCCGCTCAAGCGGGGTTGCGCGTTGGTGCAGTTGATTCTTCCAAAGTAAGTTGCTGAGAAAGACAAACCATCACTCCAAACCACCCCGTAACGGAATCGAGCAAGCACCCATGAAATACACCAACATCAAACATCCCATGATCGCCGGCCTCGCCGTGCTGGTTACATCACTCGCCGTCCAGGGCGCGGAACCCAAGACCGGATCTAACATACCGGCGGCGGCAAAGACCAATCCAACCGGCCAGTGGCGCACGGAGCCGCCGGCCGCTTGCCCGTTCAAGCCCTCGGCCGTGCTCACCGGCGTGGTGTTCACCGGGCGGCATGCCGAATACACCGGAGCCGACACCTGGTATCCATCGTGGGCGTCGGATGGCAACCTGTATTCGCCCTGGACGGATGGCGAGGTCAACGGCCTGGCGATCGGCTCGGGCGGGGACGGCGCGGCCACCGGCCACGCCACGATCCGCGGCGAAGATCCACTCAAGCTAACGGTCACCGACCAGGGCGCCTTCAAGAGCAGTCCGCGCCCGTATGAAGGCCGCTATCCTTGCGGCAGCCTGGTCTATAACGGCGTCTGGTATTACGGCACCTATTTCAACACCAATATCCTCGAATCCGACCTGGTCACCGGACCCTGGAAACTCGTCACCTATCTGAAGCACTTCGGTCAGCAGGCGTATTTCGTCAACATCCCGTCCAAGTTCATCAGCAAGGACGGGCGCACGATGTGGCTTTGTTATTCCGCCAACTTCGCCGCCGGCTGGAGCAAGGCGGACATCCAGTCGCGGCCGGAAGGCAGCAAATACGCCATGTGCCTGCAGGAGATCAAACTGCTGGGGCGGTGAGGTGATCGGGCGCATGACTCCATGATCCGCATTCCTCCAACATTGCTTTGGCCGGCGGCATGGCTTGCTATTTTGTGGTGTCCGCTTCACGCCGCAAATGAAACGGCTGCCGCCCCGCGCATCGCCGCAGACGGGCGGTCGATGGATGTTTGCGTTGCCGGACTGGGGACGATCCCATGCCGCTGGGCGGCCACCATCGAAAACGCGGGAACCGTCACGCGTTTGGATTCCGACGCGTTCGGGCAGGGCCTGCAGCCTGCGGTCCATGGCAGGATCGCCGACGGCATCACCGTGGTGATTGCGTCGCCGGAAGCGGCCGCCGAATTGTTATTCCGGGTGCGGCTCGAAGGAGGAATCGCCGTGTGCGCCCGCGCCGGTGTGCGCAATACCGGCCGGGAATCATTCATGCTCATCGACACCACTCCGGTACAGGCCCAAGTTCCGATAGAAAATCCGGACAGTTGGCTGCTCACCGGCCTGCATCCGCGGACGCCGGTGCTCGCCCCGCTGCCAGGCAACGACGGGCAGGTCCGGATTCACGAATACGGCACGTTCTATCAGCCGGACGGCACCGGCTTGGTGTTCGGCCCGGTGGGTGAGCCGGTTTCCTATGCGGAGTTTTCCTGGAGCTGTGAGGAACCCGGCGTCTTTGGTCTGGACGCGGTCACGCCGATGGACAGCGTGCGTGTCGATCCCGGCGAAACCCGCTGGGGCCAGGAGGTCGCCCTCGTGAGCGGAAATCCCCGGACCGCGCTCGAACATTGGGCGGCTTCGGTCGCGCGGTCCCATGGCGCGCGCACCGGCAAGGGCGCGCTGGCCGGTTGGAACAACTGGAACTTTCTGACCAAAACCGATATCAGCCGGGAACTCGTCGATGTGACCAAGGTCGTGCGGGAATCGGGCGGCAGGCTGCGCCCCGGGGTGATTCAAATGGATTACAATTCGCAGGATGTGGATCTCACGAAAACCCTCGAATCCACCTGGTTTCCAGAGAGCCGGAAAAACATCACGGAACTTGGCGCGCGCTTCGGAACGCACGTCGGCGTCGGCGGCCCCGGCATCGGCGTCGGCGGCTCCGGCTGGCCAGGACTAGCAGGACTGCCACAGTTGATAGAGACCGTGTCCCGCACGGTGGCGGCGGGTTCCGGCTACCTGAAGGTTTTCTATCCGCCCATACGGGTGACCACTGACGGCCGTCGCACGGCGTTCGAGATCTATCGGGAGCACTGGGCCGCCATCCGCAAGGCGGCGGGCGAGGAAACCTACCTGCTTTTTTGCGATTACGAACCCAACCGCGCCGCAGTCGGCATGGTCGATGCCAGCCGGGTCGCTCAGGATACCCTCCGCGAAAAAATCCTCCAGGCAATCCCGTCGGTCTTGCGCGCCTTTCCGCAGCAGGACAGGTGGTATGCGATCGACGGCGACTCCTATTACATCGGCACGGACATCGCCAACATCAGCCAAATCGAAGGCAGTTGGCCGCTGGTGCGCACCTGGCTGAGCATGACCGGACTTTCCTGTGGCACGGCGATCACCTCGGACCCTTGGTATTGGGAGGACTTGAAACCCTACTGGCGCAACGTCGAGGTGCTCACGCCGCCGGCCCGCGAACGCACGGAAGTGATGGACCTCGGCACGGACAAGGAATGGCCCCGGTTGTTAGGCCACGTCCGCCGCCCGTGGGGAAACTCCACCGTGGCCTTGCTGTGGAACCCGGGCACGACCGAGCGCACGGTGACCCTGGATTTCGCCAAGGCCGGCATGGATCCGGCAAAACGATACGCCGTCTGGTCGTTCTGGGATGATCGTTATCTCGGGGTCGCCCAGGGTTCGTGGACCACGCCGCGGCTCGGGCCATCCGCCTCACAGCATCTGGTGTTCACCGCGCTCGATCCCGCGCCGGACCGGCCGGTCCTGATCGGCTCGAACCTTCACATCTACTGCGGTGCCGCCGAGATCCGGCAGGTGACGGCCGGGCGCTCGTCCTTCTCGTTAGAGCTCACCGATGCCGGTGCGCGCGATGGCGACCTTTACCTCTACAGCCACCTGCAACCGGTGCTCTCCACCGCAACCGGCTGCATGGTGGGTGGCATTGCCAGCGCCGGTGAGAACGTCTGGCGCATCAGCATTCACGACCGCAGGACGGGCGTGCAGCAACGCATTCAGATGGACATCCTGCTGCCCATCACGCGGCAGCCGTGGTTCTGGGGCTTGATCGCCACGGCGGTACTCAGCCTGCTGTTTGGCGCCTGGCGCTACGTCATCGGCCTGCGCCTCGAACGCGAGCGGGCGCTCGAACGCGAGCGGGCGCTCGAAGCGGAACGCACGCGCATCGCCCGCGACATTCACGACGACCTCGGTGCCAGCCTCACCCACATCGCGTTGTTAAGTGAACTTGCGCAGAACGACATCGGCCATCCCGAGCACACCCGCACCCATGTGGACGATATTTTCCGCGCCACCCGCAAGCTCACGCGCTCGGCGGATGAGATCGTCTGGGCGCTCAACCCGTCCCATGACACGCTCGCCCGCTTCGCCGTCTACGTGGGCGATTTCACCCAGGATTTCCTGCAACCCTCGGACATCCGTTGCCGGCTGATCTTTCCCGCCGAGTGGCCGGAGCGCACGCTGCTGCCGAAAACCCGCCACGATCTTTTCCTCGTCATCAAGGAGGTGCTGCACAACATCGTCTCCCACTCCGGCGCGAAAAACGTCCGCTTCGAAATCACCCTGGATGGAGACGCGCTTCGCATCACCATCCGCGATTACGGCCGCGGTTTTGACCCCCAATCCACCGTGCCGGGCCGGCCCGGCGGCGGACACGGGCTTGCCAACATGCGCCGGCGCATGCAAGAAGTGGGTGGCACGTTGAACATCCGCAGCACCTCCGGCAACGGAACCACGGTGACCCTCGAAACAAAAACATGACACCGAAAAACAAAGCTGAAACCCTGGCCATCGCTGTCGTCGAGGACGATCCGCGGGTGCGCAGCAGTCTCGTCGGGATGATCCGCCAGAATCCCGGCTGTGTGTGCGGCGGTGATTACGCCAGCGGCGAGGAGGCGGTGGCGGGACTGGTCAAACACCCGGCCCGCGTCGTCATCATGGACATCCACCTGCCGGGCATCGACGGCGTGGAATGCGTCCGCCAGCTCTCGCCGGTATTGCCCGACACGCAGTTCCTCATGCTGACGGTGGCGAAGGATTCCGACAATCTGTTCAACGCCCTGGCCGCCGGGGCTGGCGGCTACCTGCTCAAGCCGGTGCGGGCGGGGGAGTTGTTAGACGCCATCCGGGATGTGGACCAGGGCGGCGCGCCGATGACCAGCAGCATCGCCCGCCGGGTGGTGGCCGCATTCCACCGCAAACCGGCGCCTCCCACGGGGGAAGCGCTTACCGAGCGCGAGCAGGAAGTGCTGAAACGGCTCGCCGAAGGACTCCTCTACAAACAAGCCGCCGCCGAGATGGGCGTGAGCGTCAACACGCTCCGCGAATACATCCGCCGCATCTATAAGAAACTCCAGGTCCACTCCCGCCAGCAGGCCATCGATCACCATCGCCGCCGCGGCTGAGGACGGCAAAATGGCTGAAAAATTGCGCTTTCACCAAGCGCCATTCGACCGCAGCGGCGGCTTCAAGCCGCCCGCAAGGGGAAATGACGGCTCCCCGGAGGAAACCACTCCAGGACGTCGCCATGTCGCATCCTTATGCGACATGACAGAATTCCAGAAAGCCCTACATTCCACACAGTCTCCTGACGCACAAACCAAAATCACCATGAAAACAACCAAACGAACCAACACCCTAATGACCCTCGCCGCGGCGCTGCTGGCGCTGCCGGCACAGCAGGCCTTCGCCCAAGACTGGACACCGGCGAACGGGGGAGTGCCTACCGCCCTGTGGCTCGACGCCAACGACGCCAGTACCCTCACCAAAGACGGTGGCAATCTCGTTAGCCAGTGGAATGACAAGAGCGGGAACGCGCGTCATGTCACGCAAGCGACGACAGTAAATCAACCCACCTATCAAGCTGCGGGTTTGAATAGCAAACCAGCGGTATATTTCGACGCGGCAAGTCGATATTTGACAAGTGCTAGTGTCAGTGCTCATAGCGGTCCGTGGTCGGTATTTGCTGTTGTGAAACAAGCAGGTACAGGAACTGGTACAATTTTAGCCCAAGATGGATCTTCTGGAACTAGAATAGCACAATACGCTCGTTTTGTTAGTGCATCTGCCATCCAGTCCATCCCGTTCAATTCAGCGGGAAGTGACTTTATTCTGTCACAGACAGGCGCGGTCACGTCGCCATGTATTGTGGGTAGTGTATGCTCATCATCCAGCGGCACAGCCTACGTAGATGGAGCGGGTGGCACAGCAATGGGAATTACAGGCACCCTGGCCACAGGATCACGAGCCATGGTTGTTGGCAGAATCGATTGGGGTGGCTATGAAGGTTATCTAAACGGCTATGTCAGCGAGATTATTTTAGTTCCAAGCGCGGTATTCGACTCCGACCGCCAAAAGTTTGAGGGTTATCTCGCGTGGAAGTGGGAAACAGTGGCGTCACTTCCGAGCGATCATCCGTACAAGAGCGCGGCGCCCAGTGCGGTGCCGTTATCGGTGACGCTGACCAGCCCGACCAACGGCCAGGCACTCGTGGCGGGATCATCGGTTTCCGCGACGGCCATCGCCGCAGGCGGCACACCGCCCTACACGGTGAACTTCTACCTGGACGGCAGCGGCACTCCGGTCTCGACGACGCCCAACGCCACGAGCCCGCTGACCGTGAACCTCGGCGTGTTGTCCAATGGGTCACATACCATCGAGGCCACGGTGACCGACAGCACCTCAACGACGGTCAGCTCCGGGACCGCCATTCCTTTCTCGGTCATAGCTACCAATAGCTGGGACGCCGCCGACGGCTTCTGGGACACCTCCGCCCCCAACTGGTTAAGCCCCACCACTTGGACGAACGGTGATGACGCCGTGTTCTCCAACACCGCATCCCCAACCACCATCACCCTCAGCAGCGGCCTCACCGCGGGTTCGGTGAAAATCGGCAGTACCACCACCAACAACGCCAACTACACCTTCACCGGCGACTCGCTGACGGCTACGAGTTTCACGCTGCAGGGGAATGCTGGTAACGCTCTCAACACCGTCGGCTACCCCACCACCACGCTGAACCATGCCACCGTCAACGTCACCAGCCTTGTGGTCGGGCGCGGGCAGCTCGTCATTGATGGTTCCAGCACCGTCACCGCAAGCACCATCGGTGGGCCTGAGAACGCCGCAAATGGGGCTTGGGGGCAGTTGACCATCGCTGGCACCGCCAATGTCACCGCCACCAACGGCATTGCCGCCGGCACCACCGCCTGGGGCCTCAACCTCAACGGCGGCACCCTCACCACCAAGGGTCTCGACTACGGCCCGCATTCTTACTTCGGAACGACCAACCTCAATTTCAACGGCACCTTGGTGAAAGCCAACCGGAACAATGCCAACTTCATCACGGTCAACGGAGGATTGGCACCAGACGGCCCCTTAGCCCCCGAGATCCAAGCCGGAGGTGCAAAGATCGACACTAACGGCTTCGACCTCGGCATTCAGGTGCCCCTTCAGGCATGCGCGTCAAGTTAAGCCAGATTCTCCCATGTTTCCGTGAAATTCCGGCGCTTTTTCCGTTTGTCGTAGCAACAATATCTGGCCAGCGCCTTTTCAAGGGCGGCGGTCTCCTGGTCGCCACCTGCCAGCGAGTGCG
>JAPLUI010000247.1 GCA_026397725.1 Verrucomicrobiota bacterium | reverse complement strand
CGCGCTGCCGCCCGGTAGATCTTCGGGACGAAGCCCGGCGGGGTCTTCAGCTCGAACAAGTCCTCGCCCACCTGCACCAGGTGCCAGCCATGCGCCAGCACCGCTTGCCGGGCCGCCGCACTGCCCTCCACATAAGCCACCATGCCTTGAAACTCTTTCTCCCGATGCTCCGGCATCCAGTGGAAGATGCTGTCCATTTTCCGTTTCATCTGCTCGATCACCGCCAGGTCCAGGCTGCTCTTGACCTCCACAATCATCCCCTTGCTCGCCTCGCCATTGCAGTAGGCCAACACATCGTACTCCTGGCCCTCCCCGCCTTTGATCACCGAAAACCGGGGCGTGACCGCCTCCATGCCAAAGTCCTCCCGCAGGATGCGCTCAATGGATGAAAACGCCAGCCCTTCCGCGAAAGTCCCGAACTTGTTCCCCAACCCACCGACCTGCTTGCCAAGTTCCCTGAGCTTGCGCCCGGTCTCCTTCATCTGCCGATCTGTTTCCTTTATCTGCGCGGTGTTTTCTTTGACCATTCGCTCCGTATCCCGCAACTCGGCCGCAGTCTCCCGCTGGGTGAGCGTGATGGATTCGATGAGTTGCTTGAGTTCGGCGATGGACACGCCGGAGTCTCGCCGCCACCTGCGGTCTTGTCAAGAGGGGAGTACGGTCGGCCATCTCGCCGATTGGACTACCGCGAGGCGGGCAATGCTCACCCTCGACAATTCGGGCGTCCCTGCGTTAGCGTGAGCCATGCCGAATCCGACGATGACCGAAGTGGCCCGCGCGGCCGGGGTCTCGAAAAACACCGTGAGCCTGGCCTTGCGCGGCAGTGCGAGGATTTCCACCGAAACGCGGGCGAGGATCGTCGAAATGGCGCGGCAGATGGGCTATCGGCTCAATCCTACCGTCGCCCGCCTGATGGCGGAGTTGCGCCAAAACCGCTTGCCGCGGTTTCAGGCGACCCTCGCGCTCATCAATGGGAATGAAAACCCCGCAGCCATCACCGGGCATCCCACGATCCCGAATTATGTCGCCGGTTGCCGCCGCCGCGCCGCTCAACTCGGTTATGCACTCGACGAATTCTGGCTGCACGACCCCGACCTGCCGGTCAAGCGCTGGCTCTCGATCCTGCGGACCCGCAATGTCCGCGGGGTGGTCATCGTCGGACTGATGCACCACAAGTGCCTGCCCGCGCACCTGGCACCGCTGTGGGAGGAATTTCCGGCGGTGGTCACCGGCGTGCGCACCCGCGAACCGACGCTTTCCTACGCTTGCAGCGATCACCATGCGTTGGCGCTGGCCGCCTTCGAGAAAGCGGTGGCGCTGGGTTACCAGCGGCCTGCGCTGGTGCTCGACGGCGTGATCGATGCCTTGATCGAGGGGCGCTTCACCGCAGGTTTTCTCACTGGCCAAAGCCATCTCCTGCCGCCGCCCCAGCACACCTTGCCGTTCCACGAAGTCGCCGCCGCCCGCAAGGATCGCGGGATCTTCACCCAGTGGTTCGCACGCGCCAAACCCGATGTCATCTTCACGCTCTATCACGAGGTGAAACGCTGGCTGCAGGACCTCGGAGCACGCGTGCCGGAGGACGTCGGCTTGATCCAATACGAATGGCGTGCCGACCACGCAACCTGGGCCGGCATGGACCAGCGCAACGACCTGGTCGGCGAGGCCGCGCTGGACATGCTCATCTCGATGGTCCACCACAACGAACTCGGCGTGCCGGACCACCCCCGCGCCACCTTGATCGGCAGCCACTGGGTGGACGGCTCGACGGTGCGGCACTAACCGCACCTGCGAATTCTCTTGATAGATACCGCCTCGCATCAGGTTTTCTGCAAGGACCTTGGGCGTCCCGCCTGTCTTCAAGACCATCCGCAAGCCCGAGGCCAATTTCCAACCAAGCAACCATCGCCAGCCATGAGGTGTGCGAGTCTTGTTCAGGACATGCGTAGAGACCTTCACCCAGTGGCTCAGCAAGGGCAAGGCCGGGGAAGCCGCGGCGGAACACCAGGCGGACCCTATCAAACTCCGCCACGCCCACCGTGCCGTCGGGTCTAACATCAACAGCCGCGAACACCACGGGCTCGACCGTGGCCCCGACAAGGACTTCCACGGCCATACCCGCTACCCCGGCTTGGGCGTCATCGCCTACAACCTCCACCCAATCGGGAAAGGCATGTTCACAGGTCCTGCTCCCGGCGGAAAATGAGTTGGCACTTGGTGGCGTTTCAGACGCATTCGTGAATCATCCGCGGATGGGTTTCGGGTGGCAGAAGAAGTGCCGATGCGGTGTCATGTCTTGTTCTTACTTGATCATTGAATGTTGGAAGTTGAATGTTGAATGTTGAAATCTTCGGCGTGCCTCCTGGAACCCCCGCAGCTCTAACGGTTTAGCCATAGCGGGGTGGCGGGCTGCGCCCTTCCCACCGCACTCCAGACTTTGGCTCGCGCCTGGGCTGGTGAGAGTATGGAGTGCGGTGGGCAGCGCCGCGCCACACCGCTTTGGCAGGTGAAAGGAACTGGCACCCTCATCTGACAACTGTGACGAACCATGGCCTAACATCTCCGACCGGATGCCGCTCCCGGCATCCCCCGAGTGAGGCGGATGGAAAGCGAGATGACATTCCCCTTGGCAGACCCTGCCGGATCGGCTACGAATTCGATTCGTCAACGAGCGGCGGGATGACGCAGTTGGTCCGCACGCGGTTGCCACCCGCGAGTCCTGCCCTGATGCCACCCTGACCCAGCTCCTCCCACCATGTCGGAATCGTCCACCCCGCAACGCGAGTGCTATCCTAACACCCGCTGGTCGCTGCTGACGCGGGCGGCAGGCGGTGACGATGCCGTGGCGATGAAGGCGCTCGACGAGTTGGCGCGGATCTATCAGCGGCCCGTGTATCTATCCGTGGTGGCGCGGGGGTACCCGCGGGAGGACGCCGAGGACCACACCCAGTCGTTTCTGGCCGCGTTCATTCACGCCGGCAGCTTTCAACGGGCCGATCCGGCGCAGGGGCGGCTGCGTTGTTATCTGTCGCGGGCGCTCAGCAATTTCCTCAACAAGGCCCGTCGCACCGAGCGGCGGGCTCCGCCCCAGACCCAGGTGCAGGATTGGAGTGCGAGTGACCCGAATGCGCCGGACCTTGAATTCGACCGCTGCTGGGCGCGGGAGTTGTTCTCGAAGGCGACCCACCGGCTGGCCCAGGAACACAGCCACACGGCGGCCGCCAAGCACCGCTTTGCGGCACTGTTGCCGCTCCTTCCCGCCACCCCCGCACCCGGTCTCATCACCCAGGCCGCCGCCACCCTCGAAATGACGGAAAGTGCCGTGCGCAAAGCCACTTCCGATCTGCGCCACCGGTTGCGGGCACTGCTGGAGGCGGAAGTTCGCGAAACCGTGACGCCCGCGGAGTTCGACTCCGAACTGGCGTACCTGATCGAATTGCTCCAAACGCGCACCCCGCCGGGAAGCCATGAGTTCTGAGCCGCCTCTAACAGACGGGTCCCGCCCGGTTTGCCCCCATTGCCATGCCCCCCTCGGCCCGCAGGACACCGCCGGTCTGTGCCTGACCTGCCTCGCTTCCGCCCTCGGCACTCCGCGTGCGCCAAGGCCGGAGCCCTCATGGGAATTCACGCCGCCGACCCCGGAGGAACTGGGGCGGGACCTCGACGGCTACGAGGTGCGGGAAATGTTAGGCAGGGGCGGGATGGGTGCCGTTTACCTCGCCCGCGACCTGCAGCTCGAGCGCCTGGTGGCGATCAAGGTCCTGCCGAGGCAGATCAGCACCTGCAACCCGGAGGCGATGGAGCGGTTCCGCCGTGAGGCCCGCCAGATGGCCTTGCTCAACCATCCCCACATCGTCAGCATCTATCTGTCCGGCGAGACCAAGTCCGGCGAGTTCTTCTTCGTGATGGAATATGTGGCCGGCCCCACGCTGTGGGACCGGGTGAAACAGGGACCGCTGGCACCCGCGGAAGCCCTGCGGATCATCGGCCAGGTTTGCAGTGCCGTCATCGCGGCCCATGCCAAGGGCATCGTCCACCGTGACCTCACCCCAACCAACATTTTGCTAGATGCGGATGGCAACGCCAAGGTCGCCGATTTCGGGCTGGCGAAGCTCATCGGTCGGGATGCGCCCGGCCTCACCCGCACCAACCAAGCGGGATTCACCCCCGGTTTCAGCCCGCCCGAACAGCATGCGGCCTTCTCGCATGCCACGCCGCAGACCGACATCTACGCGCTCGGCGCGGTGTTCTACTACATCCTAACCGGACGCACTCCGGAGGGCGCTTGGGAGGCCCCCTCGAAACATGTTGCCGTCGGCCGCAGCATCGATCGCATCATTCGCAGCAGCTTGCACCAGGATCCATCGAAGCGCCCAAAAAGCGCCCTTGCCGTGCGTGAGGAGCTTGACCGCATCGACCACGGCAAGGGCTGGCCACGCTGGTTGTCCGTCGCTGCAACGGCGGCGGTGGTTTTGTTAGCAGTCGGCACGTCCCTTGGCATCTTCCTCTCGTGGCGAGATCGCTCAGCCCCGGCTGTTTTCCCCCCGCCCGCCGCGAGCCTGACCAAGCCGCCGCCCCAGACCCCGGACGACTATCGCGACATCCAGACCAAGTATCGCCAGCGCTTGCGGGAAGTGAGCGATGAAGTGGAAATTGCGTTTCACCAGCGGCGGCAGGAATACCTCAAGGCGCTGGAGCAACTCGAGGCACGCTTCAAGGACGCCGGCAACGAGGCGGCCCGGCACGCCGTGGCGCTCGAACTCGATCTCTCCGACCCGCAACGCAACCGCAGCGCCATCACCCAAGAGCGGGACCACTTCACGCCCGGCAACGCGCCGCTGCAGCCCAAGGCCCTGGTGGATTTGCAGGCACGTTTCGGCAGCGACACCCATGAAATGTTAGGACGGCGCCGTGCCGACAGGCAACAGGTGGCGAACGACTACGCCGCCGAACTGGAGTTGCTCTGCGCCGAACTCAAACGGATAGGCAAGGACACGCCAGCCCGGGTTGCCAGGTTGGAGATTGCCCGCGCCCGGCGCGGTCCCGAAGCGATCCTGCACAAGGCCGGAACCGTCAGGGTGCTTGGCGGCGAACGCCGCAATATCCTCAGCGATGTCCCGACATTCGGCGACGATATCATCGGCATCGACGCCGGGCGCGACCACTGCCTCGCCCTAACATCCGACGGCCGGGTGATTGCCTGGGGTTTGCCAGAGTGCGCCAACCCGCCAGGTGCTGGCAGTTCAGCCGACGCGGAAAAGGTAAGGAAGAATGACGGCGGGCAGGATGTCCGCGCCTCCTCCCCGGAACCGCCTTCTGCCAAACCAGGTACGAACCGGGCAGTATTGGCCGAGCCACCCGCAGGGCTGTCCGATGTGATCCTGATGGCGGCAGGGGTCACCCATAACATCGCCATGAGCGCTGACGGTTGCTTGCACGAATGGGGAGTCGTTGATCACGGCAAGGGCCGCCTACCCGTCGGCAAGCGCATTCCCGAGATCGCCGAGGAAGTCATCTCAATCGCCGCCGGCCAGAATTTCAGCGCCGCCTTGGGGCGCTCGGGCCGCATCTATGTTTGGGGCATGACCGAGGCTGACTCAGCCGCTTTCACGCCACCCGCCTCGCTGAACAATGCGGTCCAACTCAAGGCCGGCAGGTATGGTTTGCTCGCCCTCCGGGCCGACGGCGGGCTCGTGAGTTGGGGCCTCGACGGGGTGACCGAGCACAGTGATCCGGGCGTCATTGCGGCGGAGCTGGGCAAGGCCTCACGCAATCCGGGAATCTATCTTTGCAGGATCGGCAGATTGAGTACGGTGATTGACTCTTGGGTCGATGATAATGACTTGAACGAAGTGGTGGGCAAAAACCTCAAGGGCCTCGTTCGGTTCACCGATGCGGACGGGATTTCCGTCCTGCTCAAGGACGACGGCTCTCTCGTGGCGTTCGGTGCGACCCCGGATCGTTCCGTGGTGGAGGGCATCAGTTCGGTCGTCGATATCGCCACCGGCTATCTTGATCACCTGCTCGTGCTGCGTGAGCGGTGGGTTCCCGAGAGCGAACGCAAGGTCACGCCTCCCGTGGCACAACAGGCTTGGGATGGGAATGTTCCCAACAGAAACAGCCTCGGCATGGAGCTTTTGTCGGTTCCCGGCCTCGAGCGGATCCGGTTCTCAAAATGGGAAACCCGCGTGGCGGATTACCAACAGTTTGCGGCGGCGGCGCTCAAGGATCCGCCGCCGCCCATGTTCTCTCTCAACGCGGAGGGCTGGCGCGAATCTAACAACACATGGCTGGCGCCCGGTTTTGAACAAAGTCCCGGGCATCCGGTGATCGGAGTCAGCCATTCCGATGCCGTGAAGTTCTGCCACTGGCTCACCCGCAAGGAGCGTGCCGCGGGCAGTATGCCACCGCAGGCCGAATACCGGCTGCCCTCCGATGCCGAGTGGGGCCGGATGGCCGGCCTCCATGAAGTGGGCGGCACCGTGTCGGTTAGACTCGCGATGGACAACGACTTGCCGCTCGCCAGCCATCCCGCCGAACTCAAGAGCCTGGGCAATTTCGCCGGGGCCGAACTCAAGCCGCTTGCCCTGCGGGTGGATTGTCTTCCGGACTACTCCGACATCTATCCGTTCACCGCGCCCGTGACGAGCCAAGCGCCGGATGCCCGCGGCTTTTGCGGTGTGTTCGGCAACGTCTGGGAAATCTGCGATGACTTCGATGGCCCGGAAGAACAATTCCGGGTCGCCCGCGGGCTGTCATGGAGCAGCGGTGCCCCGCTGGCATCGTTAATCCCTTCGATCAGAATTCAGGTGCCGCCCGGAGGTCACCGGCAAGACGTCGGGTTCCGGGTGGTCCTCGACCTTGGCAGCAACCGGGTCCGCAACCGGGTTCTCGCGCAGGATGCCCTTGATGCCCTGTGTCTGCGCAACGGGATCAGCGAGGTCTCGGCCACGGCCAGCGGCGAGAGCGACGGCATGGGCATCTTCATCCCCGGCGTCGCCCAACTCAAGGACCTCTCACCGCTTCGGAACAAGCCCATCACTTCCCTTGATATCGCCAATTCCTCCGTCACCGACCTTGCCCCTCTCCAGGGTGCCCCGCTCGAGGATCTCAACCTGAGCGCGTCCAAAGTGGCGGATCTCACCCCGCTCCGCGGAACTCCGCTCAAGTTCCTGAACCTCAATGACACCGCAGTCGCCGACTTGTCGCCGCTTGCGGACCTGCCGCTCGAGCACCTCAACCTCGACCGGATCCCCGCCACGGACTTCACCCCGCTCGCCCGCCTGCCGCTGCGCAAGTTAGACGCCCATGGCAGCCGCCTGGCCGATCTGTCCGTCTTGCGCGGCAAACGCCTCACCGCGCTCAACCTGCACTCGACCCCGGTGAGCGACATCTCCCCGCTGGCAGGCATGCCGCTGCAGGAACTCGGCTTACGCGGGACTCAAGTCTGCGACCTTACCCCCCTGCAAGGCATGCCCCTTCGCCTGCTGGCGTTTCATCCCGGGCGCATCCGCAAGGGCCTTGAAGTGTTGCTGGATCTCAGCAAACTGGAAACCATCCACATTGCCGACGCCAGCGACGAGTCGAAAAGCCGGCAAATCACCCCGGCGCAACTCCGCGCCGCCATCCGCAGCGGTGACTGGGAATGGGAGGAGTGAGAAATGTCCGAAATTTTCCGTAACAATCCCGTCGGAAGTGGTAAGGGACTTAGCGAAGGCCGATTCAGCCTGTGTCCAAGACACCCGAAACAAGAAATACAAGTCAACCTCCAAACAGATACCATGATAACCCCAACGTCAGCTCACCACCGGCAGCCTGAAGCGATGCTCGACTGCAACCCGCATCGCCCCTCCTCACCCACGATTTCCGTTCCACGCAGCGGCTTTCCCGAGCGCGGCCAACTCGAAACGGAACGCTCTAACGAAAGCGCGAAAGGCAGGGCTCCGGCCATTCCATCACCAAACCAGAGCCCTTTGTTGCAGTCGCTGCGTTGCCTGGTGGCAATGCTGGTGCTCGGGGCCAACTGTCCGACCGGCGCGGCGACCCTCACGGTCACGAACTTGGACGATAGCGGCGCGGGTTCATTGCGGCAGCTCATCCTCGACGCCGGTCCGGGCGACACCATCGACTTCGGCGTCACCGGCACCATCGGGTTGACCAGCGGGCAGCTCGTGATAGACAAGGATCTGATGATCACGGGGCCCGGGGCGAAACTGCTGACCCTCAGCGCCGGTGGCATGAGCCGGGTGCTGCATGTGGCCAGCGGGACGGTCCGCCTCGCCGAACTCAGCCTGATCGATGGTTCCGCGCCGCCGTATGCGACGGGCGGCGCGATTGAGAACCACGGGATACTGACCGTGGATCAATGTTCTATCGTGAACAACAAGGTGCCGGAAAGCTTCAGTTCGACCAGCCGGGGCGGCGGCATTTATAGCGACGGTTCGCTGGTCGTGCGGCGGTGCACGCTTGCCGGGAACGTCGCTGGCGACGGTGGTGGCATTTTCAATGCAGGCACGTTGCTGCTCGAAAACAGCACGCTCTCAACCAATCAAGCCGCCAGCGTGAACTGGGGCGGCGTCGGGGGCGGTCTTCACAACGCTGATCGGGCCCAGGCTCAGATTGACCATTGCACCATCACCGGCAATGGTGCCCGGGGCGCAGGCGGCCTTGGCAATATGGGTACGGCGGTAACGACAGTGCGCAACACGATTGTGGCCGGGAATTACCGCACGTTGTTTGAGGGCCCGGATCTCAGCGGCGTCTTCGTTTCGCAAGGGTATAACTTGATTGGTGACTCCAATGACAGCGTGGGCTTCGCCAATGCGGTCAACCACGACCTGGTCGGAGCGTCTCCCGCACCGCTCAATCCCCGGCTCGGTCCGTTGCTCGACAACGGCGGACCCACACCGACCCATGAACTGCGCCCAGGCAGCCCGGCGATCGACCAAGGCAGCAGCAGCGGCACGAGCACCGATCAACGGGGCGCAGTGCGTCCTTTCAACAGCGGCAGCGTGCCGGATGCGGATGACGGCAGTGACATCGGGGCTTTTGAATGGGATGGACCGCCACCGCCCTGTCAGACCCTGCTGCTGGTGACGACGCTGGAGGATGACGGCCCGGGATCGCTGCGCCAGACCCTGCGCGAGGCGCAACGCTACAACTGCATCGAGTTCGGTGTCACCGGATCCATCGGGTTGACCAGCGGCCAGCTCGTGATTGACAAGGATCTGACAATCGCGGGACCCGGGGCGAACCTGCTGACCGTGAGCGCCGGTGGCTTGAGCCGGGTGTTTCAAATCGGCAACAGTGTGGTATCGCTTTCCGGGTTGCGCATTTGCGATGGTGCCGCGCCGCAGTATGCGGCGGGCGGCGCGATTGAGAACCACGGGATCCTGACCGTGGATCAATGCTTCATCGCTAACAACAACGTGCCGGAAAGCTTCAGTTCGACCAGCCGGGGCGGCGGCATTTACAGCGATGGTTCGTTGGTAGTGCGGCGGAGCACGCTTGCCGGAAACATCGCCGGCCACGGTGGTGGCATTTTCAATGCGGGCACGTTGCTGCTCGAAAACAGCACGCTGTCGGGCAATCAAGCCGCCAGCGTGAACTGGGGCGGGGTCGGGGGCGGTCTTCACAACGCCAGCGGAGCCCAGGCCCAGGTTGACCATTGCACCATCACCGGCAATGGGGCCCGGGGCGCAGGTGGCCTTGGCAATGTGGGCGTGGCGGTGATGACAGTGCGCAACAGCATTGTGGCGGGGAATCACCATACGTTGTTTGGGGGACCGGATCTAGGTGGCACCTTTGTTTCGCAAGGGTATAACCTGATTGGTGATCCAAGTGATGGCGAGGGCTTCACCAACGCTGTCAACCACGACCTGGTCGGTGTGGATCCGCTGCTCTATCCGCTACTCGACAACGGGGGCTCCACGCCGACTCATGCGCTTATGTTATACAGTCCGGCGATTGACCATGGCAACGCGGACACCGTTGGCAGCGACCAACGCGGGCTGCCCCGCCTGTTCAACTTCCCGGCGTATGCCGATGCGGCCGATGGCTGTGATATAGGGGCTTTCGAGTTGCAGGAGAGTGCCCAGCCCGGACCCACCTATGTCGTTAATACGCTTGAGGATTCCGACGATGGAATTGCTGGAATCGCCCACTGTTCACTGCGCGAGGCAGTTGCGATGGCCAAGGCCAGTGCCGAGCGGGTGGCGATCCATTTCGAGCCTGGCCACGCCGGCATTGTGACGCCGTTGAGTGGCTCGATCACATTGACAAACGGACCGCTCATCATCAGCCAGGGGATGGAGATTGCCGGGTCGGTGAATGCATCGATTGTGATCGAAGGCGATGGCAGCAGTCGATTGTTCGAGATCTCCGCGTCGAGCACGGCCTTGGTAGCGATCTCCCAACTCACTCTTGCCGGCGGGCAAGCCGGCACCGCGAACGGCGGCGCGATCTTGAATGAGGCCAACCTGGAATTGGACGGCTGCACCCTTACGCAGAATGAGGCAGCCTCAGGCGGAGCGGTGTGGTCGGGGCCCAGTGCCACGCTTTTGGTCAAGCAGTGTACCTTTTCCGGCAATCGTGCCACCTTTGTCGGCGGCGCGGTGGCCTGCGAAACCGGCACGATCATGCTCCGGCATTGCACCCTCAACGCGAACACCGCGGGATCCGGTGGCGGTGTGTGCAACCAAAGCGGAACTGTCATCTTGCGTAACACCGTGATCGGAGGCAACACCGCCACCAGCACCGGACCAGATGCAGCGGGCATTTTTCAATCGGACGATTTCAATCTGATCGCCGATACCTCCGGAGGCACTCTAACAGGCATGACCGGCCACACGATCACCGGCCACGACCCGATGCTCGCTCCGCTGGCCGACAATGGCGGGCCAACATGGACCCAACTTCCCCTGGCGGGAAGCCCGCTGATCGATGCCGGAATCACTGATGGTCTAATCAATGACCAGCGTGGCGTCCGACGCCTGGCGGACATGCCCGATGCAATCAACGTGGCGGACGGTGGCGACATCGGGGCCGCCGAATACGACGTGATCCAGAGCGGGCCCGGGTTGGTGGTCAATGCGTTGGATGATGTGGATGACGGACTGGCGACCATCGGGCATTGCTCGTTGCGCGAGGCACTGTTGGCCGCCAACATCCTGCCGGATGCGAACACGATAGGCTTTGCCACCAACGTCACGGGCACGATTGATCTGACTCGCAGTTTGCCGGAGATTGCCAACCCGGTCACCATCAATGGTCCCGGTTTCGCTCGGCTGACCGTGCGCCGCAGCGCCGGCGGCGAGTACCGCATCCTTTCTATCAACAACAGTGTCACTGCGAACATCGCGGGCTTGACCCTTAGTGGCGGCTTCTTCGATGAAATCGCCGGTTATGGCGGCGGGATCCAGAACATGGGAACATTGGACCTCCAGGCTTGCGTGGTTCTGAACAACTTGGGGTATTGCGGTGCCGGGATCTACAACGGGGGGACACTCGGGGTCTCCGATTGCATCATCTGGGGAAACCAATGCACGCACGACGGGGAAGGGGGCGGCATCTACAACGGCGCGACCGCTTCGCTCACCATGGCGAACTCGCTGGTCCATGGCAACGGGGCCGGCAACGACTTGAGCAACGGCGGCGGCATTTACAACGGCGGCGGGACGGTGGAGGTGAGCCACAGCGCCATCACCGCCAACAGCGCCATGGGAGACGGGGCTGGCGGCGGCGTTTACAACCGGGTTGGCGGCGTGGTCAGACTCCAGGACACGACGGTGGACTCCAATGAGGCATTCGCTGGCGGTGGACTACTCAACGAAGGCGGTTCGGTCACCGTGGCACGCTGCACCTTTTCCGCCAACGCCGCGCCCGAAGACGACGGTGGCGGGCTTTGGAGCAACGGCACGCTGTTAGTTAGCAACAGCACCGTGTCCGGCAACAGCTCCGACTTCTGGGGCGGCGGCATCTATGCGGCGGGGACCGTGACGATTGTCAGCAGCACCATCACCGCCAACCGCGCCTACGACGGTGGCGGCATCAAAGGCACCGCCACCCTGTGCAATAGCATCCTGGCCGGCAACCAAACCCATACCGGCGCGGGCCTGGGCCCGGATTGCTACGGCACCATCGTCTCCGCGGACTTCAACCTGATCCAGAACCTCACCGACCTCACCATCAGCGGTGCCGTCGCACACTGCCTCATCGGCGTGGACCCCGAACTCGGCCCACTGGCGGATCACGGCGGGCCCACCCTCACGCACGACTTGCTGCCCGGCAGCCCGGCGATTGACCAGGGCCTCGGGGGTAGTCTGACCACCGATCAACGCGGCTTCGCTCGGCCGGTGGATTTGGCCAGTCTCACCAATGCCGCCGACGGCGACGGCAGCGATATCGGGGCCTTCGAACTTGCCAGTCTTGATGCCGACGGTGACGGGATGGCGGATGCCTGGGAACGCGCCCACGGTCTGAACTGGAACGATCCCTCGGACGCCGCATTGGACCCCGATGGCGACGGCTATACGAATCAGCTCGAATACGCTCTATGGCTGGATCCGACGTCCGGGTTGATGGCCGGGTTACCGCAGGCAGGTCAGGCTGGCGGCTACCTCACCTTGACCTATCAAACCCCGACGGCGGAGAGCGGCATCACCTACGAAGTTCAGGCCGCCGAGGATCCGGCAGGTCCGTGGAGCAGCACCGGGGTGGTGCAGGTGGCCTCATCCGCTCACGGCGACTACCGCACAATCACCGTGCGCGACGCCGAACCGATGGCCGGCCACCTCCGCCGCTTCATGCGCATACAGGTGAACTTCCCATAGCCAGAAGCACCATCCACGCGGAAGGCACACTGATATTGGGAAATCCCGATGCAACAAGTTTCAACCAGTGTTCCAAACCGTCTATCTGCAGAGGTGCCCCAGCACCAGCATGGGTCCATCGTGAACGCCAAGCCATGACCACTGAGTCCCCCACCACAGACGATTTCCCCGCGCAATACGCCGGGCGGTTTTGAAACGGCCGATCATCCGGTTCTTCATCGTTGACAAAAACTCCTGCCCCCTTATGAAATCCAACAGCAAAAAAACTATCCCGGTAAATCGCTACCCCACCCCGCGCGAACCCCTCATGGCCTCCATGCCCGGATGGGGCTTGCGGTTTCTTGCCTGCCTCGCGCTGACCTCAATCATGGGCGTTTCACCGCTGGCGGCCCAGCGCAAACGCGCCCCCCAGAAACCGGCGGACGAGGCGCCTACCGAGCTTGTCGGAACCCTCTGGCTCGCCAATGGACTGTTCCTGACTTCCACAATCGCCATCGCCAATGACGACGCGCAACGTGCCGACGAGGTCGTGACCAGCCGGGATCACCCTGTCTTCAGATTCTACAAACTCAACAACGCCAACAAGGCCAGGCGCACGTTGTTCTTCCTCACCCCGTAGATACCGACATCATAATCGCGCCGATGCCTTCCAACCTGGTTTTCAGCCTCGACAACATCACATCATTTCCCACCCCCGACACGACATAACCCAACGCGCAATTCGCGCTGAGCCAACAAATGAAATCCGAACCGCAAGCCATGAATCCCACCCCATCCCTACTCAGCCGTCCGCAACCTCCCGGCATGGGAACTATCAGCCTGGGGCACCCCAAGAGGGGCTTTCCAGCGGCTATGCTCTGCGTGGTCAGCACTTTTCTTGCCGCCGAAGTCACCTATGCAAACTATGCTGGCACGCTCCAAAGCGCCACGCCTCAGTCGCCCATCGATTTGGGACAATCACTACGGATCGACGTCGTGGTTCGGAATAGCGGCACCGACGCATGGTCGTCGTATGACTATCCAACATGGTTTGCGCGGTTAACCGGTATGGCTTGGTTGCCAGGTGTACCCGTGGATCTATTCCCTGAGTATTGGGCAGACGTGCCGACGGGCGCTACGGTATCTGGCACTGTCTTCATGCCAGCCTCCATCCTGCTGACCTCGGCAGGAACGTACTCGCTGACGCTTCGGAGTTGGTGCAACGACGGATGGGACACCTATTATTCAATGACTGGCAGCAAGACTGTTACCTTCACCATCGTGGCTCATCCGCCCGCCGACATCGTCCTCTCCAACAACACTGTGGCGGAGAACCAGCAATCGGGAACTCAAGTCGGTACGTTCACCAGCACGGCCCAGGATGTCGGCAATACGTTCACCTACAGCTTGGTGCCAGGCTGGGGGGACGCCGACAACGGTTCCTTCACGATCCTGGGGGATGCCTTGCAGACCACAGCCGCGTTTGACTTTGATTCCAAGTGCATCTACAGCGTGCGCGTCCGAACCACTGATCAGCGAGGTTTGTGGTATGAAAAACCCTTCTCTGTTAATGTGACTCCCGCCGCACCGGTGATGAACGAGGAACCGGTTCTGACCGCTGGCGCGAGCAACACGGTTTCTTGGGCCGCAGTCTCGGGCGCTTCGGAATAGAGCGTTGAATATGATACTAACGCCGCCTTTGCCTCGCCCGATGGCAGCAGCGGGTGGATCACGGACCTCTCCCACACATTCACCGGTCTGGCCAGCGGCACGACATACTACTACCGCGTAAAGGCCCGAGGCACAGCCGCTGGAACCAACGGCTTCTGGAGCCAGACCAGCCAGAGTGATTTCCAAGCCGACACGTTGGGCAACGTCACCGGGGCGACTGTGCCGGGCGACGTGGTTCTCGTTATGGGCAACGGAGGCGAGGTCACGGGGAGGATCGCCAATGCGAGCTTCGCAAGCAGCCTGACCAACTGGAATATACAGGTCTCCGGGAACTATGCCTGTGTGGCTACTACGACGTCCCGCGGCGGCATGCCGACGCAAGGAGGCGTCTATGCATACGTGTACACCTTTAACAACTACCAGATGAATCCCGGCGACAATGGCACCCTCTCCCAAAGCGTGGACTTGACCGGGATTGCCAGCATCAAGCTTGACGTTCTATTGTATCCCTCGGGCACATGGCTTAACAAAGTCCGTGGGGAACTCTGGATTGACAACGACCGGTTATGGTCCCAGACAGTCGGCGGACTCTACCTGAATCAGACGGTGGATGTGAGCGGGTACACCGGGATACATACCATCAAACTGCGAAGCGAGGCGATTGTCGCGGGAACCTACGACTCGCAATGGGTGTGTTTCGACAACCTTCGGACCTATTCCATAAACGGATACTTCCCTTCTGGCAATGTGACCTCCACTGACATCACTCCCAGCCCATTCCGGGAATGGGGTGCCTTGACATTCACGAAGACAACGCCCGCCAGCACAGCAGCCACTGTGGATGTGCTGAATGCCGCAGGGGACGTGCTTGCCTCCAACGTAGCGTCCGGGACAAACCTGAACTCGTTAGGGATTACTACTGCCTCGATCAAGCTGCGAGCCAACCTCAGCACGAACAGCAGTACCGTCACACCCGCTCTGCAAGACTGGACGGTCGCATGGCAGGCCACGCCCGACACCACCGTCGAAAGCGTCTGGTCCGCCCCGGTCTTCTCCACCCAAAATTCTCCGCCCACGGATTTGACCCTGTCGAATTCGACCGTACCGGAGAATCAGCCGGGTGGAGTGGCGGTCGGCACGCTCTCGACGAACGACCCGGACGCGGATAACACATTCACGTACACGCTGGCCAGCGGCACGAGTGATGACGACAACGGGTCGTTTGCCATCGCCGGAAGCGTGCTTCAGACGACGGCCTCGTTGGATTACGAGACGCAGCGCAATTACAGCGTCCGCATTCGCACCACCGACCAGGGCGGGCTGTGGTATGAGGAAGCCTGAGCCGCAGCCCCAACCCAGCGGGGACAACTTGGTGGTCAGTTTCACTGAACCGGACGGTGTCGGCGGCATCACCTACGGCGCGGAATGGAGCACGACGCTTCTAACAGACGGGTGGGTTCCGGTTGCCGACACCGGCACGCCTCCGCAGCACACCTTCAGCGTGCCCATCGGAACCAATGCACAACTCTACATGCGGCTGACGGTGGCGAGTCCGTAGCCCCTTTCCCGCACCCTCCGATCCCCACGTTGCCTTCCCATGCCACAATGGCTGTGTGACTCCCCATCGCGCCCGCCAAAGGAAGGGCCGCGGGACAAGGATCAGTATAACTTCACCGACCCCGAAAGCCGGATCATGAAGGACGGCGGCAGCTTTGAGCAATGCTACAACGCCCAGGCCGCCGTGGACGTCGCCACGATGATTGTGGTAGGCAAGCACGTCTGCGACGCACCCAATGACAAGCAGCAACTCGTGCCCACAGTGGCGGTTATCAGCCCTGTCACCCAGCATGTGAGCAACGCCCTGGTCGACAGCGGCTATTATAGTGAGACCGCTGTCCTGACAGTTGAATCCGGCGCCAGTGGTACCACCGTCCATGCCGCCATGAAACGCCAGAGTCACGGGCGCAGCGTGGCCCAACTCGAAGCACGTGCCGACCCGCCCCGGCCTCCGTTAGGTGCGTCGGTGGCCGAGCACATGGAATGGCGGTTGGATACTGCCGAGGGCAAACAACTCT
>JAPLUI010000418.1 GCA_026397725.1 Verrucomicrobiota bacterium | reverse complement strand
GCGGGTTGGGTTGCGCCATCAAGTCCTTGGCGGTGACGGTTTCCCCTTCGAGGTAGCCGGAGCGCAGCTTGGCATCGTGGGCAAAGCCCATGAAGCGCCATTTGGTCAGCGCCTCCGGCATGGTGAAGGTCATCTTCACGAGGCCCTGTTCATCGGTCGTCAGATGCGGCTCGAAAAACGCCGTCTCCTGCAGGTTCTTGCGCGCCGATACTTTTGATAGATCCGGAGCGGCGACACCGGCTCGCTCGGGATTGTTCAAGATCGCGTCAATGGAATTGCGGCTAAGGAGCACATCGCGTGAGCGCTGGCCCGCCATGGCCTCAGGTTCCATCACCGCCATGGCGGGAGCTAACGTCATCGCGGCGGAATCCATCATGGCGCTTGCCATCGGGGCGCCCTTTGCCGCCAGGCCGAACAAGGCCCCACCACCTCCGCCGCCACCGAATCCAAGATTTCTATAACGCGAGCGTTCTTCAAACCAGACGGTGCCATCCGCATGACTGAACCAGTCGTTCAAGACTTCCATGACAAAATGCCGGTAGCTGGGATGACTGTAGCCGGTATGCGGATTCCAATTCCGGTCCCACTGCTGGAATGCAACCAACCCGCCAACACTTTGCAGGTGGACTTGGTTGGTGTCCCAATAGAAATTCCGACTGAGCGAAGTGGTCCATGAATGCCGCGCGAAGGCATCCAGCGAGGCATCATACATGGAACCTAACATTTCGACCGCATTCTTTTCCGCGCCCTCGACGATGACCGACCAGGTTTCCTTGGAGCCGGGTTCGAGTTTCGAGCGCATGGTTTCAAACTTCAATGTCAGGTCGTGTTTGCTCCATGGCACGTCCACCGTGATGGATTCGTGATAGGTGCGGTTCTCATGGACAAACAACAGGCGCACCTGGAAGCCTCCGCGATGCTCCTCGGTCACCGGGAAACGCAGCAGCTCCTGGGTCTTCGAGGCGTCGGACCAGCCTTTGCGCAGGATCTTCCCACGGTGTTCGATCTCGAAACAGACCTTTGCCTTGGCATAGCCGGTGCCCCACAAGGCAATGAAGTCCTCGCCCGGCAGCACCTTCTGGCTTTTCATCGAAAAGTGGTTGGGGACTCTAACAGGAAACTTGGCGGCCTCCGGGTCGAGTACCCGCAGGGGCAGCAACGCGGTGACTTTCTTGCCGGCAGCGTCGGTGGTTTCCAACAAGGCGCGGTATTCGCCGGCGGCCAGCTTGATTTCCGTGAGGCCCTTGCCCTCCTTGTCGGTGGCGAAATCGTTCTTCTGCACCATCTCGCCCAGCACCCAACTGTTGGGGTTGGCCGGGTCCTTGCGATCCTCGCGGCCATACCATGGCATCGTGAGGCGCGGGCGCAGGACCGAGGCGGGTTGGGTGAGCCGGTGCACGGTGACCGTGCCCTTGGCGGCAACCGGCAGGTCATCGATGGTGGTGGTGGTGATGGTTAGTTTCACCGGTTTGGCGACCTCTTGCCATAACTCGGCGGTGAGCGATGCTTTCACCCCGAGATAGCCGGCCTTGACCGCGCGGGTGGCGCTGCGGGTTTCGCCGGTGCTGTCAGTGACGTCCACCTTCACCTGATAGGAAAACACCGGCTCTTCGGACGGCGCGATGTCCAGGTCCGGCTCGGCGACAAACTCGAGGTCAAAGCTGCCATCCGGCTTGCTGACGAGTTCGCCGTGGGCGAGCTGCTTGGCCCCGCTGTCGCGCGGCACATACCACCAGCACCAGCGGCACCAGTCCGGCCAGATGGCGCTGCGGGTCACACTCCACTTCACCTTGGCGCCATCGATCGCGGCACCGGTGTAGGACAGGGCCTTGGCGGTGACCACGACCTTTTCGCCCAGTTTTGGCTCGGCCTTGGCCGGGCCGACCTCGGCATAGAACTTCGGGCGCTTGTATTCCTCAATCCGGAGGATTTGTCGGGAGCCGTTGCACACCAGCATCGCCTGGCCGAGCACCCGGTCGGTGGGGGCCGTGAAGCTACCGCTGAACGAGCCCACGTCGTTGGACTTCACCGTGAGCTTGGAGATTTCCTTCTGGTTGAGGTCCTGAAACACCACCTCGAATTTCTGGTTGTTGGTGGTGTGGTAGTCGTTTTTCCTGCGATCATAGGATGCCGCGAGGCCCTTGAAGCGGATCGTTTGACCGGGCCGGTAGAGGGCGCGGTCGGTGAAGAGATAGACCGTGCTGTCGCGGTCACCCCGTTCCCGGTCGTAGGACCAGCTTGGTCCACCCGCGAGGGAATCGCCCTGATAGAGCACGCGCGGGACATAGCGTCCGTGCGCCTCGCCGGCGGCGGCGTAGCAGCCATTGGCATCGGTTGTCTTGGTCTGGCCCAGCGCCCAGGCGTTGGGTTTGTTGTTATAGGTCCACAACTCGACCTTGGCACCCTTGACTGGCTCGCCGGTGAGCGCGTTGGTGACAAAGCCCTCGTGGCGGCCCTGCGATACCTGCGTTGAGAGCGCCAGATCCGAGACCCAGACCCGTGTGTAGGTGAGCTGGTTCTTGCCTAACGAAAACTCCGCACTGGCACTTGAAACCAGGTCGTAGTAGCCCTTGGCGACCTCGGGAGGTGCGTCCAGCGTCTTGGACTTTGCCAGGTAGTCGGCGGTGGCTTCGAGGTCCACCGACCATTGCTTGGTCCACTTTCCGGCCACCAGCTTTTTCAATGCCTTCTCGTCGCGGTAATCGTTGTGTTCCGGGCTCCAGGTTGCCGGATAGAGCCGGAACCAGAGTTGGTTGATGTTGCGGTATTGCAATTCGAACTGCGGCTTGGCGGCATTCCACACCAACTCGGTGGAGACGGCGGATTCCTTGCGCTCGATCGCTTCAACGGCACTCACGCACATCGCCCGAAAGGTCGAATCAGGAAACGCATCGCGGCCGACGATGGCGATCTCGCGGGCCTCGGTCATGCGTTTTTGGCCGATGAGCAAGTGGGCCAGATTCGCGCGGGCCAGCGATTGCAGCTCATTGCCATCGGCGGCCTTGATGATTTCGCGCAGGCGTTCGTCGAGGCGTTGGTCGGCGCTTTCCCCGGTCACCGCGTTCTTGGCCCAGCCGAGGCGCTGCAAATCCACATGGATCCTTGCGGAAACATCCGCCTGATGGAACGCCAGCAACTCCTGATAGAGGCGGATCGCCTTGAGTTTCCATGATTTCTCGTCGGTGCTGGCGGGTTTCCATCCGAGGAACTCGGCGGTGGTGCCAAAGGCCGGGGATTTGTGATCGAAGGTGAAGGAATCCTCCGCCGCCGCATTCACCTGCTCCTCGATGGCGTAGAAGTTGAGGATTTGATGGACCAGGAAATCATAGAGGGTGGGTCGCAAGGCATCGGGCGCGCTGCCTTTGCTTAACAAGATGTCATAGTCACCGATCGCGATTTGCCTGAGGGCCTCGCGGTTGGTCAGTGCCTGGTTGAAGCGTCCGTCGATCTCGGCCAGGATGCGTTTGAGGTCCCAGGTCTGGAGGTCTCCGCCCGGTTTGTCGGTCGTCTGGGAGCGCTGCATGAACTGCCAGCGGTTTTGATAGAAGTACTCCCACAGCCAGAGGGCCTGGATGGTGTGGAGCAGCGGCTGCATGGGCGCCGGGGCCGTGGCCAGTTCCGCATCCATGCCCTTGATGCGTCCGACGGCATCCTTGCCTTCGGCGATGCGGCCCTCCAGCAGCACGCGCTGGGCCGTGGCGCGGACCGCCTCCGGCCAGGCCATGTCGTCGCGGGCGCGTTGTCCGATGGTGGTGAGTACCGTGATGGCCGACTTGGGGAGATCTTTGGCGAGATGCTGTTTCACTTGGTTCCATTCGGCATCGCGGGGGGCGGCATTACCGAGCAGAGTGGACATCAGCATGAGGAGTGGGGTCTTGAGGGCACGCATGGCGAGGACGGAGTGGTTCGTGTTGGATGCGCATGAGGGCACCGGTTGGTGACAAGAACTTGCCAACAACCATGCCCGCTACACAAAGGAATCAACACCCCAACCGTAACTTTCTTAGGAAAAACAAATCCAAGCTCCGATGCTGAAGCCAGCACCGGAGCACCGCCGGAGCACCGCCGTGGCACCGCCGGGCCGGGCCACCTCGCTGAGCTTCAGCGGGGCGGGCAAATCCCGAAGCCGACAGTTGCGCGGCTTCGGGTGGAGTGCCGGCTTGAGGGTGGGCGGGGTTAGCGCAAACTCACGGCGTCGGCCTTGGGAAAATCCGCCGGCACTTTTTGGGTGACCTTGCCGGTGGCGGCCCATTCGGTGCCGCGTTGCAGGGTGGTGATGAAACCGACGCACTTCATGGCTTCCGGGCCGTGGCCGATCATGGTGTGGAACACCCGGCCCTTGCCATAGTCGATGACGATCAGTTGGGCCTCATGTTCGCCGCTGCCACCGAACTTCGTATCGGCAAAGGCCGTCGCCAGAATCGTCGCGTTTTTCGCCGGGCCGCGCATGAAGTCGTAGAGTTCGTCCGAGGCGTGCAGCCATTTTGCCGGCAGGCCGGCCATGATCGGGTGTTTGGGCGCGCGGGTATCCAGCACGTACTCGTGTTGGGCACCATGGCTGCCCACTTTGCCGGGCTGGGTGTCGAGCACCTGCTTGCCATCTTTCCAGCGCAGGTAGGCCCCGGACTTGTCGGAATAGCCATTCCAGCCGCCGACGGCGATCATGTCAAGGAAGGCGGGCCACTGCCCGAAGGAGTTGTCCGCGGCATGCACCACCACCATGCCGCCCCCGGCGGACATGTATTCCTCCAGCGCCTTCTTGGTGGCGTCCCCCCACATCGCGCCGTTGTAATTCATCACCAGCACCTTGTACTTGGCAAAGTCCGGCTTGAACGCCGCCAACTCGGGACCACCGCCGCCCGGTGCGGTCGCCACTTCCACCGTAAACAAGCCGCTTGCTTCCAGCGCCTTCTTCATCACGGGCGTGGTGCCTTTCCAGTCGTGATTGTTCTGGCCGTCAATAATCAGGGTCCGTAACGGAGCCGCCTGGCCCGGCAGCAAGCCACCGGCTAACAATAATGTCGTGAGCAGTAATTTCATCGCGGGCCAAACTAAGACCGCCACGCCGGAATGCAACACCAATTTGCGCTTAGCGGATCATTGCCAGTTCCTGGCCGGCCTGGACTTGGTCACCGAGCTTGACATAGATTTCCGCGATCGTGCCATTCACGGATGAAACCATGGCATTGACCATCTTCATGAACTCAATGACGACTACCGTCTCTCCGACTTTGACGTGCGAGCCGACTGACTTGTCCATCAGCTTGTTGTCGCGCAGCATCTGGGTGTTGGCGGTGAGCGTGCCGCCCCGGGCATCGGGAAAAACGGAATGAGCGGTTCGACGCAGGTGGCTTCCGGCGGGACGAAGTCATCCTTCATCGAGTCGGACGAGGGCACGGCGAGGTCGGGACGTTCTTCATTGCGGGATGGTCAGCAACGATCCCAACTCCGCGAACAAGGCCAGGATCATGCTGGTGAACGGCCGCGCCAGCACGAAGCCAAGATCCAACAGCGAACCGATCCCCATGAACACAAAGCAGGCAATGAGACCGTTGCTGAAGGTGGAGGTGTAGATGGGCTGCAACCAGTCGATTTGCAGAATGGTCATCAGGTCGGCGGCGTTGCGCACCGCGTCAGCCGTCACGCCCGCCTGCGGCTCGACGAAAAGGTTGCCGACGCGATGGGCCGCGTTGGCCGGGTCCAGCGGGTTGAAGAACATCACCGCCGCATTGATCGTGGCCATGCCCAGCCCCATCGGAATCATGATGAGCGCCTCCAGCACCCCCTTGCGGCCAAGATACATCAGCAGAAAACCCAGCGCAATCAAGCCCAGCCGGGCCAATGCGAATTTCGGATCCACCGCAAAGAGCGACGTGGCCCCCTTGAAAAATTTCTTTCAGCGATTCCAGGGTGAGCATGTGGGGTGAGAGTCTGCTAGTCCGATTCCATGCGACACTGTGCATTTCCTGCAAACAATTCACCGCTTCATGCGGCGATTCGGTGGCACCCGCTTGACTAGAAGAACCCCCGCCGCCGCTTGGAGCGTTGGTAAGCACCATCGCCCACGGCAAGGACTTCGAGGTGGGTGGTGGTGAGGCCCTGGCCATGGAAGTCGAGTTGCTTGGCGGCACGGGGGGAGAGGTCGAGATGGCGGCCGGGGATGAAGGGGCCGCGGTCGTTGATGCGGACTTTGACGGATTTGCCGTTGCGGAGGTTGGTCACCTTGACGAGGCAAGGCAAGGGCAGGGTTTTGTGGGCCCCGCTCAGATCCCATGGCATGACTTTCTCACCCAGCGAGGTGGTGCCGCGCCGCAGGCCGAAGAAGGTGGCTTCGTCATACCATGAGCAGGTGCCGGTTTCCTCGAAATGAAGCGCGGCAGCGACGCTCATGGGGTGATAGGTGTGGCCGCGCACGGTGTAGGAGCGGGTCATGTAACCCTGGTAACCGCTGCTGCAGGAGGCCAGCAGGGCAACCATGAGCAGCATGCTGGCGAGGTGGGTTTTCCGCGGCAACAGCATGAGGTTCATGAGCTTGGACATGGCGGTTGGAAACCACCGCCACGGGTTAGGGATAGGGTAATCGCCAATATACCGGTTTACCCTCAAACAGGATTTCTTGATTCTGAAAGACTTTGCGCCTTTGCGCCTTTGCGCGAGAAAAGTCATAACCCGAACTCCGAAGTTTCCCATCGAGCAACGAGTTGGAAAACCACGGATTACACGGATTAGAATCAAATCGATCCGCGACTTCTCAAGAGTTCCAAATGATGGGGGAATCATATTCAAGAAATCCGTTGAATCCGCGTAATCCGTGGTTTCTACAGCGGATCATCAATTTCAACTTCGGTTTTCGGGCTTAATCGGGATGAATGGCTTGGAAACCCGGTCGCCCCATACACCCTCCAGAGGAACCGAATTTCCGATGGGACGCCTGTGGATTGGCAGAGATTCATAACTCAGGGAGATCAAAAGTGCCGGGCTGTAAAGAGTGACTCGCGCAAAGGCGCAGAGGCGCAAAGGAAGATGGGATCAATGGTAGATTCATAGATTCGTGATCCCTTATTGCTTGCGCTCGCGGACGACCTTGCGCCCGCTGGCGGCCTTGGGCTCGCCGACGGCCTTGGGCTTGCTGACGGCCTTGGGCTTGCTGGTGGCCTTGCGCTCGCTGACGGCCTTGCGCTCGCGGATGACCTTGAGGGTGGCGGCGACCTTTTCTTTCATTTCCTTGCCGGGCTTGAACCTGACGGCGGCCCGCGCGGGAATCTCGACGGTGGAGCTTGGATTCTTCGGGTTGCGGCCGAGTTTTGCCTTCAACTCACGCACTTCAAAGGCCCCGAATTTGCGCATGACGACACTGTTGCCGCAGGCGAGGATGTCAGTGATTTCATCAATGAGCGTTTGGATGACTTCGGAAACGTCTTGCTGGGCAATTTCGATACCCTTGGCCCCGATTTTCTCGGTGATGATGATGGTGAGTTCGCGTTTGGTGATGGTGGCCATGGGAAAGAGGGGATGGAGCGGCGGAAGTGCCAAGCCATTGGAAACCGATTCGTCGGCATTTGTCGCGCAAAAAATCACGGATGAGGCCGCGATTTTTTGCGCCTGCAAGAAAAATCAAGGCGGATATTCCCCGGGCGGCGGGGTCCCAAGGATGAGGTGGGTGGTGCGGAAATGGAGCTTGGCGGCCTTGGCCAGGGCGTCCGGGCCGTGGCGGGCGATGAGCTCGCGCCCGGCTTGGATCACGGCGTCAGCAGCCCCGAGCGGGAGCCTGATCCCGCAGGCGGTGGAGGTCTTGTCGATCCAATCGATGAAGCGCTCGCGGGCGAGGATGGAGGCGGCGGCCACGGCAATATCGGATTCGCCCTTGGTGCGCTGGTCGAGGGTGAGGGTGAGACCTTGGTGCCGGAGGGCACGCTGGAGGACCTGGGGCTTGGCGAATTGGTCGCTGAGCGCGCGGGGACAGTGGGGCATGGCGGCGGCCAGGTTCTCGATGACCTTGGCATGTCCCCAGGCCAGGAGTTGGTTGAGGTTGCCGCAGGATTGATAGAGGGCGTTGTATCGCTCCGGGCCGATGGCGACGACTTCCGTGCGACAACCGGGAGTGGCGCGAATCATCGCGGCGAGCTGGCGGATGCGGGCGGCACTGCCGATGCGCTTGGAGTCCATGATGCCGGCGTCCATCAGGTGGCGGGTGATGGTGCCATCGGTATAGGCACCGGCGATGACAAGCGGACCGAAGAAGTCGCCCTTGCCGCTCTCATCGATGCCGAAGTGCGGCTCGAAGAGATCCGGTTGGAGGATTTCCTCATAGCCGAGGCGGGCCTCGCCAAGAATCTCCGGCTCCAAGGTGAAGCGGATGAAGTCCCCGGTGTCCTTGCCCTGGATGAGAACCTTCGGGCCTTTCTGATAGACCGTGACCATCAGGTGGCCCTTGCGGGCGGCAAACAAGGCATGCTCCTTGGCCTCGAAGTCGAATCCATCGCGCCGCAGCACCTGGCGGAGGGTCTCCACCTGGGCTGGGGTGAGTGGCGCGGTGTGGCTGGTCATGCGGGCTCGGCATGGTCTAATGCCGCAAGCGGGAAACTTCCAGCAACAATTTTCGTGACTTAGCCACAGCGGTGTGGCGCTGGGCTTCCCACCGCAGTCCATACCTTCACCTGCCCAGGCGCAGCCAAAGTCTGGAGTGCGGTGGGAAGGGCGCAGCCCGCCACCCCGCTTTGGCTAAACCGTTAGAGCTGCGGGGTTCCCATGAGGCACGCCGAAGATTTCAACATTCAACATTCAACATTCAACTTCCAACATTCAATGATCAAGTTAGACCAAGAATTGTCACAGCCGCGTCCATGCTTACTTGATGACGGACCGGACGATTGCCCGGCGCTTGCTGCGGCTACACTATTCCTCACTCCGAAGAATTCCAACATTCCGATCACAACTTATAGAATTGCTCCCATTCCTTGCGCGGCGGCGGGCCGACGAGCAGGGCGTTGGCGATTGGGTGATTGGTGATCTGGCTGGTGGCGCGATCGAACTTGAGCTGGGCATTGACGCGCTGGGCGATGACGCCGAGCACCATCACCTGGCTGAGCGGGCCGGCCACGGCGAACGATGAGCGGCAGGTTTCCTGGCCTTGGCAGGCGAGCAGGAAATTCGCGAAATGATTGGAAGGGCTTGGCGGCACCGGCGGGAGCTTGGAGGCCATTTCCTTGGCCTTGGCCTCGGGGATGACCTGCAGGGTGGCGCCGTGGGTGCCGCCCTTGAAGGTCAGACCCTCGCCGTAGATCACCTTGCCCTGCGCCATGGCCTTGGTTTCGATTTTCCCCGCGGTGGGTGGCGGAATGTTAGGATCCACCACGGCGTCGCCGAATTGATCTGGCAGCGGCGGCAGGTTTTTCACGCCGTCATACCAGGTGAGTTCCACCGGCGGCATTGGCCCGCGTTTGGGGAACTTGAAGCACAGGGTCGAGGCTTGCGGGAAGATGAATTCGTTAGGGCCGTCGGCCTTCAACGAATTGATTTCCTCGGGCAGGCCCAGCTTGAGAAACTCGTGCGCGGTATCGAAGATATGGGCGCCCCAGTCGCCCAGCGCGCCGTTGCCGAAATCGAACCACGAGCGCCAGTCGCCATTGGTGTAGCCTTTGTTATAGGCATGGAATTGGGCCGTTCCGAGCCAGGTCTCCCAATCGAGGGAGGCGGGGACCGGTTGTGCGGGCAGGAGTCCGGACACTTTCATGCCGTGCCAGCGGCGGCCGCTGTTCATGAAGGCGGTGATCCTGGTGACGTTCTTGATGATGCCGGCCTCGGTCCAGGCTTTGAACTGGAAATAGTTGCCCTCGGAGTGGCCCTGGTTGCCCATTTGTGCGGCGACCTGGTATTTCCTCTCCGCCTGCATCATCAGTTCCACCTCTTGAAACGTGTGGGCCATCGGCTTTTCCACATAGACGTGCTTGCCCATCGACATCGCCAGCATCGCGATCGGGAAATGCGCGAAGTCCGGCACGCCGATGCTCACCGCATCGATGTCCTTGCCCAGCTTGTCGAGCATTTTCCGGAAATCCTGGAACTGCGGGGCGTCCGGGAATTTCTTCAGGACCTCGAGCGTATGCGGTGCGCCCATGTCCACGTCGCAAAGTGCGACGATCTTGCAGAGCCCGGTGGCATGCAGGGCCAGGACAACGTCCTTGCCGCGATTGCCGATGCCGCAACACGCGAGTCTGACCTTGTCGCCCGCCGTCGCCTTGCCCTTGCGGGACTGGGCTAACAGCGGGTTCGACGCGACGATGGAACACGCACCCGCTTCGAGGATGCCTTTGATGAACGAACGGCGATGGATGGGGGTCTGATACGGTGCTTGCTTGGCTCTTGGTTGCATGGCGTTTGGGGGGATGCGGGAAAAACGGACTTTGCGCCGGGCGAGGGGCAATGTAAAGCGCCGCTTGTGTGAACTTGGTGGCCACTGCGGGCTGCTGTGCTGCGACAACTGTGTGTTCAAGGAACCAGCACGACCTTCATGCGTCCGAAGCGTTTGGATACCCATGAGTAAGGATCATCCACCACGACCCGCTCCCAAGTTTCATCAATCGACGTCGCCACCGCGAAAAGGGTTAGATCGACCCAACTGACGAGGTTCGAGGAAAACTCCGTCTGGTAGGTGATGCCAGGATTGGTGAGCGCCTTGCGGCGGAGGAACTCGATGCGGAACACGCCGCCCACCACGGCCCCACCCGGCAACCCTGCCGTCCCATCCGCCCCGACGGTCAACACGCGGACATCCGGCTTGGTCGGATCCATGTTGAAGGCGAATTTCAGCAGATTCGGGATCCCGTCTCCTTGCGGCATTTGTTCCGGGCCAGCCTGATCCGGTGGCACCCCGGCTGCCGTCATCCACCCTTGGAAGGCCGTGATGCCGGTACCAGTCAGGGAAATGTCGAACGGGTTCTCGTCGGCATCGTTGCTGGCAAGGTGGAGCGCGGCTGTGCGGGATCCGGCGGCCCCGGGCTCGAAGGTGACGCTGAAGGTGGTGCTGGTGTTAGGGGCCAGGGTGGTGGCCCCGAGGCTGCCCAGCGTGAAGTCGGCGGCGTTGGTGCCGTCCTTGCTCACGGCCAGTCCGGTGAGGTCGGCCGTGCCGATGTTTTTCACCGTGATGGTGAAGGCGCCGGACGTGCTGCCGAGAATGACTCTGCCGCAGTCGATGCTTGCGCTGCCGGCGCTGAGGTTGGTGCCCGCCGGTTGCTCGACGGCGATCTCGGGCACCGCCACCCCGGTACCAGTCAGGGAAATGTCGAACGGGTTTTCGTCGGCATCGTTGCTGGCAAGGTGGAGCGCGGCCGTGCGGGATCCGGCGGCACCTGGTGCGAAGGTGACGGTGAAGGTGGTACTGGTGTTAGGTGCCAGGGTGGCGGCACCGAGGCTGCCCACCGTGAAGTCGGCGGCGTTGGTGCCGTCCT
>JAPLUI010000097.1 GCA_026397725.1 Verrucomicrobiota bacterium | reverse complement strand
GAAGAACGCGGCGTCCTTGCGGGCGAGGAAGAAGTTCAACTCGTGGCAGGCGAACTCGGAATACTTGGCGAGCTTTTCGGCGTCCTTGAGTTGCGGCCATTGCAGGACCCAGGCGAACTTGGCGAGGTTGGCGTCGCCGCTGAGGGTGGTGAACAACGCATGGACGCTGCCGAGCGTGTCGTAGGTCTCCAGCTCGCTGGTTAGAATATCGGCCAGCGTGAGGGTCTTGCCTTTTTCCAGCACGGTGACTTCCTTGCGCTGGGTGAACGGTTTCACCGGGTCGAGGTTGCGGGCGAGCCGCTGGTCGGCGAACTTGGTCGGCACTTCCGGCAGCGCGAACGACTGCCACGCGGCGTTCGTTAGATCCTCGGCATAGACCTGGACGTGTTGGCGGTCGCCGAGCGCCTTGCGGTCGATGCGCACGACGCCGTCCTTGTCGGGCAGCAAGTTATAGATGGTGGGCTCGCTCGCGGCGAGGAAATCGAGGTTGGTTTCGGCCGCCGCGCCGCCGGGGCCTGCGGCGGACTTGTCAGGTGCCGCTTCCTGCTTGGCGCTGCCCAAGCCGCCGCCTCTGCCGCCGGCAGTCATGCCCGCTTGTTGCATCGCCTTGAGTGAAAGTTCGTCGAGGCCGGTGTCCCGCACTATGTAGCGGTATTCGTCGCCGATCTGGCGGCCGGCGGCGAACAGGTTCGGATTCTTGGCGGGGGTGCCGGAAGCCACGCCGAAGCGGGCGAAGCCGCCGAGCCCGGCGAAAATCCCCTTGCCCGGCTCGAAGCGCGAGGCGGCGATGTGGACGCGGGTGAACACCGTGGCGTTGGCCAGCTTGATGGCAACGACGCCCTTGTCGGTGGTGACGCCGGTGATTTGCAACGGCGCGGTGTTCTTGAGTTCCAGGTTCCGGTGCTTGCCTAACAACCAGCCGGCAATTTGTTTGCCCTCGGTCACCTGGATCGAAAAATCCCGCTCGTCGCCGCGCAGCCGCAGCGAGTAGTCGCCGGGGGTTAGGCCGGTGATTTCGATAAAGCCGTCCTTCTGCGCGAGCCGCGCGGCATGATCGGCGGTGAAGGTGCCGGCCTTCACTTCGAGCAGGGATAGCTCGGCCGGCGGGCCTATCCACGGCACCCGCACCACCTCGCCGGCGGCGGCATGCAGTTCTGACGACCAGGTGCGTTCGTTGTCATCGAGGTCCCAGCTCGACTCGCGGCCGTTGGGTGATTTCGCCTGGACGTTGACGATGCCGGGCAGCGTGCCGAGCGCGATGCGGCCCTGCTCGTCGGACTTGAGCGCCACGTTTTGCGGGTTGGCGAACCCGCGGTGGCGGAAGTTGAAGACGACCTGCTGGTCCGCCACCGCCTCGCCGTTCTTGCCTAACAACTCAAACACATAACTTCCCGCGAACTTCGACAGGTGCCCGTCATTGGTCGCGTCGGTCTTGTCCATGCCGTTGAGCGTCCAGGTGCGGGTGGCGCTGAGGTCGCGCTTTTCGCCGCCGGCGCTGAGGACTTCGATTTTGCCGGTCAGGGTGACGGTGAGTTGGGCGAGCCGCTCGGGCACGCTGAGGGTGTGGGTGAGCACGCTGCCGGCACTGAGCTTGAGGTCCTTGACCTCGCGGGTGGTGGCGATGCCGTCGAGGGTGGTCGAGGTGATGGTGAGTTTCGGTTCGGTGACGAGCGCCGGGTCGAGGTGCGACTCGCCGAGCATGAGCGCGGTGCGCACGGCGAGGGTGGCGTCGCGTCGGGCTAACAACTGCTCGCGCTCGAGGTGGAACTGGGCGTCGAGCCGGTATTCCTCGGCGTGATGGTCGAACTGGGTGAGGGTGGCGAAGGTGCCCGCCGGATCACTGACCACGAGTTGCCGCAGGCCCGGCTGCTTGGTGAAGGGCACCACAATGCGCTCGAGCTTTTCATCGCGGGTACACTTGCGGCCGTCGAGCCAGACCACGGCATCCTTGACCGGCTCGGCTTTTTCATCGAGCACGAGCAACAGGTCGCCGGCCGGGCCGGTTTGTTGGAGCACCTGCCATTGGCCGACGCGCACCAAGGCGCGGCTGCTGCGGCCGGTGCCGATGAACTCGATGATCCAGGCACCGCGCTGGCCCTTGAGTTCGGGGAACTTGAAGGAGCCACCAGGCCGTCGAGGTTGAGGTCGGTGTTGAGCTGGCGCTTTTGCGTTAGGAAGAAGTTGAGCGCGTTGAGTTCATAGATTTTGACGATGAGCTTGGGCGTGTTCTTGACCACCACCTCGAACTGCGCGGTTTCGCCCGGTTGGAACAACTGCGGATTGGTCGCCGGAAACTCGATGTCCACCCGCTCCTTGAGCGCTTGGAAAGCGGTCGGGTCGAGCAGCGAGGCCCAGCGCTCGGCATTGCCATGGCCGCCGACAATGAGCGCTTCCGCGAGGATCGGCCGGAGCCAGGAGTCTAACACATAGTCGGTGTAGGGAGCCATCATTTTCTCACCGAGGTCCGCCGGATTCGCCTTGGCGGCCTGGTCGAACAGGGCGAGGAAATACTCGCGCACCAGCGGTTCGTCGTTAGGGATCGGCCGGTGGACAATCAACGCGGCGCTGAGATCGACATTCAGATCGCATTGAGGGTCATGCGCTTCGGCACGCTTTTCCAACCATTTCGGGTTCACATAGCCGAAGCCGCGTGGCAGCTTGAGGTATTCGAGGAAGCGGGCTTGGTCATAGACGCCCTTGCCGCGATCATGGTCGAGTCGTTGATAGAGGAGCTGCGCCTTGAGCGTGTTGAAAGCCGGCGGCAGCGTTTTGGCGTAGGCCCACAGCCGCTCCAACCAGGCCTCGCGCTCGACCGGGTCGAAGGCGACGTCCACATCGGGCGACGGGGCGAGTTTGCGCAAACGGGTCTGGACGAAGGCATCGTTCTTGGCGAGGGCCGGGATTGCCTTGACGAGGGTGTCGAGCTGGGCGGGCAGCAATGCGCGATGGATGCCGAACTCGCCGAAGTTGCGCGATTCCGGCGTCTGGATGTCGGCGATGATGAGTTCGGGCAGGTTGGGCACATCGGGCCGCTGGAGTTTCGAGAGCAGCGCCCGGCGTTGCTGCGGGCTGAGCGCCACCTTGTTGCGGACCAACGTTTCCAGGGCGGTTTGCGACAGGCTGCCCAGTCCCTGATCGTGGGTGACGGCGATCCGTTCAAACACGTCGCGGCTCACCAGTTTGGGATCGAGCGCACTTGGCAGGTTCGGCTTCTGGTCGCGGACCTCCTGCTGGTGGTGGTGGGTCACGCCGAGTTGGCGCTTCAGGTAGTCGAGCGTTTGTTGGGGGGTGGCATCGTAGTCGAGCAGCGCCTGGCGGTTCTCGATGATCCGGCGCCGGGCGTTTTCGTCGGGGAAGCGCTGCCGCCACTGCCCCATGAACTCCTTGAACTTCGCCTCGTTGCGGCTGCTTTGGTAGTGGAGGCAATGGAAGAAATAGTAGTCCTCGCTGCCGGGCACGAGTTCGCCGAGCGCCTTGTCGCGGTCGGCAGCAAGGGCAAAGCGCTCGATGAAGCCGATTTCATTTTCCGCGCGAAGAAGGGGCGGGACGACGAAGCAAGCGGCCAGGGCGGCGGCGGCAAACACGGTGGAAAACAACGGGCGAAGTTTCATGACAGGGGGATTGGTTAGGGATGCGGAACTCACTGCCGCCGGGCGAGGCCGACATGCAACAAGCGGCACGGATGCGTGCCTCCGAGCATACCGACACGCGAGGAACAGGTTCCTTGGAAAAAATCACCGCCTTACCTGTGAGTCAAGCCCGGAATTTTCCCGGAAAATTTCCCACCCGCACGGCAGCCGGGTGCATGACAAGAATGTCAAGGCGGGGCGATCTCCACACCGCCCACGACCATGAGCGGACCATGGCAAGCGGATTTCCTCCACTCATTGGCTCAACATGGGCAACGGCGGCTGGGAACCCGCCGCTCCTTGAGACGCCCGCCCGCCAGTTTCCGGCATCACAGGCTCGTTCGGACTTTCTTCTCATGCACCCCCGCACGGAAAATCCGGCTTTTCGCCGCCGTGAGTGCGGCTCACCCCACCCCAAAAATCTTTTTTGAGAAAAAAAGAAAACTTTTTCTTGCCATACCGCCTATCCTCTGATACCGGGTTTCGAGTGCCGAGTGAAAACCGTCATTCGGCACCTGAGATCCACCACCACATCCTGCATCAAGCACCCATTTGTCAACATCATGAAACATCAAACATATTTGTCCGCATCCTGGCATGATCATGCGCCGTTGCCCGGGAAAGCGAAGTCCTGCGAGTTGAAACCGAAATTTGCGCGTCGCTTGCTGCTGGCGCTGGGCACGCTGGCACTGGGGGCTGGTTCTGCCCTGGCCCAGGTGGGTCAGGTGCAGGCGATTTTGAGCTTTGATGGCAGTTTGCTCACCATCACGGGCACGCCGCAAGACGATGTGGTGGACATCCGGTTCTCCGACGCGGGCGGCCCCGGCGGCCCCGGCGGCCCCGGCGGCGACGCCGACATTCTGAGCGGTGGGACCGTCATCTTCCATCTCACCGACGCCCAGCGCCTGGCGCTTAGGGAGTGCCAGGTGGCCCTCTATGAAGGGAGTGACCGGTTTCTCGTCCACGACTCGCCCGCCATGCCCTTCAACCAGGCCCTCGTCTGGAATGTGGACGGGAGCGACGGCGACGACGTGATCGCCCTCAGCGGCCCCGCGACCGGTTCCACCGACGCGATGGTTAAACAATGGCAACAACTCCGACCCGCGCTGGAGGCGAGTGGCGGGGCCTTGGTGGCCCAAGCCCAGGCCGTCATGGACCAGCGCTTGAATTGGGCGCAGGCCCAGGTCAACGATCTCTTGCGCGACAAAACGACGGCAGTGCAGGCACGCTCGCTGGCCCTGATCGACCGCCTGGTGGCCGACGCCCCCGACTCGCTCGTGAGCAGGGCGGCGGAAAAAATCAAAGCCGTCAACCTTCAGATTGCCATGGAGGGGCCGGAGGCGCTCATGGCCCGCAAGGGCATCAGTGAGAAAGGCCTCCCGCTCGCGGGCGGCCCGAACCCCGCCGGCGACAAGGGGATCTCTGAAAAGGGACTTCCCTACTTTGGCACCGCGCCCCTGTTCAACGCGGATCCGGTGCTCCAGCAGATCGCCCAGGCCGAAGCGCGGATGAATGGCCTCTTCGATTGGCTGCCAAGCTCTGCCGATGATGGCAGCGACGCCGGCCTCGACAGGAACTCCCGGTTCGCCCAATCCCTGGTCTTTGCCCACGACATCGGGCTTTCGCTCGAAGCGCTCGGCCAGAGCGCGGCGGCGGATGTCGCTGCCTCCTGTGATCCCGTCGTCACTGACATGGTGGCACTGAGCGATTATCTGGCAAGCCACAGCAATGCGTTAGGGGCGGCGCTGGAAGCCGACGCCACCCGGAATTTAGCCCCCCTGCTCGCTGAGGTGACTGATGGAACTGCTGGCACGGATGCGTTTCAGACCGACATGGCGGTCTATCAAACCTACGCCGAAGCGATCGGCGACGCTGCCGCCACCGAGTGCGACGCCCAGATTCTGGCGATCATGAGCAGCCTGAGTGCGTTGGAGGGCCAGCTCTCGGCGGCGTTGGAGTCGATGGACACGCCGGACGCTGGGCTTCCTCCCGGTTCGCCAGCCGGCCGCCAGCCTGCGCCCCCGACGGCGACGCTGGCATTGCCGGCGTGCTCGATCACCACGACCAACACGATCACCGGCGGTCCCGGCACCGACATTCTGTTCGGCACCAGCGCCAATGACAACATCTCCGGCGGCGGCGGTGCGGACTTCATTTTCGGCATGGGTGGGGATGATGTGATTGCCGGCGATGCCGGGGTTGATTTTCTCTTCGGCATGAAGGGCGGCGACGACATTTCCGGCGGCGACGACACCGACTTCATTTTCGGCGACGCGATTTTCTGGACGGGCAATGACTGCCTGCATGGGAACGCGGGCATCGATGTCATCCTCGGCGAAAAGGGCGATGATGGCATCGAAGGCGGCGATGACCTCGACCTGCTGGTCGGCGGCGCGGGTAACGACATCATGCTCGGCGACAAAGGCAATGATCTCATGCTGGGCTGGACCGGCGACGACTCGCTCGACGGCGGCGATGACTCCGACCTCATGCTCGGCGACTACCCGCTTGCGCCACCCGGCAACGACACGCTCGCCGGCAGCGGCGGCACGACCATCACCATCCTGGGCGTGAACTATGAGATCGGGGATTTCCAGTTCGGCAACGCCGGGGATGATTCGATCACGGGCGGCTCCGGCATTGATTTTCAATGGGGCAATGCCGGTGACGACACCATGAACGGTGACAGCAACATCGATGTGATGTTCGGTGGCGACGGTGCCGACATCATGGAAGGTGAACTCGGTGGCACCCTGTTCGTTGTCTATGGCGTGCCGGTGCGCTTCGGCAACCTCATGTTCGGCGGTGCGGATAAAGACCAGGTCACCGGCGGCGGCGACTTCGACATCATCTTTGGCAATGGCGATGACGATCAGCTCTTCGGCGGCAAAAACAGCTCCTTCCACCCCCTCGGCATCGACAGCGACCTGATCTTTGGCAATGGCGGCAATGACTACGTCGATGGCCATAACAGGCCCGACCTGATCTTTGGCAATGACGGTGATGACGAACTCCACGGCGACTTGAACGCATGGTACCAAATCAGCTCGCACGACCTCATTTTTGGCAACCAGGGCAATGACAAGATCTTCGGCGGCAATGGCAATGACCTGTGCTTTGGCAATCAGGGCGACGACTCTATCAACGGGGAGTGGGATCCGATCCTCGACATCCTGTTTGGCAATGACGGCAACGACACCGTGGACGGCGAAGGTGGCGATGACCTGATCTTCGGCAACCAGGGCGATGATACCTTGCTGGGCGGCAACGGCCTGCTGGACATCATTTTTGGCGACGACGGCAATGATACCATCTCCGGCCAGGGCGGCATCGACCTCGTCTTCGGCGGCACCGGCAACGATGTCATCGATGGCGGGGGGCTTAGTGACATCCTTTTCGGCAATGACGATGATGATACCATCTCCGGCGGCGACTGGCCGGACCTTATTTTCGGCAACGCCGGCTGCGATACCATTTACGGCAACGATGGCTTCGACATCGCCTTCGGCAACGGCGGCGAGGATGTCATCCATGGCAACGCCGGCGTCGATTTCCTCTTTGGTGAGGCCGGCAACGACACCCTCTACGGTGACAGCGGGATCGACACGATTTCCGGCGGCGATGGCGACGATACCATCAGCGGCGGCGATGGCTTCGACCTCCTCTTCGGCAACAACGGCAACGATACCATCCACGGCGACAACGGCCCCGATATCATCTTCGGCAACGACGGCGATGACTGCCTCGCCGGCGATGATGACCCCGACATGATCTTCGGCGGTGCTGGCAACGACAACATCCATGGCGGCTCCCACCTGGATACGCTCTTCGGCCAGGATGGCAATGACTGCATCTTTGGCGACAACGCCGTCGATCTCATCTGGGGCGGCGACGGCAACGATGACATCTACGGCGGCTCGGGCTCGGATGCCATCTGGGGCGGCAGCGGCAACGACAGCATTTGGTCCGAGGACGACAGCGACATGGTCCTTGGCGGTGACGGCGATGACGACATCAATGCCGGCGGGGCCACCGACGTGCTCATCTTCGGCAACGACGGAGCCGACCGCATGCACGGCGGCGACGGCAACGACTGGATGTTCGGCAACGACGGCGATGACCGCATGTGGGGCAACGACGGCAATGACAAGCTCTTCGGCAACTCCGGCAACGACGTGCTCGATGGCGGCAATGGCAACGACTACCTGGCGGGCGGCAGCGGCAACGACTCGCTCTACGGCGGTCCCGGTACTGATATCCTCATCGGCGGCCCCGGCAGTGACACGACGAGCCAGGGAGGCTCGACCCCCGAAGACGGCCAGCGCCAGGCCGCCTGCGCCAGCATCTGTGGCAAGAAATGGAACGACCTGAATCGCAACGCCAGTTGGGACGGTGGCGAACCCGGCCTCGCCGGAGTCACCATCTATCTCGACCTCAATGGCAACGGGATACTCGACGGCGGCGAGCCGTGGGTCATCACGCAGAGCGACGATCCGGCGACCTGCGAGGATGAGACCGGCAACTATTGCTTCACCGGCCTGCTGCCCGGCGTCTATACCGTGCGCGAGGTGATCCCGACGGGATATATCATCACCTATCCGGCCAATAACACCCATCAGTTCTATCTCAGCCCGGGCGAAAAGCGCGACGGGGTGAATTTCGGCAACGCCCATCCGCAGGACTGCTTCTTCACCGTTCGCGGCTGCAAGTTCCTGGACCAGAACGGCAATGGCGTCCGGGATCCGGGCGAGGTGCTCCTGCCGGGCGTGACCATCTATCATGACCTCAATAACAATGGCATCAAGGACCCGGGTGAGCCGAGCACCGTGACCGGTCCCGATGGCTGTTACGCGCTCAACTTCCCCTACAACGGCACGGTTTACATCACCCACATTTGCGAAGTCGTCCCGGCCTCGATGTCTCCGACCTTCCCGCAGAACGGATGTCGCGAAATCGATATCTTCGGCTGTGGTGAGGCGCCGTTCCGCGTGGACTTCGGCAACCGCACGCTGCAAGGGCCGGTCGCCCCCTTCGGTACCGTTGGCCTGGCCTACCTCGACACCAACGGCGACGGCATCCGCCAGACCACTGAACCCGGCCTCGCCGGGGTGACGGTGTGGTGGGATCTCAACGGCAACAAGATGCCCGATGCCGATGAACCTGCCAGTCAGACCGCAGCCGATGATCCGGCCACCCCCGAAGATGAAACCGGACTCATCAGCGAGCCGACGCTGCCCCCCGGCACCACGGCGAGCGGCGTGGCTTTGCTGATGGCATTGCCCGCCGGCCATGCCCTGGGCGATCCCAAAGACCAGCCGCAGGCAGGCAAGGTCCGCCTGCCCTGTTGTCCTCCGCCGCCTGCCCAGATCATCCCGGCCGAAGGCCTCATTGGCTCCAGCGACACCGGTGCCGACCACCACCAGGTGGCCCTGATGCCTGACGCCGACCAGGATGGCTACCCCGACCTTTTCGAGCTGCGGGATGGCACCAACCCGCTACTCGCTGACACGGATGGCGATGGCTTGACCGATGGCAACGAAGCCCGCATCGGCACCAATCCGCTCCTCGCCGACACCGATGGCGATCAACTCGGAGACGGGGCCGAGTGCGACCTCGGCACCGATCCTACCGACCCCGACACCGATGATGACGGCCTCTCCGATGGCTACGAGATGGCACTCGGGTCCAGCCCCTTCCACGCGGACAGCGATCTGGACGGCCTCAGCGATGCCCTGGAAGCGGCCCCCGGCGGCTCGCTCGCAAGCTGGCGGGACTTTGATCTGGATGGCCTCACGGACCTCCGGGAAAGCGCCCTCGGCACCGATCCTAACAATGCCGACAGCGACGGCGATGGCGAGTCGGATCTCGCCGAGGTGCTCGGCGGCACCGACCCGCGGCTCGCCCTCGACAACAGCCGCACCGCGCAAGCCCAGCCGCGCAACGGGCGGATTGCCGAGTTCGGGCCACAGGGCGATGGCACGCTGCGGATGCTCGTGCTGAAACAGCCGTCCAACCACCTGCTCTCCCTCCGCAGCTCCGGCAACCTGCAGCAGTGGACGGAGGAATCCGTCGCGGTGCCGGAAGGCCCCAGCGCCGTCCTCGTCCTCCCCATCACTCAGCCCCGCGGGTTCTATCAGATCGGGGTGCCCGCGGCAGACTAGCACCTTGCCCACCACCGCGCTCCCTGCGGCTCCGCCGCAGGGTCTGCCGATGGTGCTTGGTGCGCCAAGCGTTGATTCTGTGGGCATTCGTGCGTCTCTGGATTCTGTGGGTGATGCATGGTTGTGGCTGGTGAAACGGCTGGTTGTCAGAAATCCGTCAGAAATCGGGAGGTCATTCTGTCGCGGAATCGGGCCGGGATTTGAACCGTGCCCTCGGCTGGCGTCGGTCATTGATTTCGTGGTCCTTCATCCGTCACACATCTGCCATATCGCCGCCGTCGATCAAGGTCTAATTTCCGGGTTTTCAGGGTTTCGGCAAAAGATGCCGCGATGCCTGTGAGCGGTCATGTGGGGCAAACGTCCCCTACAGCCCCGTCGTCCAGTTCGAGGATGTCGTGGGAGCGTCGAGCCACCATGACCTCGTGTGCCACCATCAACGCGACAAGTTGCTCGCCGTTCATCAATGCCACCGGCACCGCATCGGAGCGGGTTGCTTCCTCTTGTGCTCCCTTGCTGAAATCGCTGGTGGTGATGATGAGTCCCTGTTCGTGAGCGCCAAGGCTTCCGCGGACCTGTTGGACCTGCGGTGCCTGCACGTTCTGCTTGCCCCACTTCTTGACCTGCACCGCCATCTTGGTGCGGATGACCTCGCCGACGACCAACACACCCCGCACGTCGATACCCCCATCTTTTGAGGGTGGCGTGACCTTCAATCCCTCAAAGCCAACCTTCGCCAGCAATTCTGAGATGAAATGCTCGAACTCGGTCGCCCCCATCGCGATGAGCCGTTTGAGAAGGTCCGCACGCATCTTCCGGTTGTGCTGCTCGATGTCGAAGGCAAGCCCCTTACCCATCCACGCGCTTAGGCTGACGAAGCCACCGCCATGTTGCACGAAACGCGATTGTTCTCCTCGCACCCGATAGCGCCGTATTTCAGTTAGAATCTGCGCATACATCGTTGCCTCGGGTGTCTGGCCTTCGGTGTCGAGCAAGCCGAGTTCAAGTGCCTTGCGGGTGACCTCCCGGTAATGCATCGGCTCCTTCTTGCCGTGGGTGGCCAGAATCTTCTCGGCGGCCTGGGTGAATGAGAGCTTCTTCAACGCCTTCGCCTGATGCTGCTGCTGCTTGGGATTAACAGCAGGCAACGCCTTTGAACGACTCGGGTTCAAGGAAAAGCAGTCCGGCCCAACCTGGACAAAGCGTGAGGCGGCACCGAGCTTGTGGATGTCGGTATAGAGTTGTGCTCCTACCGTGGCCCAAGGTGTCTTGCCACTCGATTGCCAGTAGCCACGCTCAAGCGCAAGGCTGGCAATTTCGCGGCACGAAAGCCGGGAACCGGCTTCCAGCAGGATTCGTTCAGTGGCGGATAAGGCACTCATGGGCTGATTAGAAGATGGGGGCAGGCTTGACTTGCTCGGTGCTGGCAGTGCCAGCTATTGCGTCAATTGCCGTGGGACAGCCGAGAATGACCGAACAGAAACTCGTCCGCCACATCAAAATTTACCGCCGCCAACTCTGCTTGTGGCGCATGAGCGGATTGATCCCGCATTTCAAACCCAGTATGGCGGGGCGGGGAGTGGTGGCGGCGTTGGAACGAATGGGATCGGATGGGGCTTGCCGCCGGGTAAGGAACCTGTTGGAATCTATCCACGATTCCGACGGCAGGCAGCCCTTCCGCCGAGACCGCAACCGCTTGCCCGCCCCATGCCCGACGCCACCCCTGAGCAAATCACCGCATTCATAGATCGCTGGGAACATTCCGGGGCTGCCGAGCGTTCCAATTACGTGCTTTTCCTGAGTGAACTCTGTGCCCTGCTCGACCTGCCGCGCCCCGATCCCTCCTCGCCCGACAACGCCCAAAACGGTTACGTCTTCGAGCGTGCCATCACCCGCAAGAGTCTCGACGGCACCACCACCACCGGCTTCATCGACCTTTACCGGCGCGGTTCCTTCGTGCTGGAAAGCAAACAGGGCACCAACGCCCCCGGCGAGGAGAACGCGTTCGCTACCACTCTCGTCGCACCTGCTGCCAGCGGGAAAACCGGCCACGGCAAGCGCGGCACTGCCGCCTTCGACAAGGCCCTTGAGCGTGCCTACCACCAAGCTCGCGGCTACCTCACCGCGCTTTCTGCCGAGGAGGGTCGCCCGCCGTTTCTCATTGTTTGTGACATCGGCCATTCGCTCGACATTTACGCCGAGTTCACCGGCACCGGCGGCCAATACGAACGCTTCCCCGATCCCGTCTCGCACCGCATCACCCTGCCCGACCTTCACCGCCCGGAAATCCGCGAGCGCCTGCGCAAAATCTGGCTCGATCCGCATTCGCTCGACCCCTCGAAATTCGCCGCCGCCGTCACCCGCGACATCGCCGGACGCCTCGCAGTCCTGGCCAAATCTCTCGAATCGGATGGCCACGACCCGCAGGTTATCGCCGGATTCCTTCAGCGCTGCCTGTTCACCATGTTCGCCGAGGATGTGGGCTTGTTGCCCGAGGACGGTTTCAAAACCTTGCTCGCCCACGTCAAGGAAAGCCCGCGAGGATTTCCGGTGCTGGCCTCCGCGCTGTGGAAGGAAATGGCCACCGGCACCCGCTTCTCCGCATTGTTGTTCAAGGAAATCGCCTGCTTCAACGGCGGGCTGTTTGAGAACACCACCGCCCTGCCGCTCTCCGCCGCGCAACTCGCCATGCTCACAGACGCCGCCGATAAAGATTGGAGCGCGGTCGAGCCGTCGATCTTCGGCACGCTTCTAACACGCGCCCTTGATTCCCGTGAACGCCACAAGCTCGGGGCCGAATACACGCCCCGTGCCTATGTCGAACGCCTGATCCGCCCCACCATCATCGGCCCGCTCCGCGACGAATGGGATGCCGTGCGCGTGGCCGCCGTCACGCTTCACGATGAAGCCCACCTAGCCGAAAACCAAGCCGATCAACTGCAAGCCGACGCCACGGCAAAATTGACTACCGGTGCTCCCGCCGAGGCGAAACAACTCGGTGCTGAAGCGGTGCGCCTGCGCAAGGAATCCGACAAGCGGCATGCCGAAGCCCTCCAACAAGTCATCACCTTCCACCGGCACCTCTGCAAGCTGCGCATTCTTGATCCCGCCTGCGGCACCGCGAATTTCCTCTATGTCACGATGGAGCACATGAAGCGGCTGGAGGCCGAGGTGTTAGAACTCATCGCCGCCCTGGGTGGCGACGCGGGCATGGAAATGCACGGCTTCCGCGTCCGCCCCGAGCAATTCATCGGCCTCGAACTCAACCAGCAAGCGGTTGCCATCGCCCAGCTCGTGTTGTGGATCGGCTATTTCCAATGGCAGCGCAAGACCACCGGCAAGGCCGACACCGGCGACCGACCGCTGTTGCCCAAGGACAAGAGCATTTATGAACAGGATGCGGTGTTAGCATACGACGCCCGCATTCCCCGCCGCGACCCTCAATCCGGCGAAATCCTAACGGTCTGGAACGGCTACACCACCAAGCCGCATCCCATCACCGGCAAGGAAGTGCCCGACGAGTCCGCCCGTCGCGTGCTCTTTGATTATACCAACCCGCGCCGCGCCGAATGGCCGCAGGCGGATTACATCACCGGCAATCCGCCGTTCATCGGTGCCTCACCCATGCGCGACGCGCTTGGCGACGGCTATGTGGAGGCCTTGCGCAAGGTATGGAAAGGCGACGTGCCCGAGTCCGCCGACTTCGTCATGTTCTGGTGGCGCAAGGCCGCCGAACTCGTCCGCGACGGCAAAGCCAAACGCTTCGGCTTCATCACCACCAACTCCATCCACCAGACCTTCAACCGGCGGGTGTTGGAGCGGTTCCTGTCCGACACCAAAAAACCGCTCCACCTCGCCTACGCCATTCCCGATCACCCCTGGATCGATTCCGCCAATGCGGCTGCCGTCCGTATTGCCATGACCGTTGTTGCACCCGGAAAATCCGACGGCATCCTCGAAAATGTCATCACCGAACAAGCTCGCGAAGACGGCGAGAACGAAGTCTCTCTGGTGGGGGTAGAGGGTGTGATCGCCCCCAACCTTCAAATCGGTGCGGACCTAACTTCCGGCATTCCCCTAAGAGCAAACTCCGACCTCGCAAACCATGGAGTGATTCGCGGGGGTGAAGGATTTCTTGTTCCGCCGGACCAGCTTCATCTGCTCGGTTACGGACGGCGCAAGGGAATCGAAAAGCATTTGAGGCTGATTCTTAACGGGAGCGACCTCACATCAAGAAACCGCACGAATTACGTCATTGATCTCTTCGGCCTATCTGAATCCGAGGTGCGCGAAAACTTTCCAGAAATCTATCAATGGGTTTACACCCACGTCAGACCGGGAAGACTCAACAATAAGAGGACAACCCGTCGTGACAACTGGTGGCTTTTCAACGAATCGGTTCCCAAGCTGAGAAGCATGCTCGTCGGATTGCCACGATTCATCTCGACAAGCGAGACCGCAAAGCATCGCGTGTTCGTATTTATTGATGGCTCGGTCCTGCCGGAACACAAGCTCGTTAACATTGCGCATGCGGACTCCGCTGTGCTTGGGGTACTCTCATCCTTTAGCCACGTCACATGGACATTGGCAATCGGCTCACAACTTGGACCGACTCCCGTCTACGTCAAGACCACCTGCTTCGAAACATTCCCGTTCCCCGCCCTGGAGGAAGGCGCACTCAAGCAGCGCATCCGCGACCTTGGCGAGCGCCTCGATTCGCACCGCAAGCGCCAGCAAGAGCAGCATCCCGATCTCACTCTAACCGGTATCTACAACGTCCTTGAAAAACTCCGCTCCGGGGAAACATTGACCGCAAAGGACAAGGAGATTCACGAAAATGGCCTCGTCTCCATCCTCAAGCAGATTCATGACGACCTTGATGCCGCCGTATTGGAAGCATATGGGTGGCAGGACCTTTCAAGGAGTGTGGGCGTCTCGCCCACAAGCAGAGAGAAAGAATGTGGGCGAGACGCCCACACTCCTTGTGCCGACATCCTCGCCCGTGGTGGTCCCGATGCCGAAGCACTCGAACAGCAACTCCTCACCCGCCTCGTCGCGCTCAACCACGAACGGGCGGCGGAAGAAAAGCGCGGCCTGATCCGCTGGCTGCGTCCCGACTATCAAGCCCCCGGTGCCGCCACCGCTCCCGCCGCCGAGCAAACCGAAATCACCCTCCCCGACGACGAGGAAGCAACCCCATCCCACGGCGGACCGGGCCGATCCGCCCTACCCGCTTGGCCAGAAACCATGGCCGAACAAGTGGTGGCCGTGCGCAAGTTGCTCACTTCCGTCGGCCATGACGCCGAACGCCTCGCCGCCTGCTTCGGTCGCAAGTCACAGAAGCGCAGCGCCCAAATCACCGCCATCCTCGACACGCTCAGGGCGCTGGGACACATCATCTAACTCCGCCGCAAAATCAGGTGGCGGGAATGATCTCATAGGTGGTGGTGATGCCGCTGCCACCCACATGCTTGATGCGTTTTTGATCCGTCAGGCGGCCAAGTGCGGCCTTCACTCGCGGGTTGGGAATGCTCACGCCGTCACCGATTTGCCTCCGGGTTAGTTTCGGTCTCCTGGCAAACTGCCTCATGATGAGATCTGAGTCCTCCTCGACCTGCGGGCGGTCAGGTTCATCCAAGCCCTCGCGCACCTTGATCCATTCCTTGATGTGGTATCCTCCAGGCGTGGTTTCGATGATGTCGTTTTTCCGCACTCCACCCCCGCTGCCAGTAATTTGTCGATGCACAGGATCCGGAAATCCCTGATCGCGCTGGTGATTTTTGGTGCGGCGTCAATCCGCAACATTTCTCAACTTTCTCCTTGCGCTGTTCTATAGAACACCAGATATTCCAAGCATGACCCCTCCATCAGACATTCCGTCGGACGGGCTGCCTGTCTCCCCCACCCGCCAGCGTTTCCTCCAGCGCCTCGTCGCACTGGCCATCAAGCCCACCACCCACGAGTATTACGTCCAATGGGCCGAGGCATGGACCAAGGCCCGCGGCAATCGTTCCGCCGATGCCACCACCGCCTTTTTCGACGCCCTTGGTCGCTCCACCCACCTTTACGACTGGCAATTCCGCCAAGCGGTTTACGCCGTGCGTATTCTGGCTCGTGAGATCCTTGCCCTCCCGTGGGCAGCCGCCTACGATTGGCGCGGGCTTGCAGATCAGGCGCGGTCCTTGGAGGCCGATCACCGCACGCTTGGCCGTGAGGCCATCCAAGTTCGCGCCGTAATCCCGGCCCCGCCAGCGGAGCCTTCCGTCCCCCTGCCCGAGACATCCGTCGAAATCGCCCGCATTGTCGATGCCCTGCGCCGCGCAATCCGCCTCGCTGACCTCGCCTACGCCACCGAGCAAACCTACGTCTATTGGGTGGTGCGCTTCACCCGCTTCTGTTTGGAATGTCTGAAACAGACTCCGCAGAACGCGGGTCCCCCGGCCATCACCACCTACCTCAACTATCTGGCGCTGGAACGCAACGTCTCTGGGACGACGCAGAAACAAGCGCTCAATGCCATGGTTTTCCTGACCAAGAAGGTCTTCGGCATTGAGGATTTCACCATCGACAAACCAACCAACGGCCACACCTGTCGCCGCCCGCCGGTGGTGCTCTCGCGTCGGGAAGTCACCGCTGTTTTCGCCCATCTGGATGATCCTTGGAAACTCGCCGCCCAGCTCATGTATGGCAGCGGCCTGCGGGTGATCGAATGCATGCGCTTGCGCGTCAAGGATCTGGATTTCGACCAGGGAACGATCACCGTCCACGACGGCAAGGGTGGCAAACACCGCGTCGTTCCGCTGCCCATGGCGCTTGAGGACCGGCTCAAAGGTTACTTGGTCACTGCCAGGGAGAAGCACCTGCAGGACCTGGCGGTTGGAGCCGGGGAGGTCCACATGCCGGAAGCCCTGGCCCGCAAATACCCCAACGCGCCAAAGGAGTGGTGTTGGCAATACATCTTCGCCTCGGCCACTCTCTGCCCGCATCCCCGCACCGGCCTGGTCGCCCGCCACCACCTCCATGAGGCCTCCATGCAGCGCCAGTTCAAAAACGCAGTCACCAAGGCGGCCATCCCGAAGCCCGCCACATCCCATTGTCTGAGGCACTCATTCGCAACGCATCTGCTACAAAGCGGCACCGACATCCGCACCGTCCAGGACCTCATGGGCCACACCAGCGTCGAAACGACCATGATTTACCTCCACGTCATGAAGCGGCCGGGGGCCGGCGGCCCAAGCCCACTCGATTTGCCCTGAAATCCAACAATTCACCTCAACCCGGGATATTTCCCCACATTCCGCATTTTCTGCTTGACTGGCTGACCATGGAGGACTAGAACCCTTTCATGACCAGTCCCCCCAGAGAAGTGCCCGTCCGGGTTGCATTTGCCCCTTGTTCAACGACGGGTTCGTTGAACAATTGTTAACGCCGCACGTCATTGAACAAAACTGTTCTGCAAGAAAACCAAATATGTCCAAGCTAGAAGATGCATGGCCGCGAGGTTGGAGCGGAAGTGGCATTATTGACTGCGGTGACAGCGGTCGGATGTCGCTATCTGTGGAAGTTGACGACGGAGCATTTGATGTGGCCAAGCAGAACATGGTGCGGATTCTCGACGAGTGGCCGACACTCTGGCCTGAGATCCTGGCGATTGCGCAGCGAATGCTCGATGAATACGACCACCCACTGAAAGTCGCCAATCCATGGGCAACGATTCAGATTTGCATTCCGTCAGAGATCATTTCGGACGGGGTGGAGTGGAGTGTCGCCATCAAGTTTCCCGGACATGATGGCGATTGGGTAACCGCAATCAAAGGATGGACTCCTGACCCTGACGAATCGAGGCCATACTTCTGAAGAGAATTAAAGATGCAGAACAAGTAGTGGCGCACCAACCGGCCATAAGCTTTTCAATTTCATTTCAACATCACTTCAACCGCGCCGGTGGGCGCACATCAAACGTTAGCTCCCAAGAATCCTGCTATCGTGGCCGGAATAGTGCCCAAAAATATTCCTTGCATCGATCCAGAACCCGTGCAACGGTACCCGCATCGATATGGCAACCGTAACCGTTTCACCCAAATTTCAGATCGTCATCCC
>JAPLUI010000394.1 GCA_026397725.1 Verrucomicrobiota bacterium | reverse complement strand
CGGCCGCACCGGTGTTTTTCACCGTGATGGTGAAGGCACCGGACGCGCTGCCGAGGTCAACGCTGCCGCAGTCGATGCTCGCGCTGCCATCCGTGAGGTCGGTGCCCGCCGGTTGCTCGACGGCGATCTCGGGCACCGCCACCCCGGTACCAGTCAGGGAAATGTCGAACGGGTTCTCGTCGGCGTCGTTGCTGGCTCCGTGAGGTTGGTGCCCGCCGGTTGCTCGACGGCGATCTCGGGCACCGCCACCCCGGTACCAGTCAGGGAAATGTCGAACGGGTTTTCGTCGGCATCGTTGCTGGCAAGGTGGAGCGCGGCTGTGCGGGATCCGGCGGCACCTGGTGCGAAGGTGACGGTGAAGGTGGTACTGGTGTTAGGTGCCAGGGTGGCGGCACCGAGGCTGCCCACCGTGAAGTCGGCGGCGTTGGTGCCGTCCTTGCTAACGGCCAGCCCGGTGAGGTCGGCCGCACCGGTGTTTTTCACCATGAAGGTGAAGGCACTGGACATGCTGCCCAGATTGACGCTGCCGCAACTTATGGTTGCGCTGCCATCCGTGAGGTTGGTGCCCGGCGGTTGCTCGACGGCGATTTCGGGGTCAGCAAAAACCACCAGGCTGCTTGCGACCACCCGGGGACTGGCACCGTTGGATGAGGTGTTGATCACGGATCTTACGCGCGTAACCGGGTCTTGCAGCGCCATGGTGGTCGAGCCGCCACCATCCAGATTCAGCGCGTTGTAAACCCCGTAATCATTCCTCATCATGTCGGCGACTTCACCAATGGTCATGCCGGCACTGCCGCCGGCGTTGTCAATGGTGAAGAGGACCAGCGTGTGGTTGTCGGAGGTCAGTCCGATGGCCGTGCGCGCATTGGTGGCGTTATACCATGAATTGGAAGCCGACCAACCGTTCCCGTCAATCAACCCGGTCGCGGCATTCTGGGTGTAGGTGGGGATGCTCGTCACCCCGTTGGTCACGATTTGCGCCGACCCGGCGACGGCGTTGTAGAGGGTAACCGGTTCCAGCACGTGCTTCTTGTCCGGATAGCTCGCATCGTAATGCACGATCTGCGCGTTGTTCTGTGCATCGATGTTCAAGGCCGGGGCGTTGGTCATGATGGCATAGTTCTGCGTCAGGGTCAGCGAGTTCACGGGGTTGGCCGTGGCAGGCGTTGGTCCCTCGAACGAGGAATAAATGTTCCCCTGCGAGGCGGCCAGGCCGACCACCCAGCGGTTGGCATCCGTGCTGTTGGGCTGGTAGAAATGGGCATTGATGGCAAGCTGCCCATTTTGGGAAGTCAGGTAGCTCAAGGTCGCCGCCGCCGTCGTTTCACGAAGCGTGCTGGTGGAGGGCTGGTTCGCATTGCCATCCGTCACCCTGAAGCGCAAGCCGGGCGTCGTGAGATCGATCTGTACGACATTGATGTGCTCAACGCGTGGCGAAGTTTCCGAGCGAACCGTGAGCGTAACGCCGCGGTAAGGATGCGTGACAACCACAGTTCCGCCAATCCTTTGCGACGGAACCAGCGCGAGCACCGCCAGAACCAGAGCCCAAGCACGATTTGTTATCCTCATTGATTGCTAGGTGATGGCGTTTCGTGGCCGCTCAGAACGAAACCCAGGCCCGGAGCGGAGAGCGGGAGGCGGGGAACATACTGCCGCGCATGACAACTTGTGAAAATCACGCGGCAGGAAAAAAGGCGCTTCTAATCACAGATTACAGGATCTTACGGATTGTTCTTTCGATTGATTTGATGAGGTGGCTTTTTCACAAAACCGGCTGCGCAGCAGCATCCGACTACCGTGGCGCTGCCAACCACAATGGCTGCGGCTACGGATCGAAGCGCCGCCGCCGGGCACCCAGGAGGCAGATCAACCCCGACACCCCCAGCACCAGCGTGCTCGGTTCAGGCACCAGCGTGACACTGAAATTGTCGAAGTTGGTCACCTCGGTTACAGCACCGGAGAAAGACGTGTAGAAACCAAAATAGTTTCCAGTGCGGGGGCTCGCATCGGGAGATAATGCGCCTGCAGCACCCGTGGTGAACGTGTGGGTGACCGTGTTGGCAGGCGTGCCCACTTCCGTCACTGTGGCCGAGATCAAGAGCCTGCTCAGACTGTCGTACATCCCAACCACATCAAGCTGGTAGGCTTTGAGAATGTCGAAAGCCACCAAGGGCTGACCGGTTTGAGCCGAGTCGGGATACACGACGGCAGTGGATCCGGTCCATTCGATGAGGCGCATGCGCCCCGGATTCGTGGTGCCGATATTGAGATCGACGGCATACGCGTCATTCACGGTATTTGTGGTTGACGCCAGAAACCGGACTCCTTGAGTGACGTTGGTGCCGGTCGTCCTGGAGGTGACCGGCAGGATTTGCACCGAGACCTTGAAGCCGGTATTTGGCGCCAGCACCGGCCCGAGGTTGCTGAACTGCAGGGAGTCCAAACCCTTGGCACCGCTTCCATCCAAAGTGTTTTGGTAATAAACATTGCCGCCACTGATGGCGGTTTTCCAAGTGTTCGTATTGACCGTGCCAGTCCCGCCGACGGCCTCGTCCGCCAAGGATGCGTTAGCTGCGTAGGACTGGAAATCCTGAGTGTAGGGAGCGGTCACCGTGGCGGCCTGCACTGGGGCCGCCGCCAGCAACACTGCCGCACAGCCGCAGACCCATCCAATGTCGATGCGTGAACGGTTGGAAACCTCAGGCTGAAATTGCAAATTCGCTTGAGAGGCCAGACAACATGGGAAATCAAGGTGGTTATTCATGGTGGGAGTTGGGTGAAGTTGAAATCACGGGCTAATCCGCCCGCCGGGTAAGCTACCCAACCGTTTCGCATTGCCAAGCACTTTTTTTGGAAATTTTCGGCAGGGGGTGGCAGCGGGGTGGGTGAGTCTGGTTTTTTTCTTGGAGTTTGCCACCCCGATCACATGCGCTCCGTTTCACGGACTCGTCACCTTCAGCCGCATGAAGAGCGGGTCATTGCCACTGACGGGCACCCTGAAAAGGTGTTGCGGTGCGCGGTGTCGGTGCGCACAAACTATGTGTCAGACAAACTATCGGAAACCTTGTTTGACCATTTGTAAGACAGGCAGGTGTGGTGTCAGGAACGCTGAAAAACGCTCCCCTGCCACCCGCGCAGGCATCCACTCAGGAACAAAACACCAGGCACCCCACGAGCACCCAGACCCAACCTCACCCTGGACTTGGTGCTGAAACACACCCAGGAAGCAAAGTGACGGCTATGCAATGTGACGGCTATTGACATGTCAGCCGCCGCGTGCTAAACCACTCCGTCATGAAGAAGCGCAGTTTCTTTGCACCGATCCGCCAGGGCGGCATCCTCCGTTGGTCCACGGCCTGCATTCTGGCGGGCGGCATGGCCGGTTTGACCGGGTGTGAGCGGAAGTATGTGGCCACCGCACAGGACGAAAAGATGGCCCAACTCCAATCCAAGCTCGAGGCCTTGGACGCGCAGAAGTCGAAGCTGCTGAACGGGGAGGTGGCTAACAACTTCAATTTGCCAGGGGTGGGATACTATCATGCCGAAGCGCGGGATTTTTTCGAGCACCCCTATGGCCACCAACAAGACGGGCGCTGGTTTGCCAATGGCAAGTGGCAGGATCAAGCGGTGGCGGAAGCGACGGTGGCCGCCAGTCGGCCCACCCCGGAGGCCTTGAAAAAGGTGGAGGCGGCGCTGGATCGGGAACAACAACTCCTTGCCAGCCAGGGCACGAGCACGCCCGGCACCACGGCGAACAATTCCAGTCATGGTTCCGGTTTTGGCAGTGCCCTGATGATGTATTGGCTGCTTGCCGGCAATCGCGGCAGCTACAATCCGGGGCTGGGATTCCAACGGGCGGGTTCCCAGGTGGACGGTTGGCAACGCGGCGTGGAGGACCAGCGACGCAGCGTGAGTGCCCACGCCGCCGCCAATCCCGGCTACAGCCGGATGGTCGCACAAAGCCACAGCAGTGGCACTCCCGTCAAGGCCGGTCAATCGGTGCGCGGAGGATTCGGGTCCAGCAGCAGAAGTTCCTCCGGCACTTGATCCCCAGCCCATGCAAACCAACATCCGTCTTGAATCCCGCATCCCGCGCCCGGGTTGGAAACAACGCGTCGAGGCGGCGGGTCTCACCTGGCATGGCGCGGGTGGGGTGCCGTATTGGAATGAAAACCAGCACCTGGTGCTGACGCTGGAGGCGGCCGAGGTGTTGGAAGATGCCGCCAGCGAGCTGCATGCCTTGTGTCTGGAAGCATGCGAGCAGATCGCACGGCGCGACTGGTGGGCACGCCTGGCGATTCCGGAAGCGGCCATCGGGTTGGTCCAGACCTCATGGCTGGCTGCGGATTTTTCGCTCTACGGGCGCTTTGATCTGGCCTGGGACGGCACGGGCCAGCCCAAGTTGTTAGAATACAATGCCGACACGCCCACCTCGCTGTTGGAAGCGGCGGTGATCCAGTGGCAATGGCTGGAAGACACGTTTCCGCAGAGTGACCAACTCAACTCCATCCACGAGGCCCTGGTGGAACGCTGGCGGGCGGTGAGCGAGCCAACCGTGCATTTCGCCTGTGCCTGGGACCATCTGGAGGATCGCCAAACCATCGCCTATCTCGCCGAAACCGCCGAGCAGGCGGGCAAGTCCGTGGTGCTCATGGACATCGAGGAGATCGGCTTTTCCCCGGAGGGCCGCTTTACCGACCCCGCCGAGTTGCCGATCGGCAAGCTCTTCAAACTCTATCCATGGGAGTGGATGGCACAGGAGGCGTTTTTCGCCGAAATCGCCCAGGAGCGGGCTCGTTTCATCGAACCGGCCTGGAAGATGCTGCTGTCTAACAAAGGTCTGCTGCCGATTCTGTGGGAGTTGAATCCCGGGCATCCGTTGTTGCTGCCGGCCTCGCTGTCGCGGGAGGCGCTGTGCTCGCAGGGCGTCTCGCGCTGGGTGGAAAAGCCGTTTTTCGGACGCGAAGGAAGCGGGGTTGCGCTGCTGGAGCGCGGCACCCGGGTGGCGCAGGGTGCGGCGGGACCTCCGGGCGAGCCGCTTGTCTATCAGCAATGCGCGGGCCTGTTCACGGCGGAGCGCAAGCACTTCGTGTGGGGCTTGTGGATGGTCGGTGACGAATGCCGCGGCCTGTCCGTGCGTGGCGACCCCTCGCCGGTCACCGGCAACCTCAGCCAGTTCTTTCCACACCGGATCGAGGGCTGAGCAAGGTGGCGGAGCGGCCAATCCGGTCCGGTTAGCAGGAGGACAGGCATCCAGCCTGCCTTGGCCGACGGGCTCCCAACCTATGACCTCTCCGGCAGGTGCCAGGGCGGGTTCTTCTGCAACTCTTCCTTCAGGAAAGGGAAGGTTTCAGCGGCATTCCTGAGCACGTAAGGGGCGATGACGGCCATCTGAAGTTGCAGCGCGGCGAAGAACATGCAGATGACGGTGATGATGCGCCAGGCGGCGAGAGGACTGGCCTGGACGCGGTGACCGCCCACATGATCCCACAGGGGGTTGCCGAGACGCTTGGCGATGAAGAAGCTCAGGGCCTGGCAAAACAGGGCGAGCGGGCTCCAACCAAAACCAATGCCGCCGACCAGGATCAGGATGGAACGCAGCGTGGCGGCGCTGAGGCTGAGGGGCGTGCCATTGGTATTGGTTACCCGCAGACCCAGCAACCATTTGCCCGGCGTGGTGCCGTAGCGGTGGATGAGAATCGATTCCAGGATGAACCATGGCATGAGCTGGGCCACCATGATCCAGGGGTTGTTCAGCACGGCTTCGATGTTGCGCCCGGACGCCCACATGACAAGCCACCACATGGCGATATAGACATGGATGTCGAGCCAGCGGGCCCAAAAGCGCCGCCCCAGCACCGGCCCGGTCGGCAGCGGCGGCGGACGCGGGGACCCTCGGAGCGCTTGCTCCTCTTCCTCATGGGACGGGCCGGTCTCGAGGTCGTCGAGATAGACCCAGTTGAAGGCGTCCTTGAACAGGGGAATCTCGCCAAGCGGGCGCCAGGCGTCCAAGCCCTCGTGCCAGGCCGGGGTGTCGCGGGCGAGTTCGCGGGCTTCAATTCGGCGCCGCGCCTCATAGTCATGGATGGGGCCTACTTGCTCGCCGTTGCGGATGATCCAGATGTCCATGGCTCAGAGGTTGCGGAGGGATTTGGCGGCATCGCTGCGGGCCGCGAAAAACGCGGGCACCAAGGCCGCCAGTGAGCACAGGATGAATGCCATGATGGCGATGACGGTTTGTTCGCGCGGATCGTTGAACGCCGGAAGCTTGCCAAAACCGGTGAAGGACGCCGTGAAGGGGTCGAAGTGGAGGGCGCGGAACGAGGCCTGAATCTCACCACGGAAGTGAATGACCACGCGGCCAAGCCCGACGCCAAGGGCGGCACCCAGCACGCCGAGCATCATGCCTTGATAGAGAAACACCCGCATGATTTGGCCGGGGGCGGCACCGAGGGCTTTCATCACGCCGATTTCCCGGCGTTTCTGGATGGTGACGGTGAACATCACGGCCATCATCGAGAAGGCGGAGACCAGCACGATGAATGACAGCGCGAAATACATCATGACGCGCTGCTGATTGATCAGGGCGAAGAATCCCTGGTATTGCTCGCCCCAGGTCAGCAGGGACCAGTCGGGGCCAAGGGTCTGCCGGGCCGCGGCCGCCACTGGCCCGGCCAGGTACGGGTCATCCAAGCGGAGGGCAACCCCTTGCACGGCGTCGCCAAGCCCGGCCAGATCCTGCGCCAGCGGCAGTGGCACGAACAGATCGGGCGTGATGGTCATTTGCGAGGCTTGATAGACTCCGCTGATCACCGCCTCTTTCGGCAGGACGATGCTCTTGAGATCCTTGAGGATCTCGCCGTCCATTTTTTCCGGATCGCTCGCGTTGAGGTCGGCGATGCCTTGTTCGATGCTGGCCTTGGTGGCGGCCGTGAAGCGGTAAACCTCCGCCTTGGGATCCTTTTCCGCGGTTTCCATGGCGATGAGGATGCCTTCGAGAAGTTCTTGTTCCGGGCGCCGGATGTTATCGTTGCGGATGCGGTCGAGGGGGTCGTAAATCCCGGCCTGCAGGACCTTGAGCGGGATGGAGAACTTGCCGTTATCCTCATGCCAGGCGGCCGCCAGGGTCGCGGTGGCTTGGTTCCAAACCTCGGCGTAGGCTTCGCGCACGGGCGGCTTTTCGGTCACCTTGTAGGCCCGCATCACCTCCTCAAAATTGCGGGTCGAGTAGAGCCGGAGCTTGTCGCCAACTTCGAGGCGGAATTGCTCGGCGAGGAGCGACGAGATGATCACCCGGTCGTCAATGCCGAGATCTGCGGAGGACGCGGGGTGATTGGCGAGATCGAGCATGTTGGCAATGCCCGCGACCTGCGCCGGGTCCGCAGTGTCGATGCCGCGAAACAACACGGGCCGCTGCCACGAGCCCACATCGACGATGACATTGTCAGCGACAAACGCCGTGGCGGTCAGCACATGGGGCAGCGTTTTGGCCCGGGCGGCGGCACCCCGCCAATCCGCCATCGAGTTCTCGACGAATCCGCCGGGTTGGTAGCGCAGGAGAATATGGGGCGTGAAGCCGAGCAGGCGGCCCTTCACATCGCGTTCCAAACCGGCATAAACGGCCATCACCACGACGAGGACCAGCACCCCCAGCATCACCCCGACCAGGGAGATCAAGGTGAAGGACGACAGCATCGCGCGGCGGGGATTGAGATAGCGCCGGGCGAGAAGGAGGCTGAAAGAACGACGTTTGATGCGCTTCTTTAACCCCAGATGCGGTGCCGGGGCAAGCACGACTCCGCCCAAAGCGGAAATTCACCCACGCCAGCAACATGTTGCCTGGCAATTCATCCGGCAAAAATATCCAAAAAGAGTCCTTGACAAAGTGGAGCCGAAAGCTATTTTGACCGCCAAGGGCTTTCCCGGTATGGGGACGGAAAAATAATTGGAGATTGATATTGACCCTCTGTCGGAATGCGCCAGGCTCCTGTCGGCGACCCGATTTTTCCCGTAGCAACCACAATTGAAACAACCAAACCACCCCCAATCCGATGAGACGCGCGCGCTGGCTGGCACCCTGGAAGGACTCGACCGAGAAGCCCGTGATCTACCACTGCATCACGCGGGTGGTGGAGCGCCGGCTGGCATTCGAGGCGGAGGACAAGGAACAATTCAGGACCTACCTGCGGATGTATGAGAATTTCTCGGGCTGCCGGGTGCTGTCCTATTGCCTGATGGGCAACCACGTTCACATTCTGCTTGAGGTGCCGCCGATGAAGGCGGGCGGGCTGACGGATGCGGAGTTGCTGCAACGCCTGAGGGAGATCTACCCTGCGGACGCGGTGAAGTTGGTGGCCAAGGAGTTGCAAGCGGCCCGCGAGGCGATTCGCGACGGCCTGGCCGACGAGTCGTATGCGGCGGCGATCCACGAACGCTACACCTACCGGATGCACGATCTGGGCGAGTTCATGAAAACCCTGCTGGCACGCTTCACCCGGTGGTTCAACACGCATCACGAACGCACGGGCACGCTGTGGGAGAGCCGCTTCAAAAGCGTGCTGGTGGAAGACGGCATCGCGGCGCGAACGATGGCGGCATATATCGACTTGAATCCGGTGCGGGCCGGGATGGTGACGGACCCGGCGGACTATCGCTGGAGCAGTTATGGCGAGGCGATGGGCGGGGGGGCGAAAGGCAATGGCAAGAAGGCGCGGGCAGGTCTGGTGCGGGCGCTTATGGCGCACCAGGGTTACGCTGCGGATGCGCGGCACTGGGCTGGAGAGGTGTCCAAGGACTACCGGATGATTTTGTTGGCGGAAGGCGAGGAAAAGTTGAAGGAAGTGAGCGGTGCTGGGAGCGGCATTGAGGTGAAGGTGGTCAGGAGAGGCATGAAGAAGGAGGTGGTGGAAGCGGAGTTGGCCCAACTGGAACGGAGCCGGGAGGTGGCGATGAGCAAGATGTTGCGGTGCCGGGTGAGGTATTTCACGGATGGGGCAGTGCTCGGGAGTCGGGAGTTTGTGGATGGGGTGTTTCGAGCGTGTCGGGAGCGGTTTGGTGCCAAGCGCACGAGCGGGGCGCGGAAGTTGCGCGGGAACGCGGCGGCGGCGGCAGGAACCTTATGGAGTGTTAGGGATTTGAAGAAGGGGATCGGGTAAATACCGAAAAGCTGAAAAGCTGAAAAGCTCCCGAGGAACTTCGCATCGATGGTGCCCGTTAAGGAGCGACGACATGTTGTCGGCTGTCGGCGAGGCGACATTCTGTCGCCTGATTCGAGCCAGCGGACAACCTGTCCGCTGGCCGTCAGCGTGCAGAATGCACGCGCTCCTTATTGGAGCACCATGCACAGCACTACCACCGAACTACTCGCCGAGCAAGCCCGCCGTTTGGCCGCCAAGACCCAGGATCAGCGTATGATCAACGAGGTCGTCAGCGGCACCGGCATGAGCCCCTGGGAGGCGCAAATCGTCGTCGAAGTCATCCGCGAGGTTTACTTCGACACCCCCGGCAACGCCCCGTTGCGCCACGGCCAGATCCTTTACACGGGTGTGAAGATCGAGGCCGGGGCCGGCGTGACCCTCAAGGACTGCCCGATGACCAGCGTCGCACTGAGCCTGATCGACCCCACCGACAAAGAGGTCCCGCAAGCCGACAAACTGCGCCAATACCGCCTCGGGCGGCTTTGCGAGGAAGCCCGCGAGCAAGGCGGCCTGCTCACCCAGGAAGACCTCGCCCAGCTCCTCTGTTGCGACGTGCGCACCATCCGCCGCGACATCCGCGCCCTCAAACAACTCGACATCCACATTCCCACCCGCGGCCAACAGAAAGACATCGGCCCCACCCTCACCCACAAGGGCGTGGCCATCCGCCTCTGGCTCGAGGGCAAGGAACCCCAGGAAGTCGCCCGCCACATCAACCACTCGCTGCGCGCCGTGGAGCGTTATCTCAACCATTTCGCCCGCGCCATCTACTGCACCGGCCACGGCTTCGGCGTGCTCCAGACCGCGTTCGCCCTGGGCATCTCGCTGGCCACCGTCCACGCCTACCTTGACATCCATCACGAGCACAAAAACTCCGGGAGGTCAAAAAGGAAGCCGTCGCCCGCCTCTTCACCCAAACCTACCAACAAAGTGGCGTGCTCACCAACGCCGAAGTGGCACTGCTCCTCAAGCTCAGTGCCGGCACCGTGGGCACCTACCGGCGCGAATGGGAAAAGGAACATGAAGAACCACTGCCCACCCGCGGCAGCATCCACGACATGGGGCCCACCCTCACCCACAAGAAAATCATCCTTCAAAAGCTCATCTTCGAAGGCAATACCGTGGAGGCGGTCTGCCGGGAAACCGATCACAGCCCCGAGGCCGTGCTGCGCTACGCGACCAATTGAGGTGAGGGTGATGAGAAAGGGAATGAAGAAAGCGGCTGTGGATGAGGAGCTGGATCGGCTGCAGCGGAGCCGTGATGTGGCGACTGGCAAGATGCTGCAGTGCCGTGTCAGGTATTTCACGGACGGGGCAGTGATCGGTAGCCGGGGGGTTGTGGATGAGGTTTTCCGATTGTGCCGTGAGCGGTTCGGCGGGACGCGCAAGGACGGAGCGCGGAAGCTGCGCGGCGGCGGGCCTGCTTTGGAGTGTCAGGGATTTGAAGAAGGGGATCGGATAACGAATCAGATTGATGGAGGAAGAGACGGGGCAAGTTGTCCCGTGTCCCTTGGAGACGGCCTGGCGCAGGATGCGTCAGGCACCTTTCCGCAAGTCCCTGATCACCCGAAGGCGATCGGCGCGGCGAAGCCCCGCCACCGGCTCTTCCAGCGGCCTCCACCCCAAAAGCAAATTGCTTGGCAGGAAGCCAGCGCTCCGTTAGAACGTCCACCAACTGCGGAAGCAGTGCCCCTCAGCGCAGCAGCTCCAGCCGCATGAACAACTGCCGCTGCCGGTTCACCGGCATCCGCACTTCCATCAGGTAATGATCCCCTTCCTCCGCCACCTGAACGTCGTCCAGGCCGGCATAGAGCCAGGACTTCAGATCGGGCGACCAAGTTCCGAACATGAAAATGTCATGGTCCGTGAGTTTGGTTTCGCGATACGTCATGATCGCCTTGCCACCCGCCAACCGGAATTTCGGGCCGAGTTCCGCATCGGCCACCATCAGTTCCCGCACGGTCATGAACTCAAGCACGTTGGGCGTGCCGTCGTGATCCGGGTCTGCCAGATCGCCCCAGACTGTCGCCTCCTTGGCCGGGTTATCGACGTCGTTGCCAAAAATGCTTGACGACCTTACGGATGGTTGGCGATTTCAAGATGGGCGGAATATGGCCAGTCAGGCTGATGAAACCCTCTGACAATTTGCCGTGGGTGATGAGCTGCGGGATCATCTCGGGGCGGGTTCCCGGCATGCCCACCGCAGTGCCTGACCGGCGGGAATTGTGCGCAGGGCAACTTTGCCTCCGGCATTGGGCGCCGGCTGAGTTTCGGCCGACCTGAACTTTCTCCCGCATTTTTCTTGCCACCCATGGGCGGATGCTCCACAACAGCGCTCCGCCCGCTCGGGGCTGCGCACACCCAGTTGCTCCGCCCGGCGTGGCGGAGCCCCACCTCACAAGCGCGCTCCCATGGAAAGCATCTCATCCCGCATCGCCAAGGTTAATCCGTCCCTCACACTCGCCATCACCAATCAGGCCAAGGTCATGATTGCCAAGGGCGAGGAGGTTTATGCCCTCGCCGGTGGCGAGCCGGAAGTCGATACCCCCGACTTCATCAAGGCCGCCGCCATCCAGGCAATTCACGAAGGCCGGACCAAGTACACCGCCGCCGGAGGCCTCCCCGAATTGCGGGAGGCCATTGCCGCCAAACTGATTGCGGATAACAATCTCGAGTATGAGCCGAAACAGATCTGCCTCACTGCCGGGGCGAAAATGGCCTGTTTCAATGCCATTCTCGCCGTGGTGGAAGATGGCGATGAGGTCATCATTCCTGCGCCCTACTGGGTGTCCTATCCTGAAATGGTGCGGCTGGCGGGGGGCGTGCCGGTGGTGGTGGAAACGATGGAGTCCACAGGCTGGAAAATGACGGCCCAGCAATTTGAGGAAGCGATGACACCAGCCACCAAGATGGTGATCCTCAATTCTCCGGGCAACCCGACCGGGGCCGTTTATACGGCGCGGGAACTCCGCGAGATCGGTGAGATCGCCGTCGGTGAGGACATCGTGATTCTCTCCGACGAGATTTACGAAAAACTTGTTTATGGCGACGCCCAACATGTCTCGATCGCCACGCTCAGTGACGCCATCCGCGAGCTGACCATCACGGTGAACGGTTTCTCCAAGTGCTACTCGATGACTGGCTGGCGGCTTGGTTACACGGCGGCACCCAAGGCGTTTGCCGAGGCGATTGACAAGATTCAAAGTCACACGGTGTCGAATGCGACTACTTTTGCGCAATACGGTGCGTTGGCCGCGTTGCAGGGCGACCAGACGTTTGTGGAGGATCTTCGCGGGGAATATGACGTGAAACGCCAGTTCATGTTGGCGCGGCTCAAGGCGATTCCGAACATCCGGGTGGTGGAGCCACTGGGGGCCTTCTACTTCTTTGTTTATACCGGGAACATGGGCCTCAAATCCCTCAATCTTTGCGACAAGCTGTTGTCACGCTACAGAGTGGCGGCCGTGCCTGGGGTGGCCTTCGGTTATGACGAGGGCGTCCGCCTGAGCTACTGCACCACGCTGGACGTGCTCAACGAAGGACTCACTCGCTTCGAGCAATTCTGCCGCGAGCATTGAGCGGGGTGCGGCGGAATTCGGATTCAACCCGCAGCGGTCGCGAGGAATGGATAGTCGGTGTAACCGCCAGGTCCGTCGCCGAAGAAGGTTGATGGGTCAGGCGGGTTGAGTGGTGCTCCGAGGCGGAAGCGCTCGACCAGGTCGGGGTTTGCGATGGCGGCTTTTCCGAATGCGACGGCATCGGCGGTGCCGTCGCGGAGCGCATCCCGCGCGGTGTCCGCGGTGAATCCTTCGTTGGCGAGGTAAACCCCGCCGAAGGCTTGCTTGAGCGATGGTCCGAGCGCTGGCTTGTCATAAGATTCGCGGGCACACAGGAACGCGAGTTTCCGCTTCCCGAGTTCCCGGGCGGCGTAACCGAAGAGTGCGGCAAGATCCGAATCCCCCATGTCGTGGGTATCGCCGCGAGGTGCCAGGTGAACGCCCACCCGATCCGCACCCCAGACGGAGACGACGGCGTCGGTGACCTCCAACAAGAAACGCGCGCGGTTCTCGAGCGGGCCGCCGTATGCATCGGTGCGCCGGTTGGTGGAGTCCTGGAGGAATTGATCGATCAGATAACCGTTGGCACCGTGAATCTCGACCCCGTCGAATCCCGCAGCTTGCGCGTTCTCTGCCGCGCGGCGGTAGTCCTCGACGATGCCGGGGATTTCCCCGAGGTCCAACGCCCGCGGCGTGACGAATTCCTTCGGGGGCCGCAGCAGGCTGACGTGTCCGGCCGCGGCAATGGCACTGGGCGCGACCGGCAGCCCGCCATTCAGATAGACCGGATCGGAAATCCGACCGACATGCCAGAGTTGTAGCAGGAGCTGGCCGCCCGCCTGATGCACGGCGGTGGTGACGAGTTGCCATCCCGCCACCTGGGCGGCGGACCAGATGCCAGGGGTATTCGGATAACCGACGCCCTGGGGCGAGATCGCGGTGGCTTCCGAGAGGATCATGCCGAAGGCACTCCGTTGGACATAGTATTCGGCCATCATCGCGTTTGGCACGCGCCCGGCCGAGGCCCGGCAGCGGGTGAGCGGAGCCATCACCAGGCGATTCGGCAGGCGGAGGGCTCCGGCTTGGAGGGGTGTGAAGAGTGGGTCAGACATGATAGGGTGGGGTGGGTGGTGAAGGTGGCGGCAACTCGGACCTCAGCTTGCGACGATGTTGAGGAGCTTGCCTTGGATATAGATGATTTTGCGGATGGTCTTGCCGTTGGTGTGGTCCTTGACCTTGGCGCTGGCAAGGGCGGCGGCGGTGGCGGTTTCCTCGTCGGCGTCTTTGGAAATCATGAGGCGCTCGCGGAGTTTGCCGTTCACCTGGATGATGAGTTCGATTTCGGTGCGGATCAACGCGGCGGGGTCGTAGTCCGGCCATGCCGCTTCCGAGAGCAACGGGGCATGGCGCTTGAAAACCGCCGCCACGCGGGCGTGGACTTCCTCGGTGAGATGCGGCGCAAAGGGATTGAGCAAGGTGAGGAATTGGATGAACTCCGTGAGTGGGACGGTCTCCGCCTGCGTGAAGGCATTGGTACAAATCATCATCTGCGAGATGGCGGTGTTGAAACTCAGTTTCTCGATGTCCTCGCCGACCTTCTTGATGGTCTCGTGGACGACCCGGAGCAGCCCCTGGTCGGTGCAGGTAGTGTCGCTGATTTTCCCGGAGACCTGCCATTCGCCAGCCTGGTCTTGCTCCAGAGCGACGCGCCAGACGCGGGCGAGGAACCGGGACACGCCCTCGACGCCCTTCATTTGCCAGGGCTTCACCTGTTCCAGCGGGCCCATGAACATCTCATAGAGGCGCAGGGCGTCGGCACCGTATTCGCTGACGACATCGTCCGGGTTGACCACGTTGCCGCGGGCTTTGGACATTTTCTGGCCGTCCTCGCCGAGAATCATGCCTTGGTTGACGAGTTTCTGGAAGGGTTCCGGGGTGCGGACGTGGCCGAGGTCGAACAAGACCTTGTGCCAAAAACGGGCGTAGAGCAGGTGCAGGACGGCGTGCTCGGTGCCGCCGACATAGAGGTCGATCATGCCGGGCTTGGCATCGGACCAATAGGCTTCCGCTGCTGTGGAGATGAAGCGCTGGGTGTTCTTTGGGTCGCAATAGCGGAGATAATACCAGCACGAGCCGGCCCATTGCGGCATGGTGTTGGTTTCCCTAACGGAACCATCGGGCAGTTCGACCCAGTGGCGGGCCTTGTTGAGGAGCGGTTCGGGCGTGCCGGTGGGTCTGTAATCATCCAGCGGCGGCGGGAGCAGCGGCAGTTCGGTCTCGGCGATGGCGTGGTGGTGGCCGTCTTTCCAGACGATGGGAAAGGGTTCGCCCCAGTAGCGTTGGCGGGAGAAGAGCCAATCGCGGAGTTTGTATTGGATGCGGCGCGTGCCTCGTTGGTTCGCTTCCAGCCAATCGATCATTGCGGCCTTGGCCGCAGCGGTGGGGAGACCGTCGAGAAAACCGGAGTTGATGGCAATGCCGGGCTCGGAGAAGGCTTCAAGGAGCGCGGGCGTCCCGCCCGCATCAAGGAGCGTGGGCGTCTCGCCCACATCAAGGAGTGTGGGCGTCCCGCCCACGCGTTTTGGATAGAGAACATACCCCCCTTCCCTCAACCCAGCCCGCTCAGGATTCCTGGCCACGTAGTTCCGGAGGTTCGCCCGGTGTGCTCCGTCCCTGACGATGCGGTCCCAGTATTCTCTCTGCCAGAGAACCCCCTCGCGGCCCAACGTGGCGTTGATCCGCTTCGCAGAAAAGCTCTTCCACGACTGAATCACGTCTTCCAGTTCAAGTCCTGGAGCGAGGCGGAAGAGCGCATGCACATGGTTCGGCATGACAACGAACGAATCCATCAGGTAGCGATCGCCATCAAAATGAAGCAAGGCGTCAGCGACGATGTTGGCGATGGCGGGGTCCTTCAGCACGCATTCGCCGCTCCCGGCGTCGAGCCAGTGATCGATGGTCTTGGAGAATGTTTCGTGGTATTCCTGTTCAGTCGCCGCGCTCCGGGGTTCCGGGTGCTGCGCGATCCAGGCGTCGCGCTCGGCGGTCCATTCGCGGAGTTTCCCGGCGGGCAGGCTATCGGCCAGGCGCCAGGTGACGAAATAGAGTTTTGAATTCTGCTGCCAGTGCGGGAGTTGGTTCGAGTGGTGCTTTCGGATTTCCTGTTCGGGGTTTAAATACGGTGAACTCGTGGGCGGGACGCCCACACTCCTTGAACATGTGGGCGGGACGCCCACACTCCTTGAACTCGTGGGCGGGACGCCCACACTCCTTGAACATGTGGGCGGGACGCCCACGCTCCTTGAACATGTGGGCGGGACGCCCACGCTCCGTGAGACCACTTCGATGATTGGCAGCTCAAAGCGTTGCGCAAACTCGAAATCCCGCTCGTCGTGGGCGGGCACGGCCATGATGGCGCCGGTGCCGTAGCCCATCATGACGTAGTCGGCGATCCAGATGGGGATGCGTTCGCCGTTGACCGGATTGAGGGCAAACGCGCCGGTGAAGACGCCGGATTTATCCTTGTTGAGATCGCCGCGTTCCATGTCCGACTTGGAAGCGCAGGCATTTTGGTAGGCGGTGACGGCGGCGAGTTGGGGCGGGCTGGTGAGGGGTGCCACCAGCGGGTGCTCGGGTGCCAGGACCATGTAAGTCGCCCCAAACAACGTGTCCGGTCGGGTGGTGAACACCTCAATCTCAGCGTCGAAATTTGATATTTGAAATCTAACGGAGGCGCCTTCGCTGCGGCCGATCCAGTTTTTCTGGAGGAGTTTGATGCCTTCCGGCCAATCGAGGGTGTCGAGTTCATCGATGAGTCGTTGGGCGTATTTGGTGATGCGCAGCATCCATTGGCGCAGGGGGCGGCGTTCGACGCTGTGGCCTTTGGCTTTCCACTCTTCGACCTCCTCGTTGGCCAGCACGGTGCCGAGGTCCGGCGACCACCAGACGGGGGTATTGGCGACGTAGGCGAAGCGGACTTCGTCGATTTGCTCGCGGGTCCAGCCTTTGGTTTCGAGTTCGGAGACGGGCTTGGCCTGGTGGTCATGCTCGCAATAATAGGCTCCGTAGAGTTGGAGGAAGATCCACTGGGTCCAGCGGACGTATGCCGGGTCGGTGGTGGCGATTTCGCGGTCCCAATCATAGGCAAACCCGAGGGCCTTGAGTTGCCTGCGGAAGTTTTCGATGTTGGCGGCGGTGGTAATGGCCGGGTGCTGGCCGGTCTTGATGGCATATTGCTCGGCAGGCAGGCCGAAGGAGTCGTAGCCCATCGGATGCAGGACGTTGAAGCCCCGCATGCGTTGGTAGCGTCCGATGATGTCGGTGGCGGTGTATCCTTCCGGGTGGCCGACGTGGAGGCCAGCGCCGCTCGGATAGGGGAACATGTCGAGCACGTAGAATTTCGGCTTGGAGGGATCGAAACCCGGATCGCCGGGGCCGGGAGTGCGGAAGGTTTTTTCGGTTTCCCAACGGGCCTGCCAAGCGGGCTCGAATTCGCTGAAGGGGAACGGTTTGCGGTTGTCAGACATGTGCGGAAGCAGTTGGCGGAAGGCGGGCGAACTGTGGTGGATGGCAGCCCGCTTGAAAAGAAAAACCCCGCCGCAGCATCTAACCGGGCGGGGCTGGGCAACGCTCGGGAGGTCAATCAATCGAGATCCTTTTTCTCAAGTTCGGAATCCAGGCGCTTGAGGAAGTCCTCGGTCTTGGGGTGTTCGCTCGCATAGAAACGACTGAATTCCTTGCCTTCGGAATCGAGGAGAATCACCGTGGGAAAACTATCGATCTTGTATTTCTCAGCGGTCGGTTGGTTCTTCTTGGCGACTTCCTGGTCGCCCCTCGGCAGGTCGATTTCCACGAGGATGAAATTCTTGGAGGCGGCATCCACGAATTCCTTTTTCGAGAAGACGTTGGCCCGCATCATCTTGCAGGGCGGGCACCAATCCGATCCGGTGAACTCGACCAGCACCGATTTTTTCTCGGTTTTGGCTTGCTCGAGGGCCTTTGCGAGGTCTTCGCTCCAGCCCTTGAGGGGTCCGGCGAGGGCGCTGCTCACCAGCGAGGTGGCGGATAACGCGAAGAGGGCGAGGTAAGTAACGGCTTTCATCGTGAAGGATGACGTTCCAGCGGGGCGGATTGTTTCAAAAATCTTGTCTGAGGGTGGGGATTGGGGGTAGTGCTTGGCCATGCCAGCACTACCGCGTTTGATTTTAGCCACCCGCAACCCACACAAATCCGCGGAAATCCAGGCGATGCTCGGGGACCGATTTGAGGTGTTGGATGCAACCCGATTGCCGGATTTGCCGGAAATTGCGGAGACCGGCAGCACCTTTCTGGAGAATGCCAGGCTCAAGGCGGAGGGCATCAGCCGCAGTGTGGAGGGCTGGGTGTTGGCGGATGATTCCGGTTTGGAAGTCGAGGCGCTGGGCGGGGCCCCTGGCGTGTGGTCGTCGAGTTTCGGTGGTGAGGAGGGGAATCACGCGAAGAACAATGCCCGTCTGGTCACGGAAATGGCCGGCCAAGCAGCACGCCGCGCCTGCTTCCGTTGTACCATGGTACTGGCCAAGGACGGGATCGCTCAGGCGGATTTTTGCGGGGTCGTGGAAGGTGTCATCACGGATTCCCCGCGTGGGGCACGCGGCTTTGGATATGATCCGCTGTTCATCCCGGAGGGTTACGAGCGGACCTTCGCAGAACTCGGCGACGCGGTGAAGAATCGCCTCAGTCACCGCGCCCGTGCGCTGGCGCAGGCCGTCGCATGGCTGGATTGCCGGATTGCCAGCCGCAAAAAATAGTTTGATTATCCTGATGAAATCTGCAGACTCGCCCCCGTGAAACGTCTGCTCATGCTTTTCCTGGCGTTCGTGCCCCTTGCGGTGGGCTTGGTGTCTTGTGCCAGTCAGGTCAGGGCCCGGCAGCCGGTGTCCTACCGGTTTGAGCCGGGACGCACCGCCCTCTTGAAGAACGGGCTCGCATACGCCCCAAGAGGTGCCCCCGCTGCGGTGAAGCGTGCGCTGGCCGCCGGAAACCGCCTCCAGCGCATGCCCTACAAGTGGGGTGGCGGGCATTCCAAGTTGCTTGATTCCGGCTACGATTGTTCCGGGACGGTTTCCTATGTGCTCCGTGGGGCCGGGCTGATGCGCGGGTCCCTGCAATCCAATGAGTATTTTGGCTTCGGTAACAAAGGCGCGGGAAAATGGATCACCATCTATATCCGCAGCGGCCATGTCTTCATGACCGTGGCCGGGTTGCGCCTTGATACCGGCGGCCCCGGCGGACGCTGCGGTCCGCGCTGGAAACCGCAAACCCGCGAGGGCACCGGTCATGTGATGAGACATCCCGCAGGGTATTGACGGCGGCGGGCCGGGAAAGACGCTCGGGAAAGACGCCCGTTGCTTTTTCCGGCATGAGCCACTAGGTTGGTGGCGATGAAAGGCCGAACGGTGATGATGGTGCTAGGCAGCCTGTGGCTCGCCGCCGGTGGGAATGCGGACCTTGCGAGCCTGCCGATGGGCGGCACGCGTAAGGTTTATGTGGCCACGGCCAGCGGGCGCACGGTGACGCCGCCGAGTGCGCCGCGGTTGCCCATGGGCACGGTTTTCAAGGGCGAGGCGAAGTTTCAGGCGATCATCGCCAAGGCTGAACGGGAGAATTGGCGAAGCCTGCCGCTGGCCCAGCGGACCATCCGGGTAGCCCGCGAAATGGTCGGCACCCGCTATCTGAACTTCACGCTGGAGGTGGATGATAAAATCGAATCGCCGGTGGTGAATCTCACGGCAATGGATTGTTGGACGTACTACGAGAACGCTCTGGCGATCGCGCGGATGCTGCGCTACCAGCCCGGTCCCTACCAGCCTCAGGACATGCTTCACATGGTGGAGATCGAGCGCTATCGCAACGGAATCTGCACCGGAAGTTATCTGAGCCGGATGCATCAGCTTGAGGAGGTGTTTCATGACAACCAGCGGCGCGGGTTTGCCTCCAACATCACGGCACGCTTGCCTGGGGCGGTGCGCCTCCGCCGGGACATCCGCGAGATGACGGTGCAATGGAAAGCCTATCGCTACCTGCGGGCCAACCCCTCGCTGATCGGGCCGATGGGACGGATCGAGGAACAGGTTTCGCGGCTGCCGGTATTCCACATTCCGAAGGCCAAGGTGCGGGCGGTGGAGGCCTATCTTCAGGATGGGGACATTTGTGCGATCACCACCACCGATCAGCATGCCTATACCTCCCATGTGGGCATGATCGTGCGGATCAACGGGCGGGCGTATTTCACCCACGCCACGTCGGATCGAGACAAGGGCCGCATGGTGATCATTGATCGTCCGATTACGGATTATCTCAATGGTTCGGGCACCCACGCCGGGATCATCATCTGCCGTCCCAGTGATCTGCCCCCCTCGCCCTTGTGGCAGCAAAACGTCGCCGACCGGGACGGCAAGAAGAAGCGGAGCGGTTCCTGAGTGCGGCGGGTGGTCACAGCGGGTTTGGCGGCACCGCCGGGTGGGCGCTGGCCTTGGGTTTTTCGCCGGCTTCCTTTTCCACCAGCGGGCGGGCGAGCATTTCCTCGTAGATGGCGATGTATTGTTTGGCCACTTTCGCATGGCTGAACTCGAGCAGGCTATCGCGCATGATGCGGCTGATTTCGCGGTCGCGGACGTCTTGCGGCAGGGCGTGGAAATCCATGGCGCGATCAATCGCCCAGCGCAGCGAGTCCGCGCCGTAGTGATCGAAGCGAAACCCGTTGCCGGTGGACTGGTCCGGGTTGAGTTGGCGGATCGTGTCGTAAAGGCCTCCGGTGGCATGCACCACAGGCAACGAGCCATAGATCGGCGCGGTCATCTGCGGCAAGCCACAAGGTTCGAACAACGAGGGCATCACCATGAAGTCCGAGCCTGCATAGGCCAGCCGTGAGAGGCCTTCGTCGAAATCCACGATGACCACCCGGTCGTGCAGGCCGAAGTCCCGCACGATCTGATGGAAATGCTCCTCATGCGGACCATTGGCGACGACGACCACTTGCAGGTTATGGACCCAGTAGTCCGAGACGATCTGATGGAGGATGTCGGTGAAGAGTTGCGGGCCTTTTTGGAAGGGATCGAGCCGCGAGGGCCAGAAAAAGATCGGGGCGTTCGGGTCTTCGATGAGTTGGAGCTTCTGCTGTAGCTCCAGTTTGTTGGCGGCTTTGCCAGCGCGGGCGTCAGCGGCACTGAAGCACTGGACGAGCGCCGCGTCGGTGGCAGGGTTGTAGGAGGCGTCCGGCGCGTTGAGAATCCCTGTGGTGCAGCCGGCGGCATGCTTGTGACGTAACTCGGAGCGCACCGAGTTCGGCACCACCGAGTGCCAGCCCTCGACGATTTCCCACAGGAAGCGCGGGCTTACGGTGTTGATGTAGTGGGCGGCGAAAATGCCGGAGGTGAGCAGATCAACCGGCACCTGCGAGCGGGCATGATCGTAGCCATACGGGGGGCTGGAGAAGTACAGGTTCATCCAGAATTCCGCAGCGTCGATGCCGGTCTCCTCGATTTGCGCCAGCGTCACCTGCCGGGTGTGGATGTTGTGGACGGTGAAGAGGCTCTTGATCCCGCGCCGCCGTGCCATGCCCGGCACCAGGGCCGTCATCCAGTCATTGCAATGGATCAAGTCCGGGCGCACCCGCGGAATGATGTGATTGATCACCTCGCGCTGGAAGATCAGGGCGATGCGCATCGCCTCATCCGAACTGGCGCTGTAAACCCGCTCCCGATAGTAAAAAATCCGGTCTTCCGCGAGGTGGATGTTGGAATCCGGCAACGCCTCATGATACTTCTGCAGTTCTTCCTCATGCAGGCTGAACACCTTGCCATGGAACATCCGCCGATAGTTCGGCAGGGCCACATGAACATCCGCGCCGAGTTCAAACAAGGCGGATACCAGCGAGGCGGACACGTCAGCCAAGCCGCCGGCCTTGGCCACCATGCGTTGGGTCATGTTGCCCATGCCCGCCGGGAGGTAGGTGATTTCCGGCGTGACGATCAGAATGCGGGGGTTCTCGGTGGTGGGAGGGGAGGGCATGGAGGGGGCTGGGCAGGGGGGGTGAGAATTGCCGAGCGGAATCTAGCGCGTTCGGGCGGGGATGCCACCCCGAATTTCGCGGGTCCTGGGAAAACGGAGCATGGGAATGCCTGCGTCCCTTCAAGCCTCAAGCGGAAAGGGCAAGCCGCCATCCACCTTCAGGGCTGCCGCCAGGGCCCGTTCGTATTGTTTGCGCGGCATCTCGTAGCCGCCGAACTGCCGCAAATGGTCCGTTAGCCATTGCGTGTCTAACAACACAAACCCGCCTTGGCGCAGGCGCGTCACCAATTCCACCAACGCGATTTTCGAGGCGTCGGTCTTCCGGCAAAACATGCTTTCGCCAAAAAACGCGCCGCGGAGGGCCACCCCATAGAGCCCGCCCTGCAAGCCGTCCTGATCCCAACATTCCACCGAATGCGCGTACCCGAGCCGATGCAGCAAACAATAACTCTCCAAGATCACCTCATCAATCCACGTCTCGTCCCGTTCCGCACACCCCAGCATGACTTCCCGGAACGCGGTATTCCAACGGACTTCGAGGGTCCGGCGCTTGAGGGTACGCTGCAACCCGTGCGGGATGTGAAACCGCCCGTCCAGCGGCAGCAAGCCGCGGGTTCCCGGGCGATACCATGCGATATCCCCCGCTCCCGCCATCGGGAAAACCCCTTGCGCATACGCGTTGAGCAGGACCTGGGGTGGGATGATCGCGGCCATTCGCGCCGAGTCTGACACTTCCACGCCGTTTGCCAAGACCGGCTTGCGGGTCGGCTGCACGGCGGGGTGATCTCCGAATCGCCCTGGCCCATGAGGTGACAAGGAAAAGCGGTTCCCCTCCGCTCATTGGCTCACCTCATGGGCCACGGCGGAGCGGAGTCCGCCGCTCCTTGAGACGCCCGCCCGCCAGCTTTCGGCATCACGGGATCGTTCTGACATTTTTGTCATGCACCCCTGCCCGGGGCTGCCTCAAGATCGCCTAGGCAAGGTGGGGGGACTGTGATAATCTATGGCCATGCCCGCCGAGAACAAGGACCAGGAGAATGACAACACCCCAGCCGCAGTGAAACCGCGGGGCTGTTTTCCCAGATTGATCGTGCTCCTGTTGCTGCTCTTTGCGGTGGGTTTGGGCTTCTCGATCCATTACATGGCCCAGCCTCAGTACTTGGGAGACATTCAGGGTTATGCGCCGGATTCGCGGGCGCTGTTGCGGCGGGACCTCCGGATGATGTTGCAGACGTCGCTGGACCGCTCCTATCCGGTCACTCTCACCGAAGGCGAGATCAATCAATGGCTGCTCGGGGTGCTTAAAGTCAAGCAGGGCGGTCTTCTTGCCGACCGGGTCTCCCTGGATGGCGTATGGGTGCGCCTCGAGGACGGCCGGGCGGAAGTGGTGCTGGAACGCAAGGTGATGGGCAAACCCTTCACCGTTTCGATGTTTGTGACAATCGAACAGACGGAGAGTGAGAAAGGCGCTAAAACCGTGGTTCAATTTCATGGCGGGCCGTATCATGAGTATCTGCCATTTCCCAAATGTGGCGGGCGTTTCGGCAAACTGCTCGTGCCGCAGGGCTTCCTGCTGCTGGTCATGCCGTCATTCAAGCACCTGGCGGCGATGTTTCCCGAGGAATTCCGCCTGGGCTTCGAGGAAATGACACGCATCGAAATCCACGACGGACGCTTGACGCTCGACCCGCGGGTGCCGACCAAGACCGTCACCGACACCCATTGATCCATCCGCCCTCCGCTCATGCAGCCGGCTTTCCTCATCGCGTTTGTGCTTGGTGCCGCCGCCGCCCCGGCAGGGGAGCCGCCGCGAGCCGTGCCGGTGCCGGAAGTCCCCACCGCCCCGGCCCCGGCCCCGAGCCGGGCGACGAGTCGCAGCGGGCAGTTCCGCGTGAGCGGGGCTGATGGCCTGGTGCGTGGGACGGTGGCCATGATCGCCGAGGATGCCAAGGACGAGTTGTTGCAACTCACCGGGGAAAAGGACGAGTGGAAGGTGCCGGTCTCGATTTTCCTGCACGGCAAGCAGGGCGATCCGCTGCCGCCCAGATCAGTCGCCCTGAAACTCAATTTCAGCGAGACGGGCTTTGCTCTGCGGCTGGATGTGCATCTCAGCCATGGCCTCGAGATGGAACCATTCAAGCACACCGCCACCGCCGCCCTGCTCTACGAGCGTGCCTTGCGCGGACGCCCGCCCGAGCAGCCGCAAACCCCGCTGGTGGTCGCACCGTGGTTGGTCGATGGCCTGCGGGAGGCCACCGCATGGCGGATGAAACGTAGCGACCGACGGCTCTATGAGGCACTCTTCAAACACGGCGGCCTCTACAAGCTGGACGAACTCTTCGCCATCGACGAAGGCAGCTATGAGGACCTGGACGGAGCCATGCGGGCCGCCTTCAGGGTGTCCTCCGGGGCACTCGTGATGGCCCTCTTGGAACAACCGCAGGGCCGCGATGGATTCCGCTCGTTCCTCACGGAAGCTGCCGCCTTCGAGGGCGAGATGCCCACCCTGCTGCGCCGCCATTTCCCGGACCTCAATCTCTCCGCCACCAGCTTGGCCAAATGGTGGGCACTGCAGCTCGCCGCGATGACCACCCCCACCCTCACCGAGGTTCTAACCATTGCCGAAACCGAGGCGACACTCGACGATGCCCTGCACCTGAACTTCCGCACCGCCGATGGCATCACGCAGCGCAAGCCGCTAAGCGCCTGGCAGGAACTCGCCGACCTCAAGGACCCCGAGCGCGTCGAAGCAGTTAGACTGGCGCAGGATTCGCTGGTGCGCCTCAGCTACCGCTGTTTTCCGTCCTACCGCCCGCTCATCGCGGAATATCAGATCGCCCTCGGCGCCATCGCCCGCAACAAGACCAAACCAACCGCCGCCCAACTCGCAGGCCTGCAGCAAACCCGCACCACCATGACCGCCAAGGCCATCCGTGCCCGCGATTATCTGGACTGGTTTGAAATCACCCGCGCCCGCGAAATCAGCGGGGTGTTTGAAGATTACCTCCGCCTCAAGGAACGCTTGCAAGACCATCCCCACAACCGCGAGGACAACCTCTCAAAATACCTCGACCGCATCGATAAAATCTTCGCCCGCAAGACCGCTGAGACCCCTTCCACGCTGCCCCTCGGCCTGCCCCTCGGCCTGCCGCCGGAGCTGCCCGGCAAGTTGGACTCCCGGCCAAGGTAGCGCACGGCGACCTCGCCGCGCCCAAACTGGCCCAGCTGCCGGGGCGACCAGAATGCCGCGAATGCTGAGTTCCTGATCCGGGCGGAAGATGACTGGCACCTTTTCGCGCCAACGGCACGCTGGTTCGTTTAGAGTTTCGTGCTTAGTGCTTTTCCCCCAAGGTGCCAACTCATTTTCCGGCCCCGCAACGCAACCATCAGGGTTTCAATTCCCCCGATCAGGAATTCTGGAATGGCATCGCGCTTGGCTCCTCACCCATCAAGCTCCCTCCCTAATGGACGAGGAATTCTTCAATGCGCCGCCATCTGGCCCGGTGCCGCATGTTTTCCGCTCCAGCAGAAAATAATTGATTTTCGTGTTGACCTCGCCGGGGCGTTTGAATATGGCCTGAGTCAGGACCAATGAATGCAATCCGATTCGTGTTTGTAGCCGTCATGACCATCGCCGCGTCCGTCCGCGCCCAGGTCGCGGATGCCACCGATGCCCCGGAGTCGGTCGTGCCAGCGGTCGCCCCGCCCGTGACCGCCCGCATTCTCGGGAATGTTCCGGACGGCACGCCGCCGCCGCCCGCGCCGCCGAGGCCCGGGTTCGTCGTTCCCGGCAAGGACATCCTCGCCACCACCACCCACCGGCAAGGCGGCCGCACCATCACCATCCAACGGATCACGCCCGTCGCGCTGCCACCGCCCCCCGTGCCCGCGCCGCCCGCCGCAGGCGTTGATGGTGCCGCCTTCGAGGCGCGGCTCGCCGCCTGCCGCACGCAATGTCCCGCACCGCGCCTGCTCCTCCTCAGCGCCACGGTTTACCGCTCCAAGGACGTGCCGCCGCGCACGCTCGTCAGATACTGGCCCGGCGCATCCGGCGAACCCGTCACCTGCTGGTCATCCGCCGACTTTGCCCTGCTCTCCGGCATTGGCTCGTTCATTGCCACCGACGGCCAAGCCCGCAGCCTGCTCATGATGTGGAGCAGCGTGGACCTCGACCGCATGGCGGCTTTCCAGCTTGCGCATGGCCGCGAATACCACGGCCCGGAAATCCCGGAGTTTCCCGCCGGCCCGGCCACCTTCAGCGTCGCCGGCAGCCCGCCCGCCGCCGATTCGCTCGTTCCCATCCAATCGCTCCACGACATCTACAACAGCGAGTTCCAACGCCTCAATGCCGCCTGCGAAGGCCGCGAGCGTGCCCGCCTCCAGCGCGAGGCGGAACTCAAGGCCAATCCGCCCAAGCCCAGGGACATTGTGCTCAGGTCCTGGCATGTGGGAGGCAAAGCGGTGAAATCCGAACCCGCCGCCGCCCGATGAACTCCAACTCGCTTTTCCGGATTAGCACGACACTTGTCGCTGCTTTCGAATACCGCTATCTCGAAAATAGCACCTCGCTTCTTGAAAAAGTTCTCGGTCCCGCCCATGATGTCATCAACCAGTGGGAACCCACCCGTGACGTCCTAAGCTGGAAGGACAATCGCGACACCCTTGGTGCCACTCTCGCCAAAACCGGCTACACCGTCAACGCGATCAGCCAGCGGAGTGCCATGACGGAAACCGGCCAGAAGGTCATCGGCCCGGTATCACGTGCCTGGGCCTACAACAACCGGGGCGAACTCGTGTCGGAGGGCACCCCCAGTGCCACCCATGACCGCGGCTATAAGTACGATGGTATTGGCAACCGCGTGATCACCTCCCAAGGTCTCACCGACCCCACCGTTGCCACCGGTGGGAGTCTCGGCTCCTACTTTGCAAGTTCCGGCGGGGCTTCGGGTGCCAACCCGCTCAACCAGTACGGCCAGGTCACCCTGCCCGGGGCCGCCCCTGTCACCGTCCTCCACGATGCCGACGGTAACCTGGAATCCGGCCCGCTTCCCGCCGCCCCCGGTGAAGCCTCCGAACTCGTCTGGGATGCCGAGAACCGCCTCATCGAAGTCCAAGTCGGCACCAGTGGCCCCACCACCTACCACTACGACCCTAACGGCCGGCGTATCGCCAAAACGGTGGGAACCGCCACCACCCTCTATGTCTTCGATGGCTGGAACCCCGTCGCGGAGTACGCCAATTCATCTGCCGAACCTGGCGCTTTCGCCCTGCAACGCACATACACCTGGGGTCTCGATCTCAGCGGCAGCCTCCAGGGTGCCGGTGGCGTCGGCGGCCTCCTCGCCATCCACGAGCAGCCGGGCAACGGCAGCGCCAAGGAAGGAGAAATCATCTACCCCGCCTTTGATGGCAACGGCAACCTCATCCGGCTCTTCGACAACGACAGCGCCACCGTCGCGAGCTACGCCTACGACGGATTCGGCATTCAGCTTAACCCCACCGCTGCCGACGCTGACACCTCCGGCTATGCCTACGAACAGCCCTACGGCTTCTCCACCAAACCTCGCGATGCCGACACAGGCCTCTACTACTACGGGTACAGGTGGTATGATCCGCTCACGGGCAGGTGGCCGTCGCGGGACCCGCTTGGCGAAGATGGGGGACTGAACCTATATGGGTTTGTGGGGAATGATGGCGTGGATAGTGTTGATCTTATTGGCTCAATTCCACTGAATCACCCTGCCTATCCGATTGTGAGAGACGCGCTACTGGCTTCGTTCAAAAAATATCTTGAGCATCTTATTAAAGGGGGGTTGAAGACAGAGTTCGGGGGCCTGATTTGCGCGCATTGTGATGCGGTGACAAAACAATGGCAGTTCCGAACAACTGCTCCAGTTTCCACCGTATTACTTCAAATCGAGGAAATGCACGAGCAAAACAAACAGTTTGACACCCCGTCCACAACCCAATTTCATCTACTTATTCTTGACAATTTCATCAAGAAGGGGAAGGCAGAGGGCTGCAAGGAGACGGAAGTCAGGGTTGGCGTGTACCATTCACACCCCAGCGGCTTGGCTGCATCTGGAACCTCGGAAGGCGGAGATGAAAAGCGCGTGGGTACAGGTGATATGGCGGTTGCGAGACAGAATAATACTTTTGTGGCCACTGCATGGGGGAATGGATGGTACGGGAAAAAGGGAGAGGTTCAGCTTCCTTCAAAGCTCAACATTGACATAAACCTTCCAGGCCAAACTCGGGGAGGTAACCACGAGGCAATTGACATTACCCCAGGCCACGCCAACAAGAGTTTTGAGATCAAGGAAGGGAAGGCCATCCCGGCTAGGAGTCAGCCCTGTCCTTGCAATCCTTCGACGAAGCCTAATGCTGACAATATAGAAGCATTGAAAGCTGAGATACTGTCAACCATGAAATAAAATGAAATTAATTGTCCTGTTCATAGTTCTGCAGGTCACCTCCTACTTTGAGCGTGCCTGTGCCGAAGATTTTGTTGGAACGAAGTTTTTTCCTCTGTCCGTAACTTCACGCCCAGACTTCGTGGTTGGCCTTTATGTCAGCGAGTCTGAGGGTGCACAGCGAGGGGTTCTTATTGCCTTGTATATTGACTCGCAGCGAAAGGGTGGTACCATAGCGTGGGGAGACGGGAAAACGATAGTCATCGGTGAATCCGAAACCGCTTTCATCCGAGGTCTGCTTTCACCTGTTATCGGCCATCTGATACCAGCAGAAGATCCATTTGCGTATGATCTTGGAGGAAATGATTACTATTTCTGTGTGAAGGGATCAGATAGGAATGAGTTCATCCACCGTCAGAACCTGTTCAGTTACAAATCCTTGAGTGCACGACAGTTGGAAGAGAGCCTCAGCGGTAGGTCGAAAGAGCCGAAAAAGAGCGAAGTTCCCCAGCGTCCTGCTATTGAGGAGCGGCTTGCATGCGTGGCAACCTATCTACTTGCGCGGATTCAATTTCTCAATCAGGGGGCAGAAAGATCGTTTTCACTCACACCAGAACAAGTCGTTCCCACCGTCCAGCCACCGTCCCCTGCGGCACCTGCAAAATCACCCGCACCCTCGCCCGCACCGCCTGGACGAGTCCATTGAAAGCGCCTCATGGTTAGGGGTCCTTGTTTTTCAATATTTGAAGCTATTCATGAGGCAAGGTCTGGGGTCCGCGCATTGGTAACATTGCTTTCTTTAGGGCAGTCAGTCCGCTGCCGGATCAGGCGGTTCAGGGTGCGATTGGGGTTCCTTTCCAGCCGACCCGCATCCGGGAGCTGACCGCATGGACGTGCCGGCCAGGATGCCGACACCCGGCCCGGCTGAGGTGCCATCCCTGATAGAGTTGGAACCATCGGAGGATTTCGTGGTAAGGAGCCCGGCACCGATAATTCCTGAATTCAGCCAACGTGAGCTTGGATGGCCCCTGGGTGTCGGGAAGAACAGAGCGGGCTGGACCTCGTTGCCTATGCCAATTCCGGACCGCTGGCGTCCTGCGAAGTGGATTACACTTGGGACACCTCACTCCGCCCGGCGGGTTATGAGGTATCTGGCGGTTCCGCCTCGGTGCTGACCTACGATAACGCCGGGCGGCTCAATACCGTTTCCTCCTACGGTGCCACCCACACCCACGGGTTCATCCCCGGTACCGGAACTTTATCGAGCCTCACAACCTCGGGAACCAGCCTCATCCTCACCCGCACTCTCTATCACGACCGGATGCAGCGGCTGTTCGGCATCGTCACCAGCAACGCCTCCGGCACGCCTCTCTCACGCCACGGCTACACGTTGGACGCCGCAGGCCGCCGCATCCGCGCCACCCGGGAGAACGGCCAGCGCTGGGATTATGGCTATGACGATGTGGGCCAGGTAACCTCAGGCGTGAAGAAATTCCCGGACACCACCGCCATTCCTGGTCACGCCTTCTCCTATCAATACGACGGCATCGGCAACCGCACATCCGCCACCCACGGCGGCACCGGCACCGATGTCACCTACACCCCGAGCGCGCTCAACCAATACACGGAAATCGAGACGGAAGGCGGCCGCTTCATCCTCGGCGAGGCACCCCTGGCCAACGATGTCTTCATCAACGGCGATACCACCGCCGCCGACCGCGCGGGCGGCCTGGGATTCTACTGGAAGCAAATCACCGGCAACAACTCGACCGGCCCGCTGTGGAGCAACGACAGCGTGGTCAGCGACGGCGTTACCATCACTGGCAACACATGGACGCCGCAGAACTCGGTCGCCCCAGTGTACGATTTCGACGGGAACTTGACTTATGACGGACGCTGGAACTACAGTTGGGACGCCGAGAACAGGCTCACCCGCATGCAAACCACCGCTGATGCCGCCACCGCAGGCGTTCCCCGCCAGCGGCTCGATTTTGTCTATGATTCCCAGAACCGGCGCGTTTCCAAAACGGTGTCCACCTCGGAGGACGGCACCACTTGGACCTTTGCGAGCAACCTCGGTTTCCTCTACGACGGCTGGAACCTGATCGCCGAATACAGCGCCCCGTCAGCAGAATCGACCACTCTCACCCTGCAAGCGGCCCATGTCTGGGGCATCGACCTGTCGGGGACTCTTCAAGGCGCGGGCGGAGTCGGCGGCCTTCTCGCGAGTCATCTTTTCAACCCTGGCGCGACATGTTATCCAGCCTTTGACGGCAATGGGAACATCAGCGCCTGGCTCGACAGTTCGGGCTTTCTGCTGTCGCGGATGGACTACTCGCCGTTCGGCCAGTTGGTCGCACAATACAAGTTCACGGGCACCGGAGACACCACGCTCTCCCGCCTGCCCTTTGGCTTCAGCACAAAATACACGGACAAGGAAACCGGGATCGTTTACTACGGACACCGGTATTACGACCCGGTGACGGGGAGGTGGGCGGCCAGGGATCCATTCGAAGAACAAGGTGGGCTGAACTTGTATGGATTTATCGGTAATGGTGGCATAAATGACCTTGACTTGCTCGGACGGGAAGATCTGGCCGCCGCGATGGCGGATGTCAGCCAGGCCTGGTATGCCGTTGCCTGCCGCGTGTTTCCCGCCGGCACGGCCGAGGGGGACATGATCCGCGGCACCATTCCCACCACCTACGCCCCGCCGCCAGCCCAACCCGCCCCTGCGCCGCCGCCGCAGAGTTCCTGATCCGGGCGGGTTGTGGGAACTTTCACCGCCCTTCGACGAAAACAAAGGGGTTTACTGAGTTCAGCGCCAGTCACACAGCGACGGCGGCATTTTCAAATCTCTCAATCGTCCGGCTTGCTCCCGCCCAAGGATGCGCTACGCTGCCGCTGATGAGCCGCAGATCCAGAAGACGACGAGGCGCCCGATCCAGCGGATGGATCGGACGGCTGGCCGTGGGAATGCTCGTGGTTGGCGTGATTTGCGCGGCACTCGGCTACTGGTCACTCAAGCACTACCTGCACAGCGATGGCTTCCGCCGCTTGCTCTCGGCAAAGCTGAGCAAGGCGGTTGGCATGGCGGGCGAGTTCAGTCCATTCCGTTGGGATGGCTTGGTCGTCGAGACCGGCTCGTTTGATGCGAAGGGCGACGGCTTGATCGGCTCGCTGCACGCGGACCGCCTCCACGCCGAAGTGAATCTATCCGGGGTGCGCCGCGGCGTCTGGGAGCTTGCCGGCGCCAACGTGAACCGCTTGGAAGTCAACTTGGATACTCGCGAGCCCTTCAAGGAAACCTCCAGGGACGTTCCCATCAGCCGCTGGCTGCCCAATGAAGTGGAGATCACCGGGCTGGACCTCCGCGAGGTGATCATCAAGGTCGTGTTGGATGACGGCGAGCTGTCTGCAAACGGCATGCGGGTCCGGGTGGATCGGGCTGCCGGCCAGCATGCCTACCGGGCGGAGCTTGATGGCGGGCGCATCCGCCTCCCGTGGCCATGGCTGCCGGAAATCAATCTGGACCGCGCGCGGTTGCGCTATCAGAACGGCGCGGTGTTTGTGAATGATGCCGCGGCGACCGTGTTCAAGCAAGGCCGGCTCAATGGCGGCGGCGAGTGGAATCCCAAGGACCAGCAATACACCTTCGAGGGGAACGTGCGCGGCATCAAATGCGATGAACTGCTCAACGAGGATTGGGCCAAACGCCTGACCGGGGAAGTCTCCTCATCATTTGTCATCGAACGCCACCGCACGGACCCGCAGGCCAAGGGCACGCTCACCATCAAAAACGGCGTGCTCACCGCCCTGCCCATGCTCGATGCGCTCGCCGCCTATGCCGATACCCGGCGCTTCCGCGTGCTGGCCCTCAGCGAGGCCCATTCCGACTGGCGCTGGCAACCCGGCGAAATCACTTTCAGCAATCTCGTGCTCTCCAGCGAGAGTCTGGTCAGACTTGAAGGATGCCTCGTCATCCGCGGTCGCGGGCTTGACGGATCGTTCCGCCTGGGTCTGGCCCCCGGCACTCTCGCGGCCATCCCGGGTGCGGAAACCGACGTGTTTTTCCCCGGCGAACGCGGCTTGCTGTGGACCCCCTTGCGCATCACCGGCACACTTGATGATCCCAAGGAAGACCTGACAGACCGGCTGGTCGCGGCGGCGGAGAGCCGCATGTTTGAAATCATCCCGGCAACCGGGGAGAAGGTGCTCAAATTCACCCGCTCCATCCTCGGCGAGTCCGGGCTCATCGAGAAAGGCACCAACGTGATCGACAAAGCCACCGGTACGATCATGGACGGCGTCGGAGGTGTCCTCAATGGCATCCTCGGCGGCGGCAGCCAGCCACCGGAACCAGCGCCCCTACCCAAGGAACCACCGAAACCCGAGTGATGCTTGCCGCGATACCTCACCCTCTGCAGCCCATGCCAGCCAGAAAATCCCCCGCCAAACGCCAGCCGCCAACCGCCATCCCCACCCCGCCTGCGGCGGATTGGCGTACCACCGACGCCGATGAAATCAACCGCCGCATCCAGCGTGCCAGGGATGAAAAGCACACCATCACCAACCTCCACCCGGATCATCCGGTCTTCTCCACCTTCCGCGTCAATTCCCCCAGCGGCATGACCTATCAGGTCGAAATCCGCGACCTCGCCACCCGCGCCTTCTCCTGCACCTGTCCGGACTTCCGCAGCAATGGCCTCGGCACCTGCAAGCACGCCGAAGCCGTCCGCATCTGGCTCAAACGCCGACTCAAGGGCCAACTCAGCCAATGCGAAAAATCCGGCTCCGCCCGCATCGACATCGTCCCGGCTGACAACACTCTCAAGATCGAGCGCAACCTCCTGCGGCTCCCCGCCGCAGCCCGCCAGTTCTTCGACGATGCCGGTCTGCTCCTCGCCACCGTTGATCCCGTGGAGGCCCTCGAAAAACTCCGCCGGTTCGAGAAAATCCGCATCTCCCAGGATGTCGGCACGTTCCTCGAAGCCCGCCGCCGCACCGAGGAACGCATCCTCCTCCGTCGCGATTACGAGTCCGGGGTCGCCAGCGGTCGCCACCCCGAGCACGTCACCCTCGCTCCGCTCTACCCCTACCAGCGCGAGGGCATGCTCCATCTCGCCTTCGCGGAACGCGCCCTGCTCGCCGATGAAATGGGCCTCGGCAAGACCATCCAGGCCATCGCCGCCTGCGCCCTCTTGCATCACCTCGGCAAAGCCAGCCGCGTCCTGGTCGTCACCCCCGCCTCCCTCAAGGCCGAATGGGAGGAGCAAATCAACCGCTTCACCACCCTCGGCCAGCGCCTCATCTTCGGACCCCGCACCGCCCGCGCCAAGTACTATGATGATGGTGCCCCGCCCTTTTTCACCATCGTCAATTACGAGCAGATCGTCACCGACAGCCTGGATATCAACGCCTCCCTCAAGCCGGACATCATCGTCCTCGATGAGGCCCAGCGCATCAAGAACTGGGCCACCAAAACCGCCCAGGCCGTCAAACGCCTCGACAGCAGATATGCCTTCGTCCTCACCGGCACCCCGATCGAAAACCGCATCGATGAACTCTACTCCATCGTCGATTTTCTCGATCCCGCGCTGCTCGGCCCGCTGTTCCGCTTCAATCGCGAGTTCTATCAATTCGACGAGAGGGGCCGGCCCTCGGACTATCAAAACCTCACCGCCCTCCGCGAACGCATCCGCCCGATCCTCCTGCGCCGCCGCAAGGCCCATGTCGAAACCGAGATTCCCGACCGCACCGACCGCCACCTCTTCGTCAAACTCACCCCGGCCATGCAGGTCGATTATGACTCCTACAAGCAGGAGGTGAGCAGACTCCTGCAGATTGCCCTCAGACGCCCGCTCACCAAACAACAACAGGACCACCTCATGATCCTGCTCGGCATCATGCGCATGATCTGCGACAGTCCGAGCATCGTCAAAACCCTCGAATGCGAGGACTGCCCGAAACTCGCTGAACTCGCCCGCGTGCTTGACGAGTGCCTATCCGATCCCGATGTCAAAGTCATCATCTTCTCCGAGTGGGAAGGCATGTTGAAAAAAGTCCGGGCCTGGGCGGAAAAGCACGCTGTCGGTTATGCCTGGCACACCGGCAGTGTGCCGCAAAAACGCCGCCGTGGAGAAATCATCGCCTTCCGCGACGATCCGGCATGCCGCCTCTTCCTCAGCACCGATTCCGGCGGCGTCGGACTCAACTTGCAGGTCGCCAGCGTCGTCATCAACTGCGACCTCCCGTGGAACCCGGCCAAACTCGAACAACGCATCGCCCGCGCCTGGCGCAAACACCAACGCCGCGCGGTCACCGTCATCAATCTCATCGCGGAAAATTCCATCGAGCACACCATGCTCGAAACCCTCGCCAACAAATCCTTCCTGGCCGAAGGCGTCCTTGATGGCGGCGAAGGACTTTCCAAAGCCAAACTCAAGCGCGGCAGTGACTCCCATCTCGCCCGGCTCCAACAAATGCTCGCCCCGGTCATCGGCGAAGCCACCAAACCCCTCTCGCCGGCACCGCCCGCCGACCCCGCAAAATCCTTTGCGGAAAAGGCCGCCCAACTCCTCGGTCGCGGACTGCTCCATTGCCACGAATCATTCCTTCCCGGCGAGGCCGCGCCCGTTCTGCTCGCGGTCGTCACCGGCCTGGCCCAAGACCGGCAAACCGCCCTCGCCGACCTCCATCGGGAGACCCAATGGGGCGGCTCGATTCCCGCCCTCCATGTCCTGGATGAAGCCACCTGGGCCACCCTCCAACATCTCGCCGCCAGCGGTCTCATCACGCTCAATGCCCGTGCCACCCGGCCACTGACCGTATTGCCTCCATTGCCGGAACCGCCGCCTCTAACATCCGAACAACTCCAGCGCATCGCCGATCTCAGAACCCTTGCCGCCAAGCAAACCCGCGTCGCCAAGCTCCTCATCGCCGAGGACCTGACGGAAGAAGCCATCCCCCACCAGCATGCCGCCGACCTCGCCATCGCCCAGGCTCACGCCATCGAGAATCGCTTGCCGGTGCCGGAACAACTGGAATTCAAGTGCTAGCCTCTGTCCAACCAGCACCCTTTAACCAATAACCAAGTGGTGAGATTGCAGCACCGCCGCGGATACCCGCCGCTGAGCGCATCCGCCGGTTCCGGCAGTTCTTGCGAAATACCAAGACAAGTTCACCTGCTGGCTTCGATAGCCAAGCACCGTTTGCCAGGCCACCCTCCATATCATCACATCACTCATGTCCGCATTTCGCCCTCTCGTCTTACTTGCCGCCCTCGCGGCATGGCTCAGCCCCTTGCCGCTGGCTGCGAAAGTTGACCCGCAAATCGAAGCTGCCGTCAATGCGGTCTATCCCGCACTCGTTCGCATCTACGTCGTGTCGGAAGAAGGCGGCGGTGGACGCATGCAGAAACAACGTGCCAGCGGCTCCGGAACGATCATTCACCCGGATGGCTACATTCTAACCAACCACCACGTCGCCGGGCGTGCCACCCGCATCGTCATCAATCTGGCCGACCGCCAGGAATTGCGAGCCACCCTCGTCGGCACCGATCCCCTTGCCGACCTCGCGGTGCTGAAGATTGACAAGAAGGATCTTCGCGACCCGAACATGGTGTTGCCGGTGGCCAGGTTCGGCGACAGCGCGACCCTGGCCGTTGGCGACATCGTGCTCGCCATGGGCAGCCCGGCCGGACTTTCCCAATCGGTCACCCAGGGCATCGTCGCCAACACCGAAATGATCGCCCCCGGCGGATCGATGCGCCTGGACGGCGAGGCGGTGGGTGAATTGGTCCGCTGGATCGGCCACGACGCGGTTATTTTCGGCGGCAACTCCGGTGGCCCCCTGGTCAACCTCAAGGGTGAAATCGTCGGCGTGAATGAAGTGGGCATCGGCAGCCTCGGCGGTGCCATCCCCTCCAACCTGGCCAGCAAGGTCTCGCAAGAACTCATCGCCAACGGCCGCGTCCGGCGGAGTTGGATCGGCCTGGGCGTCCAACCGCTGCTCAAAACCATCCGCGCCAACGAAGGCGTCCTGGTCAGCGGTGTGGTTGCAGACTCACCGTCGGCAACCGCCGGGCTGCAGGCCGGCGACCTGATCACCCGCTGCAATGGAATTGCCATTGTCGCCTCGCGGGCACCCGAGGACATCCCCGTCTTCAACCGCATCCTGCTGGAATCGCCCATCGGCTCGGAGGTCGTCATGGAAGGCACCCGCAAGGGCACCCCGATGACCTGGAAAACCACCACCATGGAACGTGAACCCGCCGAACCCCGCGAGAAGGAACTCCTCTCATGGGGCATCACCGCCCGCGATCTAACCAAGCTGGCCGCCAGGGAACTCCGCCGCGCCGACAATCGCGCCGCCGTGGTCCAAAGCCTCCGCCCCGGGGGGGCCGCCGCCTATTCCAAACCCGCCATCAATTCAGGTGATCTCATCCTGGAAGTCGCCGGGAAAGCCATCACCAACATCGCCGATCTCGTCCGCGTCACCGCCGAAATCACCGAGGGCAAGACCAAGCCGGTGCCCACCCTCATCGCCTACGAACACAACGGGCGCAGCTATCTCACCGTCGTGAAGATCGGCCCGGAGCCGGAAGCCGACAAGCCCGGTCTCGCCCGCAAAGCCTGGATTGGCGTTGATACCCAGGTGATTTCCACCGATCTCGCCGAAGCCCTGGCCATCCCCGGGGCCAAGGGCGTCCGCGTCACCCAAATCTATCCAGGTTCCAACGCGGAGAAAGCCGGGGTCAAAGTGGGTGATCTCATCCTGAAGCTGGACGGCGCGGTGATCGCCGCCTCCCGCCCGGAAGACTCCGAAGTCTTCACCTCCCTCATCCGGCAATACAAGATCGGCACCGAGGTGGCACTCACCGGCCGTCGCGGCAAGGAGGACCTCGCCATCAAGCTCGCCTTGGAGGCCAGCCCGGAAGCCAGCACCGAACTCGATTCCCACGAATGCAAGCCCCTTGAATTCAACTCCCGTGACATCGCCAAATCCGACCGCATCTCCGAGAAGCTGCCGGACGACCTGAAAGGCGTGCTCATCACCGATGTGAAAGGTTCGGGCTGGGCCGCCCTCGGGGGCCTGGCCAACGGTGACATTCTCATCTCCGTTGATGGCAATGCCACCGAATCGATCAAAACCCTCAAGACCCAGCTCGAAGAGCTTGAAAAATCCAAGCGCAGCCCCTTCGTATTCTTTGTCAAGCGCGGCATCGCCACTCGCTTCATCGAACTGGAGCCCACTTGGTAACCGCTCTGCACACCTCCCCAACCATCCCAACCATCCCATCCCATGAAACTTCGCTCATTGATCCTCGCCGCGCTGGTCGCCGCCCCGTTAGCCCATGCCTCCACCGGTCCGCTCAAGGATAAAGCCCTTGCCCTCGCCGCTTCCAACAAGGATTCCGTGCTGCAACTCAGCGCCACCGTTGAAATCGAAATCACCGCTGGCGAAATGCCAACCAAAAAGGAGGAACGCAAGCTCGAGACCATTGGCTGTGTCATCAACAAGGACGGCCTCATCATCGTGCCGCTCTCCACCCTTGATGTGGCCGCCGCTGCGGATGGACGCACGGTCAACACCCCGCAAGGCCCCGTCAAACTCTCCGCCAAGAGCACCACCAAGGAAGTCAAAATCATCATGCCGGATGGCAGCGAGACCCCGGCCAAGGTCGTTTTCAAAGACGCCGACATCGACCTTGCCTTCATCCGCCCGGAAAAGACCGAGGGAGTGACCTTCACCCCGGTGGATGTCGCCAACTCCGCACCGCTCGCCATGTTGGATGATGTCATCGTGCTTGGCCGGCTTGGCAAGGACCTCAATCGCGAACCGGTCATCATGACCACCGAGATCATTTCCATCATCACCAAGCCGCGCTCCTTTGCCCGGATTGGTGCCCCTTGTCTGGGCATGCCGGTGTTCAATGGCGATGGCAAATTCATCGGCTTCGGCATCAACCGCTTCAGTGCCAAAGGCGAGGATAGCGACCAAGGCCCATCCTCCGCCAACGTCATTCTTCCCGCCGCCGACATCGTCGAATCCGCCGCCCAGGCGAAGTAAGCGCAAGGCGTCTGAGAGGTGCTGTAGCGCCGCTCTGTGAGCGACGATGTGAATGGAGTGGGGCTGGCCTGAAACGCCGTTTCATTGACGCTTCATGGCCATCGGCGGTCATGTTGATGCGGATGCGCGGCAGCAAGGAGGCCGGGGATGTCGCGGCCCGTAGCGGCGCGTCTATGACTACTTTTCCCCTGCGGGAAAAGTCGCACTTTCCTCAGCGAGCGAAATGTTCATGCCTGGTCCCTGCACTTCAAATCAGCTTTTCAGCATTCAGTTTTCAGCCTTTACCCGGAGGCGCCAAGGGCAAGGTCAGGGCGGCGCTGGCGGATTTGGAGATGTGGATGGGGTGAAGGCCGATGCAAGAGCCAGGGCCGGACCGGAGGGCGGGGGTTGTTCCGCGATCTGCAAGCCATCATTCACGATTCATGGGCACTGCGGCCGGAGGCCAGATCTCTGGACATAGGCCCCGCGGCCGGAGGCCGCTGAATTCGGAATCCGTTGATTTTCCAACGATTCTGCCGGTTCGAAATATATTTCATGTGCGCAATAAATAATTCTTGACTCGCACGCGCGCACGCGCATGTT
>JAPLUI010000487.1 GCA_026397725.1 Verrucomicrobiota bacterium | reverse complement strand
CTGCGCTTCCCACCGCACTCCATACCTTCACCTGCCCAGGCGCGAGCCAAAGTCAGAAGAGTGCGGTGGGAAGGGCGCAGCCCGCCACACCGCTTTGGCTCAACCGGGAGAGCTGCGGCTACACCATTCTTCACGCCGAAGATGTCAACATTCAACATTCAACTTCCAACATTCAATGATCAAGTAAGACAAAGAAATGTCACAACCGCGGCCATTCATATACTTGAAATCAAGACATGACACCGCATCGGCACTGCTGCCACCCGAACCCATGCGCAGATGTTTCACGAATTCGTCTGAAACGCCAACAAGTGCCAATTCATTTTCCGCCGGGATCAGGAACTGTAAGATGATTGATCCGCTACTTGCGGAACGGGCGTTGCTGGCCGCACTAGGAGCAATGGCGGCGGATGTCCTCGTTAGATCAAATCACGGAGGACCGGCTGGAAGGGCGAAGGCGAGGTGGTTTCCGCCCGCGGCCTGGCTCCCGCCGGACGCCCCGGAGGTGCGTCCCTGCCAACAACCGGCGTGCCGAGGTCGCCGAACGGGCGTTGTCAGACAATGGGGAGTTCGAGGAGGAAGCAGGTGCCGCGGCAGGTTGGGGTCTCGAGGGCGAGGTTGCCGCCAATGGCGCGGGCCAGGCGGCGGGACAGGGAGAGTCCCAGGCCGACTCCAGGCTGCGAGGTGGCGGCTTCCTGCGCGGACTTGTGGAAGGGCTTGAAGAGGTTCTTGCGGGCCTGGGCGGGAATGCCCGGCCCGTGGTCGCGGAGCCGGATTTGCAAGGTGTTGTCAGCTCGGGCGAAGGCCAGTTCCAGCGACTCCTGCCGGTCTTCTGAAACCGCGTACTTGCAGGCATTGTCCACCAGGTTGAAAAGGATCTGTTCGACCGCTGTGACATCCAATGACAAGCGGAGGGCGGCGAGGTCCGGCGGCACTTCGAGGGCGAGTTGCATCCCGGCGGCAGCAGCCCGCTCGGCGAGGCGGGGGACCAGGCGTGAGATCAGCGCCTCGACCGTGGTTTGTTCGATGCGGGCACGGGCACTCCCGCGTTCGATGCGGCTGTAGGCGAGGACGTTTTCCACGAGATGGGTGAGGCGTGCGGCTTCGGTTTGCAAGGTTTGAAGATAGGCTTTCCGGCGCTGCGGTTCCGGGATCATATCCTCGGCCAGCATTTCCGAATAGAGCCGGAAGGTGGTTAGGGGCGTGCGGAGTTCGTGCGTGACGGAGGAGACGAACGAGGCGCGGCGTTCGCTGAGGGCCACCACCCCGCCTAGCAGCACCGCCACCGCCAACATCGCCAGCACCACACAACCCCAGGCCACCGCCAGCAGCGTGTGCAACGGACTCCAGATGGCGCCGGCGGCACCTGGCCCCTCGCCGGGGACCAACTGCCACGGCAGGGTGACCAGGGCCAGCGGCGCCCGGTCGTAGCGGTCGGCTCTAACGGTGAACGATGAGGCCAGCGACGACAAGGTGTTGCGCTTGGTGCCCGGTCCGGTGGTCAGGACGTTTTCCGGGGTGAACACGAGCGGCTGGAAGGGAATCAAGGTGGCCCCAGGCAGCAAATCGCGGATGGTGGCAAGCAGCGAGTCCGCCAGCGAACAGCGGCGCAGCCAGACGCCTTGCACCCGGCTGCCGCCGCCATCCACCACCGCGCGAACCAGGAACAATTCACCCTCAAGCCACAGCGCCTTGTACGGGGTGACTTGGGTGGGACGGGCAGGCGGGGCGGGACTCACCATCCTGACCGGGTTGCTGGCGAGGCTTTGTTGGGCGACGCCGTTGTTACTGTTAGACTGGACGGCCCGTTGCACAATGGCCTGTCGGCTGTTGTATTCATTCAGGGTGGCGGTCTCGTCCTTGCTGGATTTCCTGGCAGCGGCCCTTTTCTGCATGAAGTTTTTCGCCTGCTCCTGGGGCGCGTCCCTGGCTGCGGCATCCTGGGTATCCGCCGGCCCCGGCGACCCGTTCGGCGCGTCTGGCAATACCGAATTGGCGGCGGCCACCGCCATGCTGAGGTTGGGGTTGAACGCGGCGCTCGCCCGGTTTTGTTCCATGCCAAGGAGCGTGCGCAAGCGGGTCAGGGCGGCGGCCCGCTCGGCGAACTGTGCCTCACTCATGCCGGGAGCGGTGGCCGCCGGTTGGGTCTTGGTCGCGGGCACCTGGGGCGAACTCACCACGCCGCTGTCGTTGATTTCAAAATGCAGGATTGCGTGATCCGGCATGCCGGAGAGCAGTGGCGAGGGCGGCCCGCCGGAGTCCGGGGCCATCTGCTGCGTGTTGCCATCAAAGGGATTGCCGGCCTGGCTGGTCGGGGCGGGCTCTTGGAATTCGGACGGGGCGCGGTTGTTCTCCGCAAACAGCAAGGCCGCCGCTTCCGTGTCCATGCGCCACAAGGCCAGCCTAACCTTTTCGCCAAGCTCGGCCTCTCCGGCGGCTTGCAGCCGGGCCTGTTCAAGCGACAGGGCATGGTGGGTGATCACCGCCATGGCGGCGCCGACCACGGCGGCGCAGGTCAGGAAAACCAGCCAGATGGAGCGCGTGTGTTTCATGGGATTTCAAGGACATAGCCTTTGCCCCGAATGGTGCGCAGGATGGCCTGTTCCGTATCGCGGAGTTTCTGTCGGAGATGGGCGATGTGCATATCCACCGTGCGCGTTTCGATATGTTTCGGATCCAGGTTCCACACCTGCCGCAGCAATTCATCCCGCGACACCGGGCGCCCGCGGCAACTCACCAGATAACGCAACAAGTCCACCTCCCGCTCCGCCATTTCACGGCTCGTGCCATCGTCATAGCAAATCAGGTGCCGCTCGAAATCGGCGGTCCCGCCGGGAAATTGCCAGGTGCTCACGGCGGCGGGGCGCTCGCTGGTGCGGCGCGACACGGCATTCACCCGCGCCAGCAGCTCGCGCACGCTGAAGGGTTTGACGATGTAGTCATCCGCGCCCATGGCCAAGCCCCGCACGCGGTCGTTTTCCTCGCCGCGGGCGGACAGGATGATGACCGGCTGGCCGGGGCGTTTTTGTTTCAAGGCCTGGAGGATGTCGAAGCCCGAGGGACCCGGCAGCACCAGATCTAGCAACAGCAGGGCATAAGTGGCCGTGAGGGCGAGTTGCATGCCGGTGTTGCCATTGGCGGCTTCGATGACTTCGTAGCCCGTGAAGCGCAACGCGTCCACCACGCCGCGGCGAACGGCGTGGTCGTCTTCGATGACAAGGAGTGTCGGCATGGCGGCAGAATGGATTGTAGCGGCGGTCTGTGACCGTCGCACGCAGGGTGGAGCCTGGCAGGCGAGCGCCCGGATTGTAGCTGCCGGGCGCGGATTTGCTACTCAAACTTGTAGCCTTTCGTCGCGGCCTGGGAGCGGACGGTTTTGGTCATGGCGCTGTCCAGGGTGTCGGCTCCGGGCTTGGACTCATCCCGGCGCTTCTCGGCGACGAAGGCATCGCGTTGGCGGTTGAGGTCGAGGATCTGCTGCTGCAGGTCCGCGCGTTCCTTCGCCTTGGCATCGATGTGGGCCAGGCGGGCGGCCTCATCCATTGCGCGCATGTTCTCCGGGAGGTCTGCCACGGGGACCTGGTTGATATCGAAGTCCTTTTCCTTGCGGGCGTCCACCAGGTCCCAGCTACTATTGAAGTAGTTTTTGCTGGCCTTGGAAACCACCCGCTGCACCGCCGCGCCGCTGTCGGCGCGGCTGCTGGAGTTGGCATCCTGCGCCACCTGGTTGCTGGCGGCCTCTGCCGCGCGCTTGCCGTAGGCGAGGTAGGTTTGATTGAGTTGTGCATTCAATTTCACGATCGCGGCATCCTGCGGAGCCTCGAGGTGGACCACGGCCTGGTTGCTGTCGATGATGAGGAAGCTGCCATCAGCCGCCAGGGCTCCGTCGCGCCATTTCCCGCTGATCCCAGCCGCCTCGGAGCCGCAATGGATCGTATTGACCACGATGCCTTTGGTGGCGGCTTCCTTGCAGGCCTCGAGCGGATCAACCGGTCCTTGGGTGAAGGGTTCATTGCCGGCGATGAAGATGGCCTTGTAGGTGTTAGGGTCGCGGTCCCAGGCCAGGTCTGCCACGGTTTGCCGAATCACCGCGCCGCAGTATTCCTGGCCGCCGTTGGTCTTGAGCCGGAACAATTCCTCGCTGATCTTGTCGAGGTCGCGCGTGAGCGGTTGGAGGCGGCGGATCCAGTGGGTGGCGGCGGCCAATCCGTCATTGCCATATTCATAGAGTGCCACTTCCACATGGGGCATCTGACCGTTTTGACGGGCGAAGATGAAGGTGTTGACGACCTTCCACAACTGGGTCTTCGCCTGTTCGATGAGGCCGTCCATGCTGCTGCTGGTATCGAGCAGAATGGCAAGCTGCACCTTGGGCTCGGCGGGTGCCGGCATTGGCGGAGTGACCTGGTCCTGGGCGGAGGCCATGCGGCCGAGGCCCAGCACGGTCCCAAGCGCGAGAGTGACACGGATGATAGCGGTGGTTTGCATGATAGTGTGAGTTGGAGTTGGAGTTCGAGTTAATCAATGATGAGTTGGTAGTTTCTGCCTTCATGGTTGAAGATGATGTTGCCGGGCAGCGACAGGACGGCCTGGCGATGGGCGGCCACCAGGGAATCAACCAGCTTGTCGAAATCCGGGGTGCCGATCCTGATCTCGACCAGTTCGGGGCGTGCCGGGTTGTCGGCGAGTCGGCTATCCGTCCAGGTGCCGTTGGATTCAAAAAAGGCCTTGTCGCCGACTTGCTGCACGCCCCCGGCGGTGGTCAGCCGGAGGTCTTGATCGAGATAGCTGTTGTCGCGGTTCATGACGCTGCTCGCCTTGGCGGAAGTGCTGTTAGACTCCTGGTTGACCGCACCCGCGCCGGAGCGGGTGTTCATGGCGCGATCCTGGAAATTCCGCAGTGCCTGGCGATGGATTTCCGCAGGTCGTGGATCGAAGGGGGCCCCATCGCGGGCGAGGAAGGCGGTGTATTCACTCAACACGCCGTGCTGCAGCGAGAGCTTGATGATTTCATCCACGAGTTCCCTGGCTCGCGGATCCTGCGGTGAGGGAAGTTGCTTGCCGCTGCCGCTTTGGCTGCCAAGATCGCGCAAGGCATCCGTGAGCACGCCGATGCGGCGGGTGGCCCACAACCGCGGGATGTGGGCGTTGGCAACGGTGGCCGTGGCGGGAGCGAAAGTCAGTTTGGTTTGCACTTCCCCGCCGACACTGCGGCCACGCACCACCATGTCTAACGGACCATCCCCGCGATAGCGCCCGAGGATGACCCTGGCATCGCCTGCGAACAAATCCGGCAGGATGTTAGGCACCACGTCGCCGGTGCGCCCGGCGGCCATGCTGCCATCCGGATGCCTCACGTCGAGCACCGGTTCCACCACCACCGGCCCCGCGAGTCGGCGGAACAAGGACACGACCTTCAGCTCCACGTCTTCCTTGGGCAGCACGAAGACCGAAGTGGCCCGGCTGTCGTCCGCCAGGCGGGCGAGCAGCGGGGTGTTGACGTCGAGGCCGACCCCGAAGCTGAAGATCCGGCGCTTCCCGCTGTTGGCGCGGGCAATCCCTTCGCGGATGTTTTTCTCAACGGTCTCGCCCACGGTGGGCAGCCCGTCGGTTAGAAAGAGTACCACCGGCAAACGTCCCGCAGTCGCCGGTTGGGCGATGGCGCGTTGCAAGGCATCGTGGATGTTGGTGCCGCCGCTCGGGCGCAGGCCGGCGAGCGCCGCCCGCGCGGTGGTGATGGTCGTCGCGTCCTTGATCCGCGGGGCGTCGAACAGCGCTTGCACGCCTTCGTTGTAGGAAATGAGGTTGAAGGATTCGCCGTCCTCAAGGCCCTCGACAACCTGCAAGGCGGCGGCGCGAACCTGGTCGATTTTGCCACCGGCCATGCTCCCCGAGTGATCGAGCACCAGCGTGACTTCACGTTTCAAGGCAGGTGCCTGGCTGGTCTCGGGCGGTGCCACGATCATGAGGAAGTAGCCATCCTCGCCATCTTTCGGCGGATAGGCGACGACACTCAGGGCGGCGGTTCCCGCCGTGCCGCGTCGCAAGGCGGAGACGCGGAACGCGCCGGGTTGCACGTTGCCATGCACCGCCATCCTCATGGTGCCGTCGGCCTCCGTATGGATGTCGGTGGGGTGCGACGGACAATACAGCGCGAGGCCGCCGGCCCCCGGCTTCCATTGCAGGTCGATCTGCCACGGCACGGAGGCATCGGCGGACTCGCTGCGCGGCAGGGCGTATTCGATGCGGCCGTCGGCCTCGGGGAGGATTTCCTCGTAGCTGATGATGGCGCGGGCCTTGCCATTCGGCGGGACTGGAAACACCGACGAGCGGAGCAGCCCGGTGCCGGCGAATTCCAGCAAGCCCGGATCGATCAAGCGCCGCACGATTTCATCATAAATGCGCCGCGCCTCGTCCCTCGGCATCAAGCGGGCCGGCAGTTTGCCGCCGGCACCCTCGATCTCAAAGGTGCCCAGCGTCGCGTCGGCGGGAATCGGCAGCATCACTTCGGACTCCTGCAACCTCGGGGTTTGGTTTTGCAGGGTGAGGATGAGGGTGGTGGTGGCCCGCCGCTCATCGATGCGGATGGCCGCCTCGATGCCGGCCAGCCTGACGGAACTTTCCGCCAGCGGCGGGCGCGGCCTGGGCAGGACGCCCGGCGGCAGCGGGTGAATGCTGCGATGCCATTGCGGGATGATGGTATTCGCGGTTAGAACCGGCCTGGACTCAAGCGTCTGGGCGGCCAGGGTTTGGGTCCCGAGCACACAGCTCGCGGCGAGACCCCACATGCGGAGGAACGGAATGGCGGAAAACAAAGTGCTTTTCATCGGTGGATCGGGTTGAACTCGGTGCAAAGCCTACTCCATTTCGCCCATCCATGTGTAAACGCCGTGTAAATTCTCACGCCGGCCACGGTGACACCTCAACCGCGACGCGCAGGGCACCCAAAAAAATAAAATAAACTGGCGAAAATCGGGCTGGCGAAAATCGGGCTTGCGCCCGGCCGGGAAAATCGGGACACTCCGGCGATGAACCATGAGCCACTCTATCAGCAGCGCCTCGCCCGCTACGTCACCGCCATGCGCAACGAGAAGCCGGACCGGATTCCGATCCGACCCTTCGTCGCCGAATTTACCGCCCGGTACGCCGGCTACACCTGCCAGGAGGTGGCGCATGATTACACCCGCGCCTTTGACGCGGCGGCGAAATGCGCGCGGGATTTCGACTGGGACGCGGTGGTGCCTAACATGGTGTATGTCTGGACCGGCCTGGCGCAGGCCGTCGGGCTGCGCTACTACGGCATTCCGGGGATTCACATCCCGGCCACCACCGGTTTCAACTACATCGAGCCGGAGGAGGATCAGGCGTGGATGCGCGAGGACGAATACGATGCGCTCATCGCCGACCCCACGGGTTTTCTCTACAACGTCTGGCTGCCGCGGGTTTCCACCGAGGTGAGCAAGCTGGGCGAACCCGCCACCTATCGCAACAACCTGTCGTTTGTGAAAGGCGGCATGGCCATGCTGCAATACTTTTACGCCTTCGGCCCGCAGGTCGCAAGGTTGCGCAGCGAGTCGGGCACGGTCTCGGCCATCGCCGGGATCTTCAAGGCGCCGTTTGACATTCTGGCCGACAAATTGCGCGGCTACATTGGACTGACGATGGACATGGTGACCCAGCCTGGCAAGGTTCTGGCCGCCTGCGAGGCGCTCATGCCGCACCTGTGTCAGGTGGGTTTGACGACGGCAGACCCGGCGGGGCAGGTGCCGATCGGTTTCTGGATGCACCGGGGCTGCGTGCCCTTGGTTTCCCCACGGACCTTTGACAGCCACTACTGGCCGACGCTCAAGCCCATCATCGAGGAGTTTTGGAAACACGGCCACCAGACCCTTTTTTATGCTGAGGGCAAATGGCAGCATCACTTCGAGAGTTTCCGCGAACTGCCGGAGCGCAGCCTCGTGTTTCACTGCGACCAGGACGACATCTTCGAAGTCCACCGGCGCTTGCACGACAAGTTCGCCCTGAGCGGCGGCGTGCCCAACAGCCTGCTGAGCTTCGGCAAGCCGGACAAGGTGCGGGCCTTCTGCGAACGCGTGATCCGGGAAGTGGCGGCAGAGGGCGGCTACATCATGGACGCCGGGGCGATCATGCAGGACGACACGAGCGTCGCCAACCTGCGGGTGCTCACCGACGTCACCCGCGAACTGGGTGGCTACTCCGCCGGCAGCTATCAAGTGCCCACGCCGCTGCCACCCTGCGACGTGCCGGCCTCGGTCGCCACCCGCGCCCAACTCACCGGCATGGCCGGCCGCACCGCGCCCGGCATCGCCCCCGGCATCTGCCGGCCATGGGACGAGAAGGCGCAGGAATACCCGGAAATCACCGGCGACAAGGAGCTGATTCGCAAGGTCTGGAACGACCTCGAAGGGCTGGCCAACACCTATATCTGGCAGTTGTTGTTGAGTTTCTGATGATGATAGCCCGCAGCCCTGGCGTGCAGTGCCTCTGCCCTGCGTCCCCGGCGGCGAGCCGCAGCGAGACGAAAGTCACGGAAAAGGATTCCCGTTTGGCGCCTCCGGTGCCACAGTGCGGGCATGTCCGCACGCACTGGCGTTCTGCTTGTTGTCTCCGGCCCATCCGGGTCCGGCAAAACCACGCTGTGCAGGCGTCTGGCCGATGAACAGGCGGCGCACCATTCGATTTCCTGCACCACCCGCGCCCCGCGCCCCGGCGAGATCGACGGCGTGAACTATCACTTTGTCTCCCGCGAGGACTTCGAGGCCCGCCTCGCCGCCGGGGATTTTCTGGAGCACGCGCTGGTACACCGGAACTTTTACGGCACCCTCCGCTCGGAGGTCATGGGCCACCTGGCAGCCGGCACGGATGTGGTGATGGACATCGATGTGCAGGGCGCGGCGCAAGTGCGGGCCTGCGGGGATCCGGCGATTCAGCGGGCCAGGGTCGATCTTTTCGTGATGCCGCCGAGTGAATCCGAGCTGTATGCCCGCTTGACCGGGCGCGGCACCGACAGCGAGGAAACCATCGCCCTGCGCATGACCAATGCGCTGGAGGAAATGCAGCATTGGCCGCGCTACACCTATCGACTGCTCTCAGCGACCCGCGAGGAGGACTACCTGCGCTTCAAGGCTGTTCTAACAGCCGAGCAACTCCGCGTTTCCCGCCTGACCTGAGACGCCCTGCCGGGTGAAAATCGGCTGGACCGCGGGCCCTGGTTGTTGCATGCTCGCGGCATGCTTGATCGAATTGCGTGCAAACGAATAGTTCCGGTGGTGGTGCTGGATGATGAGGAAGCTGCCGAGCCCCTGGCGGAAGCCTTGCTGGCGGGCGGGCTGGATGTGATGGAAATCACCTTCCGGACGGCGGCGGCGGCGAGCGCCATCCGCCGGATCGCGGCGGGGTTTCCGGAGATGCTGTTAGGGGCGGGCACCCTGTTGGAACGCGAGCAAGTGCTGCGAGCCCGTGAGGCCGGCGCGGTCTTCGGCCTGGCCCCAGGGCTGAACCCTCGCGTCGTCGAGGCGGCTACCGCTTGCGGGCTGTACTTTGCGCCCGGCGTGATGACCCCCAGCGAGGTGGAACGAGCCATGGAACTGGGCTGCATGCTGCTCAAGTTCTTTCCGGCGGAGGCGGCGGGTGGCCTCGGCATGTTGCAGGCCCTGGCCGGACCCTACAGGCATACGGGAGTGAAATTCATCCCCACCGGCGGGGTGACCTCGGGAAATCTTGGCGAGTACCTGAAACTGCCGATGGTCGCGGCGATCGGCGGGTCGTGGATGGTGGACAAGGCGCTGGTGGCAGCGGGACGCTGGGACGAGATCACCCGCCTGACGCGGGAGGCGCTGGCTGCGGCGGCAGGGGCGGCAGGAGCCGGCTACTTATCCTCCTCCTCCTCCTCCTCATCATCATCAGCCTCGCCGTCGGCGAAGAAAGCCTCCATTCCATCCTGCGGCACCATGAAGTGAAACCCCTGCGGTCCCAATTTCTTGGTGAGCACCCTGAGGATCAGGTTGCATTTGGCCTTCCCATCATTCGGGCCCGCGATGAACAGCGGCTTGCCATCGCTCCCGAAGACGAATGTTTCGGCGCAGTCCTTTGGATCGATGCCGCCAAAGACCCGCGCCGCTTGCTTGTAATGGCGATGCGGCGCAAAGCCCAAAGCCTGGGCGTATGCCGCAGCCTCCTCCACCAATTTCCGGCCCCAGGCGCCGGAATGCTCCTCGGGCAGGCCGCCATCGACATCCTTGAAAATGCGTTCCAGAGAATCCGGGAAAGCATCCTCATGGCATTGATGGAAAAACGCGTTCTTCACTCCCAGGCAATAGGTGTCCAACAGGAACACCCCGGCTTCCACCCGCCCGCCTGACTTGTACCGGACAATGACCACATTGCCCATGCCGCCTGCAAACAAATTGGGTTGGCTGAATGTCTTCGGAAGCTGATTCATACGGGCCGAGCCAATGATGTTTTGGTGCCAATGACCAGCACAACATTCCCCGACTGCAAAATCCGGCACGGCCGGACCCGCCACGCAGACACGGCACGGAGCGCCCGCCGGACTGTGGGAGCAGCCCGGTCCAAGCGAGGAATCCACGCCGGAGTGATTTGCGGCTTGAACAAAGCCGCGCTTTCACCGATTCCTCGCGCATGAGCCAAGCTCCCGAGCCGGAACACCCACACCACGAAACGACCTTGGATGACGTCAAACAGCTCGGGCTGTGGGCCGCGCTGGGCAGCTTGGGCTACGTGTTCTGGATCGTCGGCGGCATGGAAATGATCGAGCGCCTGGCGTTTTACGGCGTGCGGACGGTCTCCACCCTGTATGTGACCCGTGCCAAAAGCGACGGCGGGCTGGGCGAGACCATGGCCACCTTCGGCTGGCTGCTATCCGCCTGGACCCTGATCCAGTCGGGAGGCTCGATCTTCACCGGCGGGCTCTCGGACCGCTACGGCTACAAGCAGACGATTTTCATCGCCACGATCATCCAGTGCTCCGGCTACCTGCTGATGGCGTTTTTCCACAGTTACTGGGGGTTTTTCGCCGGGGCGATGTGTCTGGCCATGGGGACCGCCATCTTCAAGCCGGGGATCCAGGGCACGCTGATCCTCAGTTGCAACCGCCGCAACAGCTCGGTGGCATGGGGGGTCTTCTATCAAACGGTCAACATCGGCGGCTGGATCGGGCCGCTCATCGCGATGCAAATGCGGCAAATGGCGTGGCAATACGTCTTCTTCACCAATGCCGCCTTCATCTGCCTGAACTTCCTGTTCCTGCTGACCTATCAGGAGCCCGGCAAGCAGGACCGGCTCGCCCGCCGCGCCCAGGTCAAGGCCGGGCACGTCAGCGAGACCAGCCTGTTCCGCGAGTCGTTACAGGAGCTGAAAAAACCCCACCTCCATCTCTATCTGCTGATTTTCTCACTGTGGTGGTTCATGTTCCCGATGCTGTGGGACGTGCTGCCGAAGTACATCGAGGATTGGGTCGATACCGGCGCGATCGTGCAGACCCTGTTTGGCGCGGATGGCACCCGTAGCAGTGTGATCCACTTCCTGTTGGGCATGCCCGAGGGCGGCATGAAAATCGAACCCGAGGGAATCGTCAACATCAACTCGGGCATCATCATGCTCACCTGCTTCATCGTCGCCGGCATCAGCGCCAGGATGCGGGCGACCAACAGCCTGCTGCTAGGCACCATGCTGGTGGTGGCCGCGCTCACGCTCTTCGGCCTGTCCACCCTGGCCTGGTGCTGCGTCGCGGCCATGGTCATCTTCAGCGTGGGCGAAATGCTCACCGGGCCGAAATACAGCGAGTTTCTCGGCAACATCGCGCCACCCGACAAGAAGGCAATGTGGATCGGCTTCTCACAGGCACCGATTCTCATCGGCGCGACCATCGAGGGCAAAGTCGGTCCGCAACTCTATTACCTGTGGTCCGACAAGGACGTGTTCGCCCGCCAGATGCTGGTGGAGCGGGGCCTGGATCCGGCCCAAGTCACGGTGGGTGTGCTGCCCCCCGGCGAGGCCTTTCACAAGTTGGTCGCCTTCACCGGCGAGTCCCCGGAGGCACTGACCCGCCTGCTCTATCAGAGCCATCACATCGGTGCCACCTGGTATTTCTTCGCATTCGTCGGCGTGGTCTCCGCCGCTCTGATCTGGGCCTACGGCCGCTGGATCCGCCGGCTCGCCGAAACCCAAAGTCGTACCAAGTCCAACGGGATCAATGCCACCCTTGGGATTGACGATAATCGCCCAATTTACACTGATCTGGAACATGATGAATCTAAGCCTATTCAGTGATCAGGTATTTGACGCACCAAGCACGGAGGGCATCAAATACGCTGGTTCGAAGCTCAAGCTGCTTCCCCATATTTTGCAGATGGTCGGGAAAACAAGTGCAAAGACTGAAGCGGAAGAACCTCATCGCGAATTCCTGTTCTTAATCAAGAAAGGCCGCATGCCAAGCAAGCGGCAGCGGAAGGACCATCACCCGCCGACTTGTTTGAATGATTTTCTTAGCTCCGACCCCGCCTCACCGCTTGCCCCATCTGGTGATGGGGCCTGCACTTGAGGTGTTGACACGACCACGGAACACGTTATCCTGAACCTACAATTTTCAACCAGTCTCTCAAGATATGAACAAACACACATCGACCATCCTATGCGGTTGCCAGGCGGTGATCGCGGCCTTGTCCTGCGGCCCGCAGGCGGCACCGGCCCAGACCTACCTCCACGACCCGCAGCTCGACGAGCGCAGCCACGACCTGCGCGGGCCGTTCAACTATTTTCTAACCCCCAGCGACGCGCTCGGATTCATGGACGCGCCCAAGGCGTTCCAGTTGACCGGCGACGGGGCCTACAGCGCCTATTGGGGCGAGCTGACCTTGTGGGCGGGCACGCCGCTCAAGCGGCTCAACAGTCGCGTCCGCACACTCGACGGCGGCTGCCTGCCGGTGCTCAACTACGGGTCGCTGCTTGACGGCCTCGAATACCGGGTCAAGGCCTTTGCCGCGCCGGTCGGACTGGACCCGCACGGCAACCTGTTAGGATTCGTGCGCATCACCGCCACCAACCCCGGCAAGAATCCGCAGCGGGCCGCCGTCGGGGCGCGGGTGTTCGACCACGAAGGGGCCTGGCGGCATCCGTTTTTCGATCACACCAAGCCGCTGTGGTGGGCCGAGCGCTTCATTGACCAGGCGACCTGGCAGCCATGGAAGTTATGGGAGACCACCGAGGTGCGCGATGGCGGCACGGTCTATCGCACCGATAGCAAGCACCTGATCTTCCGCTATCAGCCGGACCAGTCCGGCTGGCAGGTGTTGGAGGCCGCCGCCAACGTCGAACCGTTCGAGTTCGTGATCCAGTTGGCGCCGGGGCAATCGGCGTCGGTCGAGGTGACCATGCCCTGGGTGCCGGTGGCCGCCGCGCGGGCGGAGCAGGTCAAGGAGGTGGCCACCGCTGGCTTCGACGACTATCTGGCCCGCAGCAGTCAGTTCTGGCAGCAGCAGTTGAATGCGGGTGCGGGGTTCGAGGTGCCCGAGCAGAAGGTCATGGACATGCAAAAGTCCTCGCTGATGTACGACCTCATGGCCCGCGACCTGCAGGCGGATGGCAAGACCTACATCCAGACGGTTAGTGACGTGCAATACAACCAGTTTTTCTCGCGCGATGCCGCCTTCATCATCCACACCTATGACATGTTAGGGTTGCCGCGGATCGCCGCGGAATGCATCGAGCACGTCCTGCTCAAGGACGGGGATGGCAAGCTCAGCGGCCTGCGGGCGACCCATCCGGATGCCTGGGGCCAGGCGCTGTGGACCCTGGCCGCCCACTACCGGATCACCGGCGACCGCGCCTTCGCGGAACGCGTCTATCCGGCCGTGCCCGGCCACGTCGCCAAACTCGAGGCCGAGCGGGCCAAGGACGCGTGGGGGCTGTGGCCGGCCGCAGGTCCCTATGACAACGAACGGATCGACGGTCATTACACCGGGCACAGCTTCTGGGTGTTGCGCGGCCTGAAGGATGCCGCCGAGCTGGCCACCGCCGTCGGCATGGATGAGGATGCCCGCCGCTTCGGGAAGATATATGATGACTATCTGGCCAAGTTCATGGTCCGGCTCAAGGCGATCACCGACCGCACCGGCGGCTACATTCCGCCCGGCCTGGACGATCCGCTGGCCGGCATGGACTGGGAGAATGCCTCGGGCGGCGTCTATCCGTTCGGCGTGATCGCCGCATCCGATCCGATGGTCAAAAACACCGTCAGGACAGTGCGCGACTATGCCTATCAGGAAGGCATCATGACCTACGAGCACAACGCCTTCAAGGTCCGCCAGGCCAAGGATGCCACGGGAGCGGATTGGTCGCAGCCCGAGCACACCGTCATCCACCATTACGAAACCTTCCAGGTGTTAGAGACCCTGCTGGCGCTGGGGATGGACCGCGAGGTGGTCACCGACTTCTATTCCTTCCTCGTCCACACCGGCAGCACCAACACCGGCTTCGAATATGACATCTGGGCGTGGCGCGACCGCAACTTCCATAACAACTATCCGCCCCACGGCTGGTGCGCCGCACGCTACAACGAGTGCCTGCGCAACATGCTGGTGCGCGAGGACATGCAGGAACCCGTCCTTCATCTCGCGTCGGCTCTCGCGCCGACCTGGCTGGAAGCCGGCCGCCGCGTGCGGGTGACCAAGGCCCCGACCGATTTCGGTTTGCTCTCCTACACCATTGACGCCACCGCCGAAGGTGCGAGCGTACAGCTCGACGCGCAATGGCGCAAGGCTCCCGCCAGCTTGCGTTTTCACCTCCCGTGGTTCATGGACCTGCGTGCGGCGAAGGTGGATGGCCGGGTGGTGGAGGCCAAGGACCGCGTGCTCGAAATGCCGGCCGACGCCCGCCACTTGGAGCTGCAGTGGACCCGCAATGCCGCCCCGGACCTGAGCTACCGCAAGGGTGTGGAAATCTACGTGGACCGCTACTGGAAGATCCAGCGCGGTGAAACGATTCCCGGCTTCGACAGCCGCTGGATCTTTCCCCAATAGCCACTCCAGCGGGCGGGCGTCTCACGGAGCGGCGGGTTCCCAGCCGCCGGTGCCCATGTTGCACCAATGCGCGGAGGAAATCCGCTGGCCGTTGCCCGCTCATGGTCGAGGGCGATCCGGAGCCGGAGCAGGGAACCAGCCCAACCGGTTCACAGTTCCCGATCCCGGCGGAAAACGAGTTGGCACTTGTTGGCGTTTCAGACGAATTCGTGAATCATCCGCGGATGGGTTTGCGGGTGGCAGCAGTGCCGATGCGGTGTCATTTCTTGCTCTTACTTGATCATTGGATGTTGAATGTTGAATGTTGAATATTGAAATCTTCGGCGTGCCTCATGGGGACCCCGCAGCTCTAACGGTTGAGCCACAGCGGTGTGGCGGGCTGCGCCCTTCCCACCGCACTGCAGACTTTGGCTCGCGCCTGCGCAGGTGAAGGTATGGAGTGCGGTGGGAAGCGCCGCGCCACACCGCTGTGGCTAAGTCCCGGCGCTCGCTGCGGCCGGACCAGATCAGGTCCACGGGAATCCCGGCGATTGAACCGAGGATGCCGTGCGGGCCTGTCGTCCTAAGTCATGTTTTGTTAGCAACCGCGGCTCGCCGGAGGCGGTCCATAATGGCGACGCCAAGGCCGGTTTCGCTGACGGGTTCGGCGATGATCGCATCAAGGCCGGCTTCATCGAGGCGGCGCATGACAAAGAACAGGCGAATCGCCGCCTCGGCCAGTTTGCCGCTGCCGGGACTGAGGGCTTCGAGGCATTCCCAATCGTGGAGTGCCACATAAGGACCGTCATCGGCACCGGTGTAGCTGAGCAGTCCGTAGCGCTTGCCCGGCTCAGGTTGGAAATCGGCGGGACTCTCTAACAAAAAAAGCGGGGTCCGTGGCGCGTAGTGGCTGGCGAGCTGACCGGGGGCACGCGGGGACTGGCCGACGGGCTCGCGGACTGTTTCGACTTTGCCGAAGTGCTGGAGCTGCTCCTTGGTGATGGGGCCGGCGCGGTGCAGGCGGAAGAGCGGTTTTTTGCCCTCGCGGGGTTCGATGGCGATGATGGTGCTTTCGAGGCCCTCGCGGCAGGCGCCGGCATCAATGACGAGCGGGATGCGCCCGCCAAGTTCCTTGATGACGGCGGCAGCGGAGGTTGGGGAAATGCTGCCGAAGCGATTGGCACTGGGAGCGGCGAGCGGGTGGCCCAGCGCCTTGTTGATCGCGCGGAACACCGGGTGGGCACTCTGCCGGACGGCCACGGTGGGCAACCCGCTGGTGACGAGGTCCGGCACGTCGGGGTGGCGCGGCAGGATCAAGGTGAGCGGGCCGGGCCAGAAAGTGCTGATGAGTTTGGTGACGGTTTCCGCGATGTCGTCCGGCACCACGGCCACGGTTTTGAGGTCACCGCGCGAGGCAATGTGGACGATGAGCGGGTCGAAGGCCGGGCGATCCTTGGCGGCGAACACCTTGGCTACGGCGGTGGGATTGAAAGCATCCGCAGCCAAGCCATAGACGGTTTCCGTGGGCAGGGCCACAATCTCCCCCTGCTGCAACAAGGCACAGGCCTCGCGCAGCGCGTCTTGCATGTCATCGTCGGCAGCTTGAATGATGCGGGTCTCGGGCACGGCCTGAGACTGCCACCATCCGCGCCCGCTGGCGATTCCTGATTTTCCGGTTTCACGCAGCGCCGGAATCAGGTTATGCTTGGCCCATGCAGCAACCTGCCACCCTCCCCAACAACATCGTTCTCATCGGCTTCATGGGCTGTGGAAAATCCACGGTTGGCCGTGAATTGCGGAGACTGTTGGGCTATCCGCTGGTGGATATGGATGCGGTCATTGAAGAACGCGCCGGCAAGCCGATCGCGCGGATTTTTGCCGAGGATGGCGAGGCCGCCTTTCGCGACATGGAATGCGAGGTGCTGGAGGAGTTGGTGGGAGCGGCCGACACCGGGCGGATCATCGCCACCGGCGGCGGCGTGGTGGAGCGCACGGAAAACCGTGCCTGCCTGCAACGGCTCGGCTATGTCGTCTGGCTGTGTGCCCCGCCAGCGGTGATTCTCCGCCGCACCCGCAAGAACCAGGAGCGGCCATTGCTGCACACCGAGGATCCGGGCGCCCGGATCAAGAGCCTGCTCGCTCAGCGCGAACCATGGTATCGCGAATGCGCCCATCTCAAGGTGGATACCGTCGGCCTCAACAGCAGTGAAATCGCCACCGGCATCCTCGAAAGCGCCCGCTACTTTTTCGCCGGCCCGGCCCAGCCACCATGCAAGGAACCGTAAAATCGCTGGCCACCCGGCTCGGTTTCGATGAGTGCCGGATCGCCCGTGCCATGGCCGCCAGCCACGGCCCGGGGTTCCGCCAGTGGCTGGCCGACGGCTGCCATGGCGACATGGCATGGCTCGCCCGCAACCCGGAGCGCCGCTGTGATCCGCGCGAGGTCCTGCCCGGCTGCCACTCCGTGATCTGCCTGGCCCTGAACTACTATCCGGGTAGTAGTCCGGGTGGCGGCGATGCCGCCGCCGCCGGCTACCGCATCGCCCGCTACGCGTGGAATGACGATTACCATGACCTGATGGTGAACAGGCTCGCGGAGTTCGATGCCGCGCTGCGGGCGTGCGGTGGCGTCCAGCGATGTTACGTGGACACCGGGCCGGTACTCGAACGGGACTTTGCCAGCGCCGCCGGCCTCGGTTGGAACGGCAAGTCCACCATGCAAATCCACCGCCGTCTCGGCACCTGGTTGTTGCTGGCGGAAATCCTCACCACCCTCGAAGTGCCGCCGGACGCGCCGCTTGGCGACCATTGCGGAACCTGCACCCGCTGCGTCAGCGCCTGTCCCACCCGGGCCATCACCGCGCCGCACCATCTGGACGCCCGGCGCTGCCTGGCCTATCTCACCATCGAACACCAGGGACCGATTCCCGAGGAATTCCGCGCCGCGATGGGCGACCGGATTTACGGCTGCGACGAGTGCCTCGAGGTCTGCCCGTGGAACCGCTTTGCGCAGGAGTCCCGGGAGTTGGCATTTCACGCGCGGCCGGCAATCTTTGCGAACCGCCTGCGGGATTTTCTCGCACTCGATGACGCGGGGTTCCGGCGGCTGTTTGCCCGCTCTCCAATCCAGCGGATCAAGCGGGCGAGGTTCTTGCGCAATGTGTGCGTGGCCCTCGGTAACACCGGCACCAGCGACGATCTCCCGGCCCTGCGCCGGGCCGCCGGGGAGCCGGACCCCCTGATCGCGGAGCACGCCGCATGGGCGGTGGCACGGCTTGAACCATGAGCAGGTTCAGACATCCTGACCCGTGCCGGAAAATGATCGGGTCCGGGAAAACCCGATGAGCCGATTTGAAGTCCGGGCAGGTTGCCCGCACCACTGTGGTCCGGGCATCCTGCCCGCCGCCATGCCCGGTGATTCGGAACGCGGCAAAACACCCGCCTCGGGCAATCCCGAGGTGACTTTCAGACGGTGGCCCGGCCATGGAATGATGGAGGCCACCGCCGGAAAAGTACGGCACCACCGGGAGCCTCAGAAGCGGTAGGTGAAGGAGACCTTCACCACCGGATAGAACTTGTAGCCCTCCACGTCGTCCTGAAACGCAGCCTGCTCGGCGGCAAGATCGTTCGCCGCTGCACTCGTCCCCAGCAGTCCGGTTCCGGTCAGGGTTGCATCCGGCTCGCCTAGATAGGACACCCCGACATCCAGGCCGATCACGAAGTTCCGATCAGCCCCGAGGACCCAGTCCCAGCCCACCCCGATATATGGATTGAAGGTGCCGTAATCAATGGCACCCACGAGGGAATCATTTGCCCCCAAGGTGTAATCCACGTTGTTGAGGCTCACCTGCTGGCCGGCTCCGGTGGCCGTGCAACTGATCTCGTTGTTGGCGAAGAATGCGCCGGCGGTGATTCTGAACCCCGAGTTCTCAAAGGGCAGATAGTTGACCGTAAGACCCAGATTGGACAGGTCAAGGTCGCTCTCGTAGTCAACATCGGCAATATTGAGCGTCTTGTTGTAGTCAAAGTAATTGCCCTCAAGCTGCAAGTAGAAGGACGGGGTGATATTGTAGCTGAGGTGGATGCCGACGCCCTGCGTGCCAACCTGCACGCCGGCTCCCAGTCCAGCCATCCAGTCGCCCTGGGAGGTGGGCTGGATGGGCGACGGGACAAGCTCCGGGGCAGTCACTCCCGCCGAAACCGTTGCAGGCATGGCAAGCGCAAGCAGAATGCAGATGTTTGATCTTTTCATGTTCGTTTGGTCGTTGTTGGTGTGGAATATCGACTCGGGCAGCCCCTACCAAGGAGTCACCCGAGACCGGATGCTAGCCAACCATCCTGCTAACGCAACCAAAAAAACAATTCATTTCCGCCAGCATCAGGGCATGCATTTCAACCACCTCACCAAGCGCCTCCGGTGGTGCCGGCTAAGCCGGCCGGATGCCGATGCCTAACAGGGTTTGGAACCTGGGTGACGAGGACTCCCGGTCAGCCACCACGGTTTCGATCCCGGAAAATCCGCCACGTTCCAGCATGCCCGACAGCTCACATTCGGAAAACCCCAGCCAGCAATCAGCGTACAATTCCCGGGCCTCCTCAAAGGTGTGCTGCAACAAATCGAGCACGATCAGACGCCCTCCCGGCTTGAGCAGCCGGAAGGCGGCGTCGATGGCACGTTGCGGACGCGCCGCATGATGCAAGGCCTGGCTGAGCACGGCGAGGTCCAGCGAGGCTTCGTCGATCGGTGGTTCCTCGATGTCGCCGATGCGGAATTCCAGATTGCCGAGGCCGTTTTGCTTGGCCAGGGCCTGTCCGAAGGCAACCATTTTCGGCGAGATGTCCACCGCAATGACCTGCTCCGCGCGTTGGGCCAGCAGTTGCGCCAGGGTCCCCTCCCCTGCCCCCAGATCGGCCACCACCCGGTAGTTCAGCACCTTGATGAGTGCTTCGGCCAGCGCCTTCCACGAGCGGCCCGGCACATAGTCCTTGCCAAATCGCCCGGCCAATTCATCGAAATACGTCCGTGCCGTGTCCTTGCGCTTGCGCAGCAGATGGCGCAGGGCCGCCGCATCCCCCGCCACCTCGCTCAATTCCGAGGCGGCCAAACGTGCCACCTCCAACAGGTCGGCACTGGCGGCACCCGTGTAGAAGTTGTTCTTCCCGCTGCGCTCATCGACCACCAAGCCCGCCGCTTTCAACTGCGAAAGCTGCGTCGAAATCCGGCTTTGGCCCATCCCCAGCACCTCCTGCAGCTCCGCCACCGACAGCGCTTCCTGCCCGAGCAGCATCAAAATCCGCAGCCGCGTGGGGTCGGATAAAAGTTTTAGCGATTTTAGGGTTGACGGCATCGACGGGAGCATGTATCAACGCATCGCGATTTGACGATACGAAAAACAAAAAAATCATGAGTACCTACATTTTTTCCTCTGAATCCGTTGGTGAAGGCCATCCTGACAAGGTTGCGGACACGATTTCGGATGCCATTCTCGATGCCTGCCTGGCGGTGGATCCGAAGAGTCGGGTTGCCTGCGAGACCTTCGTGAAAAGCAATCTGGTGGTGGTGGGCGGTGAAATCACCATCCCGAAAATCGGCCAAAAGCCGATTGGTTCCGTCATCAACATTGAAAAGGTCATCCGCGACGCCGTCCGCGGCATCGGTTATACCAACGATGACGATGTCTTCCACGCCGACCGGCTGTTCATCAACAACTACCTCACGACCCAGTCGCCGGACATCGCCCAGGGCGTGGACGCCAAGGCCGCGGAAGGCAAGAAGACGCAGGAGCAGGGTGCCGGCGACCAAGGCATCATGTTCGGCTATGCCTGCGATGAAACGCCGGAACTGATGCCCGCGCCGATCATGTATGCCCATCGCCTCGGCCGGGAACTCACCCGCATCCGCAAGGCCGGCAAGCTCGCCAAGTGGCTCCGGCCGGATGCCAAAAGCCAGGTTTCAGTCGAGTACGTCGCTGGCAAACCCACCCGCATCGTCAACGTCGTCATTTCGACCCAACATGCGGCCGAGGTTGCCCACGCCGAAATCGAGGGCTTCTGCATCGAGCAGGTGATCAAGAAAGTGCTGCCGAAAGCCCTGCTGACCCAGGCCACCGAGTACCTCATCAACCCCACCGGCAAGTTTGTCGTTGGCGGTCCGCAAGGTGACAGCGGGCTGACCGGACGCAAAATCATCGTGGACACCTACGGCGGCACCGGTCGTCACGGCGGCGGCGCCTTCTCCGGCAAGGATCCTTCCAAGGTGGACCGTTCCGCCGCCTACATGGGCCGCTGGGTGGCCAAAAACGTCGTGGCCGCCGGCCTCGCCACCCAATGCGAACTCCAGTTTGCCTATGCCATCGGCCACCCGCTGCCCGTCAGCGTCCATGTGGACACCTTCGGCACCGGCGCCACCAGTGATGACAAAATCCTCGCCGCCATCCTCAAGGTGTTTTCGTTCAAACCGGCCGACATCGTCAAACAACTCAAACTCCTCCGCCCGATCTACTCGAAGACCACCAACTACGGTCACTTCGGCAAGAACGACCCCGACCTCACCTGGGAAACCACCGACAAGACGGCCGCACTCAAGAAAGCCGTCGGCTGACAGCCCTCGCCGACCCGTCCGATCCGTCCGACCCGTCCGCCCTGTCCGACCCGTCCGCCCTGTCTAACTGCTGGATCCCTCCCCTCAACCACCGATCCCCCCCACCGCCCCCCAACCCCACCATGAGTTTTACCGATTACAAAGTCCGCGACCTCACCCTGGCCGATTTCGGCCGCAAGGAAATCGAAATTGCCGAGCACGAGATGCCCGGCCTGATGGCGACCCGCGCCAAGTACGGGCCCGGCAAGCCGCTGCAAGGCGTGCGCATCATGGGCTCGCTACACATGACGATCCAGACCGCCGTGCTGATAGAGACGCTGGTTGAGCTGGGTGCCGCAGTGCGCTGGGTTTCCTGCAACATCTTCTCGACCCAGGATCATGCCGCCGCCGCAGTCGCCGCCGCCGGCATTCCGGTCTTCGCCTGGAAGGGCGAAACCCTGGAGGAATACTGGTGGTGTACCTGGCAGGCGCTGGTGAATCCCGCCGGCCTTGGCCCGCAACTCATCGTGGATGATGGTGGCGATGCCACCCTGCTCCTCCACAAGGGCTACGAAATGGAACACGGCTCGGACTGGCTCAACACCGCCTCCGGCAGCCACGAGGAACAGGTCATCAAGAACCTCCTCAAGAAGATCCAAACCGAACAACCCGGCATCTTCCAGCAACTCGTCGCCGCCTGGAAGGGCGTCTCCGAGGAAACCACCACCGGCGTCCACCGGCTCTATCAAATGGCCAGGGCCGGCACCCTGCTGGTGCCCGCCATCAACGTCAACGACTCGGTCACCAAGTCGAAATTCGACAACCTTTACGGCTGTCGCGAGTCGCTGGTCGATGGCATCAAGCGTGCCACCGATGTGATGATCTCCGGCAAGGTCGGCGTGGTCTGCGGCTACGGTGACGTCGGCAAGGGTTGTGCCCAGGCCTTGCGTGCCCAAGGCGCCCAGGTCGTGGTCACCGAAGTCGATCCGATTTGTGCGCTGCAAGCCGCCATGGAAGGCTACCGCGTGCTGCCCGTGGAAGACACCCTCGGCTGGGGCGACCTCTACGTCACCTCCACCGGCAACAAGGACATCATCCGCCTCGAACACATGGCCAAGATGAAGGACCAGGCGATCGTCTGCAACATCGGCCACTTCGACAACGAGATCCAGATCGACAAGCTCAACAACGCCCCCGGCGTGGTGCGCACCAACATCAAGCCGCAAGTGGACAAGTACACCTTCCCCGCCGGCAACAGCCTCTACATGCTGGCCGAAGGGCGCCTGGTCAATCTCGGCTGTGCCACCGGCCATCCGAGCTTCGTCATGTCTAACAGCTTCACCAACCAGACCCTCGCCCAGCTCGATCTCTGGAAGAACAAGGACCGCTACCAGGCCGGTCAGGTCATGGTACTGCCGAAGATTCTCGACGAGGAGGTCGCCCGGCTGCATCTGGCCAAGATCGGCGCCAAGCTCACCACCCTCACTCCCGAGCAAGCCGACTACATCGGCGTGCCGGTCGCGGGCCCCTACAAGGCCGACCATTATCGCTATTGAACAAAGCGGCAGCGGGGCCTGGGCGGCTCGCCCGGGCCCTGGCTGCCAGCAACGGGTACTTTGGAACATGATCAAGATAAACCGCAAGTTGATCGACGGTGTCATCGCCAGGGCAAAGGAGTCGCCGCGCCTGCGCATGAACCATAATTTTCATGCCGCACTGGATGACCCCGTCCAACGGCTGCTTAACGCCTTGGAGCCCTGGTCATACATCCGGCCGCACAAGCATGACACCAAAGAAGAATCCTTCGTGTTACTGCGCGGAACCGTGCTGGCAGTGGTTTTCAATGATGACGGAACGATCCGCGACCATTGTATTTTGAGTGCCGCCAACGGGAACCTCGGGGTGGAATTGGAAGAAAATTCCTTCCATATGCTAACTGCCCTCGAATCCGAATCGGTGGTCTTTGAAATCAAGGAAGGGCCCTTTGTCCCGCACACTGAAGCCAGTTCCGCCCCCTGGGCACCCCCGGACGGCTCCCCTGACGCGCCAGCTTTTCTTTCAATGATTTTTGGCTTGTTGGGGGTTTTTCCAAAGACACAGCCATAAGTCTTGCAGGCGTTTTGTTGGCGCCGTGCCGGACCGGGCCGGAATCCGGCCACCGTATGGAGTGCGGTGGGCAGGGCGCAGCCCGCCACACCGCTTTGGCAGGAAGGCGCCAGATCCCCACCGCCAGCAGGTGTTCTGTTGCCACTGCAATCCGATCCGGCAGCCGCGATTCTCAACCCATGAGTTCGCGCATCGTCAGAACGATCCCAGTCCAAGTGCACCAGCCCAACACCTCAACGCAGTGTTTCTCACCACCGACCGGGATTTCTTTCATACCATCCCCCATCTCTTACGATTCCCATGCGGAAGTCGTAGCGATCGCGCTTTAGGCAACCGAGTCGCGCGGCCATCCGATCCCGCCTCCTGTGGCTCCTCTCCCACGTCCGCCGCGGAGATTGCGAAAACCGCGGTTTTCAATTGCGGGACACGTCCTGCCTCGCCCATCCGATCCTTCGCTTGGCTAGCCCCTCGATGGCAGAAAAAAAGTTGTGGATTTCTGAAAATAGTTGTTGCCTTGCGGTTTTTTCTCCGTATCTTGAGGTCGCCAGAGGCTCGGCGAGCGGTTGATTCAACGTTCACCGGTCCCTTGGCACCACAACCTAACACCGATATCCATGCAGACCGCTCGCCTCACCTCAATTGCCGCACTGAGCTTGTTTGCGGCCGCCCCGTCGTTGCATGCCGCGTGCGACACCACTGGCCTCGACAGCACCATTGAATTCTCGCACGACGGGGTGGATTACACCCTCTACTACGACACGGATGGCGCTTACCAACACCGCATCACCGACACCATTGCCGAAGCGATGCAGGACGGCATCCTTGACTGTTACGACCGGATGGTCGGCAGCATGAGTTTCCGAGCTCCCCATCAATCGACGCTGCCGACGTTCAACTGGATCGTCAATGATGTGTGGTTCAGCGCGGAACCGGACTGCGTCTATCTGGAGGGGGAGACCTCCCGGGGCTGGCCGATGGAGGCGGTGCGCAACGACATCCTGCATGAGATGTTCCATACCATCCAGCGCAACTACATGTGTGATGTGGTCGATTGCGACACCAACTATCTCGGCAGCACCTTTGGCAAGTGGGTCGCGGAAGGCACCGGCAACAGCATGATGGACAAGGTGTTTTCCGATACCGATAACTCCACCGGCTGGCCGTATTACGAGGATTCCGCCGCCACCTACCTGACCACGCCAAACAAGAGCCTCTTCGACCAGAGTTACGACTCGTGCATTTGGTGGAACTACCTGATGGAGCAACTCGGCACCCATCACATCGAACCGGAATACGGCATCGATTTCATGCGTGCCTTTTGGGCGAAAATCGCCTCCAATGGGGTCAGCGGTGAGGTGGCCTCGCGGACGGCCATGAAGCAGACGATCGCCGCCTACACCTCGCGCAGCACCGACGATATTTTTCTGGACTTCGCCACCTGCAACATTCTGCGCGAGTACGACGCCACCGGCATCCCCAATGCCGCGCGTTACAAGTACATTGACGAGGCCACGCTCACGCTGGGCGGCACCGTGCCCCGCACCACCTTGGGGTCGCTGCCCGCCAGCGGCACCGTCAGCGGGATGGACGCCTGCACCGCCAAGTATTTCAGTTACGTCGTCTCGGGCCTGAAGGACTGCGAAGTGATCGGCATGACTGCGGAGAGCGATGAAACGATGGGCTATGCGCTGGCGGCCATTGACAGCGTTGGCAAGGTCATCGGGTTGCGCCGCTCCCTCGGCACGGTGTTCGGCGCGACCTTCGTCAACTCTGCCGCCCGCCCGATCACCCGCATCGTCGGCGTGGTTGCGGCCTTCGAGGCCGGCGGCGGCTGCGATTATGCCTTTGCCCGCGGCACGCCGCGGCTCACCATCGTCAGGCCCACCTTCGCGCATCAGGCCTATCCGGGTCCGGCGGCCACACCGGGCAATTTCCTGCTGCGGGTCATGGTGATCGGCCCGGTGGAACTCGAACCCGACGGCATCGGCGTGCTTTCCGTGCTTGGCCTGCAAGCCTCGGACTTCACGGTGAAAGTCGGTACTTTGAATGCGCCGATCCTCAGCGCGGGGTATGTCGGCGGCGAGTATCAGTTGATCATCGATGCCCCCGTGCAGCCGTCTGACGGGCTCTATCCCATTCAGGTTTCGCTATGCGCCGGTGGCACCGGCGAAGTCGGAGCCACGCAGGAAAACTGTGTCTTCTATGGCAACATCACCTTCCACCATTCCGTCGTGCTCGATGTCTCAGGGTCGATGACCTCGCCGAATTCCGCCAAGTTGGACGCCGCCAAGGAAGCCGCCAAGTTCTACATCGACGCCATCAATGACAGTGACCGCTTCACGGTGGTGACCTTTAGCGGTGATAATGCCGAAAGCAATGAGGACGCCACCAACCTCAAGGGGGCGGCGGGTCTGGTGCCGGCCAACGCCGCCAATCGCACCGCATTCCGCGCCCTCGTTAACGCGCAGGTCAGCAAGAACATGACCTCCATCGGTGATGGCTTGTGGACCGGCCAGGATGCGCTCGACACGGACGACGCCACCGGCGTCATCAACACCATGCTGCTGCTCTCCGACGGCGTCGAAAACGAGCCCCGCTACTGGCGTGCTGCCAGCGTCAGCAACGCGGCCAACGAAGTCGCCAACCGCGTCAACACCGCCGATACCATCGTCAACACCATTGCTTTCGGCGACGACGCCGACACGGCGATGATGCAGGACATCGCGACCAGCACCGAGGGCGACTACAGCTACATCGAAGTTGATGTAGGAGCCGGCGCTGCCCCCCCGGCCATGACGGTGCCAGCCAGCAGCTTCACCACCATGCAGAACCGCCTGAGCCTGGCCTTCCTCGGAGGCGTCGAGCGAGCCCGCAGCTTGGAGCGCTTGGCGCTCGAACGCCGTAATGTCGCCGCCAATTCCTCGACGGTTATCGCCGTGGACCTGGCGGAAGACAAAGTCAGCAAAGGGGTGTTCTTCGTCGGTTGGTCGTCGCCCGGAACTCAGGCTGTCAAGGTGACCGATCCCAGCGGCGTGGATGTCAGCACCTATGCCACAAAATATGCGGATGACTCCCATGTGGTCTTTCACTTCGGCGGGCTGATGCGGGCGGGCAAATGGAACGTGGTCTTTGACGAGAAAGCGGGCAAGGCTCAGGAAGTCTTCGCCGGGATTTCCGGCCAGCCGGAAAACGCGCTCAGCTTCGTCTGTTCGTTAGGCCAGTACCGCGGCGGCGGCAGCACCGGACAACAGGAATCCGTTCAGGAACAATTCGAGCAAGGCCTGCCGGTGGACCTGGTCATCACTGCCACCGACCGGCTCGGCCCGGCACGCAATCTAACGATGACGGCAGACGTCATCATGCCTAGCGGCCAGCATGCGTGCGCCGTTCCCATACCCCTGACCGACCGTGGCATCGCGCCGGAGTTTGTCAGCGACGACGCCATCTTCGGGCTGCGTTTCACCCGCACCCCGGAGGCCGCCTCCATCAGCCCGCGGGCCAAGCGCAGCGAAGACCCCTCCGTGGGAGTCGCGCTGCCGACCGGCACTTATCGCATGATCATCACCGTCACCGGCAAGACCAACACCGGCGAGGAGGTCACCCGCACGCTGGAGAAAACCTTCCAGGTCTATCAGCGCAACGAGGCGCAGGACACCGATCAGGACGGCATGCCGGACACTTGGGAGGTGTTCTACGGCACCCAGCGCACGGTAAACGACGCCGCAGCCGACCCGGACCTCGACAATCTATCCAATCTCGACGAGTTCCTGCGCGGGACCAATCCGAATGATCCCGACACTGACAATGGCGGCGAATCCGACGGTTCCGAAGTCGCGCTGGGCCACTGCCCCTTGAGCGCCACCGATGACGCGTTTCCGGCCGCTGCCGATGCCGCCGTGGTTTCCGCCACCGACAGCCACGGCACCGATGAGGAACTGGAGCCTAACTCCCTGCTGCTCTTTTTCCCCGACTCCCTGGCCTACACCGGAATGGAAATCTTCCGTTCCACCATTCCCGGCAACGTGACCAACGCGGCCAACCGGATCGCCACCGTCGCCCTCAACGGGGTGGTGCGAACCTCCTTCCTCGACAGGGGCCTCGTGGCCGGCACTCCCTACTTCTACAAGGTCCGCGCCCTTGGGGCAGCCGGGGCAAGCTCCCCGTTCTCCCGTCTCCTCCGCGGCGTCCCCAGCACGGATCCGGTCACCCCGCATGGTGTCATCCTCCAAAACAACGGCGATGAAACCACTGACAGCCCGACCGTTCTCGTCAGCCTCTTCACTCGCAGCAATGCCACCCACTATCGCCTGAGCGCGGCACGCTTCACCGGAGCTGAAACCTGGATTCCCCTCGCCGCCTCCACCAACTTCAACTTCGGCACGCCAGCCCCCGGCTCCCGCCTGCGCCTCTTCGGACAGTTCCGCAACGCTGCGGGCACCATCAGTCGCACCGTTTCTGACGACCTCGTTTACACGCCGGGTGCCGATACCGACGGTGACGGCATTCCGGATGCCACCGACCCCGACGACGACAACGACGGACTCACCGACGTGGACGAAATCAACTTCCTGCACACCGATTCGAAGCACCAGGACACCGACGGCGACGGCTATACCGACGGCGAGGAAAAAGCGGCCGGCACCGATCCGCTCAACGCCACCAGCGTGCCGGATGCCGACGGCGACGGCGTGTCCAACAAGTTGGAGTCCATCTATGGCAGCCCGCCTAATAACGCGACCCGCAAGCCGAATTTCGGCCTCACCGGCGAGCTGCTCGGCGTAGGCCAATTCCGCCTGCGCATCCCGACCAAGAGCGGTGCCCGCTACCAAGTTCGTTGCACCACAGACCTGAAGACGCCCCGGCTTTCCTGGCAAAAAGTCGGTGCCGCCTTCGATGGCACCGGTGCTGACTCGGTCATCGACCTCCCCAGAGTGGAATCACGGCAATTCTATCGGGTTGAAATCGTCCTGCCCCCGGTCCCTTGATTGACCTTGGAGCGCTGCCACTTCCAGTGGCGAGTGGCAGGACTCGACCGGGAAACCCGTGATTTGCCACTGGATTTGACTGCGCTCCGTGCCGTCCATGCGTAAGTGCAGCATCCTCCTCCGGAGGCTGTTTGCTGAGACGCCTGAAGGCGAGCTACCCCGAGAACGCGGTAAAGGTGGTGGCCAAGGAGTTGCAGGCGGCGTGTGGGATGCCATCGGCAGCCCCCTGCTTCACCTTTGCAAGCATCCGCTCGGCGGTGCAGGCAGCGGCGGCTTCATCGCAGCATTTTTCCCCGGTGTTTTTTCACCTTGGCCGCGAGATCCAGGAACTCGTGCAAGGTCTGATCGTTCTTGGCGTCGTTCATCCGCCATGAGCACAGACGGAACACGGGGAGGCCCGCTTGGTCGTGGTCACGAACCACCGTTGGGAGGTTCCAGAATCGCTTCCGATACTCTCCGCCGCCTCGTTTCGCCTCTTCGTTGTTCCATTTGCGAATCAAGGCCCAATCCAATATCTCACCGGTGTAGAAGTCATAGCCCTTGGATTCCATTACTGCGACGATGATGGCCTGCTTGTATTGCGGCACCGCGACATCACGGCCGCGGGCGAGGTCCCGCATGGCATGCGCCCTTGCCTTGCTCACGAGCCAGTCAAGAAAGTCAGTCTCCGGCACCTCAAACTTGATGAGGCAATCCGGCCGCTTCCATTTTTTGAACGGAGATGGTTTCATAGCGTGACGATGGTAAGAAAGATATGGATGCCCGCCGTTGCCTGCAGCATGCCGCCGAGCGGGCGGACCATGATGAGCAAGGCCTCATCCGATGCCGGCAACACGACCCACTCGCGCCTGCGGGCCTTGCCCAAGGTGCCGGGTGCGAAACTCATCTGGCAGGTCCTTCCTCAATGGTTGCTTCACATGCAAAGCGCATGCCGCAATCCCTACCGAGCCTGGTGCGCCGGTCAAGCAAATTCGCCTAACGGAATGAAGATGGCGGCTGCCGGGGCGGGAGAAGCACCTGGTAGCAACTCGTGCGGCTCCCACGGCGCAGCGCAGCGGCGCGGTAGCACCCGGCTACCCGGCGGTGCCACGTCCCTGACGGATGAGGTGGGCCCGGCGCTGCCGCAGGACCGGCAATTGGATCATGCCGCAGGGACCGGTTGCCGCTTGGCCAGATCGGGATCCCACTCACGCTCGAGGTTGCTCCGCGCCCCGTCGAGCGTCTGCCCGACCGACGCCCGCGCGGCTGCGGCGGCACCGAGGAGCCACTCGGCGTGGGCCGCGTCGGTGCCGGTGAACTGGTGCCCGCCGAGCAGTTTTTCCACCTCGTCCCACTTGCGCACGAAGTGCAGTTGGCACGCCTGCTCGATCACCGGCAGGTAGGTGCCCGGCCGGAACGGGCTGTCGGCCGCGCCCATCACCGCCAGCCGCCTGCGGCCCGTCCCGATCGCGAACGGCACCGCCACCGCCGGCGTGCAGAATTGCGGCCTGCGGCCGTTGTAATCGACGCCGTCGCTGAGCAGGCCCGCGCCGTCCCACGAACGCGCCATCTCGAAGAACCATGCTTGTTTCCCCATCATCGACAGGTAGTCCTGCGGCTGCGGCGTGCGCAGGCCGCCTAAAGGATTCCAGAAATACGAGAAGAACGACCCGGTGTGGCCGCCTTCCCAGTCGGAATACCAGTCGGTGACGTAGCGGCCCCATTGGCGGGCCCTCGTCCGGTCGCCTAACAAATCGAACGCCACCGCGGCCACCGCGTCCTTGCCGTTGCCGCGGCCGCCGACGAACGGCTCGTGATCCCCATAGGGTGTGGATGACCGGTCGGTGAAGCTGCCGAAGAACGAGGTCGCCTTGTCGAGCGCCTGCTGGTCCACCGCCACCCCGGCATGGCGGCCGAGGATCAGGCCAAGCCAGTTGGTGATGCCGCACATGTTGACCATGCCGCCGACGGCATACGAGCGCGTGTAGTTGGCACCGTGACCCCAGGCGCCGCTCGGCGCCTGCCCTCTGGCGATCTCGCGGCAAACCCGTTCCAGTTCCGGCAGCACCGCGCGGTCACCGGTGACCAGGTAGTATTCCGCCAGATAAATCGCGGTGTAGCCGCAACTCCACGAACCCATGCCGTCAATACCCGCCGGATGCCTCACGTAACTGTACGCCAACCGCCGCGCGGATTCCAGATACCGCGGATCGGGATGAGCCAGCAGGATCAGGCCGGAGGCGCTTGATGCCGGGCGTTCTCCAAACTCGCCGTCGGTCGATTGCGTGGCTGCCAAGTGGTCGCAGAATTGCCGGTGAACGACCGCCGACTTGTTGCCGCCGTCGAGCGGCCATGCGGCCGGAGTGGCCCCAAGCACCGGCAGCGGCACCACCACCGGAAGGAAACCGCCGTCCCGATAGATTGTTAGACCGAGCCTGCCATCGCGGGCCTGCGCGTCGGCCACGGCGTAGCCCATCCCGACCCGCGGGTCCGGTCCCAACTCGTGGCCGTCGGCGGCAACGATCACATCGCCCTCCTTGATCAATCCGTCGGCTGGACTGCCCGGAATCACCTCGCGCACCACGATCTCGCTGCCATGGAACCAACCGATCGCGCCGGTGGGACCAAGGAAACTGCGCATCCACACCAGTTCGACGCTGCCGTCGATCTTGAAACACGGGCCGAAGGTGGTCAGGGAGGGCTTGTCCGGCTCGGCCGCGTGGCCGCGCGACAGCGGCAGGAGCCCGACGCAGATGGCGGGCAGGCAGCGGACCGCCGCATCTAACAACTTCCGCGGGGATGTTGGGGACGGTGTGCTCATGGGGCGGAACCGGATGACTCGGCGTTCAGCAGCTTCACCATCGCCTCGCCGCTTGCCTTGCCGACGAGGTAATAGGTTTCCGGATTGTTATATTCATGACACGGCCACCCGCCCGGCGACTTGTCCGGCGGGCGCACGAAAGAGTGGGTGGGAACGAAAACGACCGTGCCCTTGAACTCGGGATGCTTCGCCGGGTCGGCCACGTTCGCCTGCGCCTGGCGGATCTCGCTCCACACGCCGCCACCCTCCACCGTCGGCCCGGTGAAGCCGGTAATCACCACCGGCAGCTTCGGCGCGGCGAGATTCTTGCGCAGGTCCTTGATCAGGTATGTTAGATTCGCCTCGTAGGCCTTGACCGCCGCCTCGCCCTCGCAGCCGTCGTTCCAGCCGTGCCACCAAACGAAGCCGCCGAGTTCATAACCCTTGCCGTCATACGACGGGAAATCCTTCGACAGGTTGTCGAGGCACTGCCGGATCTCGCGGACCATGTCCTGATATGCCTGGCCGCCGGTGCCGTTGTTGGTGCCTGGCGGGCGGAACGGCCCGTTGAGGCTCATCCCGCCCCAAGCCGTCTTGATGATCAGCACCTGCTGCTCGAGCGCGCCGCCCGTCACCACCCCGAAGCCGAGTTCCGGGCCGAAGCAGCCCTGGCCCGCCCCCTGTCCGACGGTTAGACTGCCGCGGGGTGTGTGGAAGTATACCCAGACGTCATCGAAGGTCTTCCACACCGGCTGCGGTTGGCGGGCGCAATTCACGTGAGCCTCGATGGCGGGCCTGACGTCCATCACCTTGGCCGGATCATCGAGGATGCCGAATTGGGCAGATAGCACCTCGACCTCCTTCGGACTGCCGGTGATGCGAATCGCTTCTCCCGCATCACGCTGCGTGAACAACCTCGTCTCGCCCTTGACTCTCACCTCCAGGCGGAGCGTCTTGTACTGATTCGGGGCGGGGTCCTTGTTCATCCAGTGGATCAGGTGCCCGTCCATGGGAATCGTCACACCGTCGGCCTCGGGCAGCATGCGGTCGATGATGGCCGCGAACATCGGACGGGTTTCCGGATTGATGGCCTCTCCGAGGAGGCAATACGGGTAGATCCCCTTCATGTCAGGAGCCCCGATGGCGCCGTAACCCTCCATGTTCGACTGGCCGGCGAGGATGAATACCTTCACCGGGCTCTTGCCGGCCTGCTTCACAGGCGCATTCCCTTCCGCTGCCAACACACTCACTCCGCCAACCAACAACCCGCAAAAAGCCAGCCCAATAATCAACAGCTTCATAATAATCTCCTTGTCTTCACTGGTTTGATCCCACCCTTCACCCTCACTTTAACCTCATGCTCCCTTTGAGATTGTGCCGCCTCCGCCGTTGATTACGGCAGGTATGACGCAACCGTTGTTGCCGGTGGTTCCGATAGGGACGGTGACCTTGTAGATGTTGGCGGAGCTGGGGACGCCGGCACAGCACCGGTTTTGTTCGGCGCAACCTCGGGTTCGACGGCGTTGCCGGAAACCGCGACGGCGAGCGATAACGAGATTGGATGTAAATGCCATATTGGCTTCCTCATGCCACTAGAGGTGAAAACGGTAGGACGACCGGCCCGGTCGTTCGTGATGTCGCGGATGATCCGAATGTGTCACGCGTCGGGAGTGGGGTATCACGGCACGGCGGGCCGCCGCGTCCTACCATTGCTAGAGATGGTTGCGGCACGGTGACCTTGAGGCGGGCGAATTTCTTCTCGTCCGGCGCCCGCTGAAGGCGCAGGGTCACGGTGTCCATGCCGGCAACCGGCGAATCCTTGGCCACGCTCACGCCGGGATTGTTGGAGGAGGAGCCGCTGGGCACGGCGTATGGCGAGGGCGGGGTGGCCCAGTCCACCAGATCGGTGCTCGTTTCGACCGCCAAGGTGGTGGAGCCGTCGATCGAGGCCTGGTCACGCACGAAGGTGAAGAGCGCGTCGCCGCCGGCGGTGGAGGATTGCGGTAGTTTGCCAAGGTCATTGGTGTCCTTGTCGCCGCCGAGCACGTACTCCACGCCGTTGTACACGCCGTCGCCGTCATAGTCGTCGTTCGCGCCGCCGGTCGGAGCGTTGGTGGCGGCCCACCCGGCATAACCCGGAGAGCCACCAAGCGTAAAGGTGAGAGAGAAATGATAGTCAGCACCGCCGCCCGGAGTGGAGTCGATATTCTGGACAATATCGCCAACCAAGCGCACACCGTTGAGTGTCACGCCCCACTCCTGGCCACTCGGATCGGGGAAAACCTGGGGTGTTCCTGTCGCCACATTGAGGGGGACGACACTGCCGTGGCTTAGTTCCATTTCCAATCCGGTGAGCCGGTATTTGTTGGCGGCGAAGTTCGCACCCACCCCGCCCGAGAACGACTGGACATAAAAATTCAGCGTCTGGGGGCCGGGCCCGGAAACGACCACAGCCGGAGCAAGCGTGAAGTTGCTATTGCCGCGGGTATCCTCCGGTGATGTGAACGCCGGATCGTTGTCGTGATCATAGTAGAAGTTCGCCCAAGCTGATGGAGGAACGGCCGTATTGTCATACATGTGGCCGGGTTCGGGCGCGCCCGGGAGCGGAATAAGGCCCGTGTTGTTGCCCATAAACGAATTGCCCGTCAATCGCAGGGAGTTCGCGGCTGGCGGCGGGTAGTCGAGCGCGGCACTCACCTGGACGGCGAGAGCAGGCACTTGGAGCGAACAGTTTGGGATCCCCCGGAAGAGGAGCCACCATCAGATCTGCGATTTCGGTCTGGGTAAGCACTGTGTCATAGGCACGCACTTCATCGAGGCTGCCGGGGAACCACATCTCTTGGCCGCCGCCATTTGAGCGGCCAATCGCATACGGGTCCGAGCCTGTGGTGATCATGTTGTCGGTATTTCCGGCTGCTGGTCCGAGCTCTGTGCCATTCAGGTAAAAGGTGCAGCCAGTGTTGGCAACAGTGACAGCCACATGATACCAAGTTCCCGGGACCACTGTGATGGCGGGGGAATAAATGTCAGCCACCCCATTCTTGGTAAACTTAAGCAGGGAAGGGCCGCTCACGACTCCAAAGTTCCAGCCGTTGCCATTCCATGCGGAATCGTCGCCAATAATTTGATCATAATTGGAGGACTTTCCGTGGCGTCCCGGTTCAAGATTGATCCAAGCCGCAACCGTGATGTTGTTTGACAAGGAACGCAGCTCGGCAGAATCGGCTGCGGAAAGTTGCCAAGAGCCGTCTGCCGTCCGATCCACCGCGTTGTAGAATCCGGTCGGGCCGGGGAGTCCATATGCGTCACCTGATCCAGTGGCTACAGCTTGCTGGCCTCCGACTTTATCAACCAACGGGGATCCGGTTTGCTCCATGTTGTAATGGGCAATGATGTCGGCATGGCCCGTATCAAGGCTCGCTCCGAGGAGCAGGGGTAGAATGATAGGATGTTTCATTGGATTGTGTTTCATTGGATTGTGCGCAGATGTGGACGCTAACCAGAGTCCTGGATGTCTTTCGCGGGCGATTGTCAATAATATGCCAATAATAAAACTGATAGGTTTTCCTGCTAATCTACGGGCCAGTCATCCGTCCTGAACGGGCTCACCGGCAGTCCGCTCTCGGTCCACAAGTTGATATAAGGCGTGCCGGACCAGCCGAAGCGCGCCGCCACGGGCTTGGCCACCTTGTCGCTCCAGAGAACAACCGTGGTCTTGTCCACAACTTCGGCCTTCGCCTCGTAGAACTGTTTGTCGTCGCCGGCCACCACGAAACCGGCCGGCTCGCCTTTCAGCACGAGAGCCTCGCCGTCCATGGTTTCCATTTGAACAATCAGCTTGTTGTCCTTGGTCTCCGCCGACTTGAACACCGGAGTACCCCAGGTTATCGGCTTTTGCCCGGTTGGCAGTGATTTCTGATAGACCTCGGCCATCGCCCAGCGGACCGCCCGTTCGCCGTGCGACTGCTTGCGGATGATATGCAGATCGCCGTGCACCTCGTCGGTGGTAATGACGATGCCGGTATGCGGGGTCGTGCGGTGGATCCGCAGTTGCGACTCCTGGACCAGGTTGTTAGGTCCCGGCCCGTACACGCTCTTGCCGCTGCCGCAACTTGCGGTCTGGACGATGCCGAACGGCATCTCCGGCATGTCGAACATCTGGCGCCACGAGGCGATCACCTCACGGTAGGTCGGTTCGAAAATCGACAGCGGCTTAGTCATGGAATTGTTCTCGCCCAGATAGAACCAGGCACCACGGAGACTCAAGTCCCGGATCGGCCAGATCGTGCTGTTGTAGAGGCAACCGGGGAACCAGATCGGCTCCTTGAAGAAGGGCACCAAATCCAGGATGTTCTTCTGCGCATCGGCTGGTACCCAGTAGTGCGCCAGGGTTCCGCCCACGGAGGTGTCGATCAAGCCGATCGGCACTTTGAGCTGGTCATAGAGGTTTTTGGCGAAGAAGAAGCCGTACGCGCTGAATGACGGCCCATGCAGAGTCAAACAATCCGGCCCGAACACCACCCAGTCGCGCTTGAACGGCAGTTCTTTCTGCGGCTCCTTCTGGATCCAGTCAAGTTTGTCGTATGGCGGATCCGCGAACCCGGCTTTCAGCGTGGTGACACAACGGATCGCACCATATTCCGGATGCGCCTCGATATCAGTCTTGGTGAACCCGTCATTGCGCACCCAAAATGGCATCGACATGTTGCTTTGCCCACCTAACAGCCAAACCTCGCCCACCAGCACATCCTTGATCGTCACCTTGGCGCCGCCGCTGCTCGCGGTCAGTTCCCTCCCATCGCTGCTCGCCTCCAGCGGCTTGAGTGTCGCCAACCAGCGCCCGTCGCCACCGGCGGTTGCAGGCGCCGTCTGGCCCGCGAAACTGACGGTGACCGGCTCGCCCGCCTTCGCCCAACCCCACACCTTCACCGGCATCCCGCGCTGCAGCACCATGTGGTCGTTGAACAAACGGGCGAATTGCAGGCCGGGTTCCACCGGCGTGATCGGCAGGAGTTTCGGCGGTTCGTTGTCGGCGGCGAACGCGAACAAACAGCTTAACAGGAGGCAACAGGTGATCGTTTTCATCGGTCGGAGTTAAGTAATCGGGAATCGGCAATCGGGCTTCACACTCTTTCTATCTTCAGGGTGGGTCACACTGGGAAATGCAGGCTGCCGGTGCCAGTGTCCCCGGTCAGCGTGGAGATTCGCGGGTGAGGGGCCTCGTCTTGCGGCCCGGCTTCGCCACGGGCGGGGCACCCGGACCCCGCCCCACGGCATGGGTCTGCCTACGGCGTCACGGTCACCCGCATCCGCGCGAACTTGCTGGCATCCGGCACGCGAGGCACCCGCAAGGTCACCGTCTCGTACCCTGGCGCACCGGGAGTGATGGTGACTTCGGGGGCAGTGTCAACCGGATAGACACTGGGCCAGTTGACCAAGTCGGTGCCGACCTCGATCACCACCGTGGTGTCCGGCGTCTTCGACGCGAGCGCCCGTTGGAAGGTGAACACGAAATCGCCGCCATCCGCCGCAGCCACCGGCCCGCCGCCGTTCGGCAAGGTGGGATCCGTCCCTAACACATACTCGGCGCCGTTCTCGAAACCATCGCCGTCGTAGTCGAAGTCCACCGCGGCATCCGCGCCTGTTAGATCGTATCCGCCTGTGCCGATCCACCCGGCGAAACCGGACGCAGGCACCGTGGAAGCGGCGGTGAACAGCATGATTTCGGACACTCGCTGATAGGTGTTGTCGGACGTGCCGGTCAGCTTTACCCGGAAATGCTGGCTTGTCGTGGGCGTGAAACCGGCCACCGAGATTTGTTTGGTGTTGCCCCACACGTTGACCGCCGTCTGCCAGTTGCCCGAACCATCCTGGTACTCGACATCGTAGGAAGTCGGATAACTGCCCGCGCCACCCGCGACCATGATGCCGCCGAGGGTCTGCGGGGTCGCCCAGTCGAAGGTCAACGGCGGCGGCGCCACCTGTTGGATAGTCACTTGCTGGTCATTCATGAACACGCCGTCGGAAATCCTCGAAGCGGTGCCGGCCCACCCGCTCAGGCCGCCCCTGGTGGCGTCCGGCGCCACGTTGGTTGACACACCCTTCAGCACTAACAACTCGCTCGACGCGAACTGGTCCGCGCTGGTCGCCTTGACCCGCACCGCATTGGTCGCGAACGCGGTGGCCGACGTGACGGACGGGTGATCGTTGGTGTTGCCGGCGAACGCCCAACCGTCCGGCGTCCACCAGTCCGTGTCGGTGCTCAGGTCCGGGTTCGTCACGCCCGGGTTCGCCACTTGGAACACGAAGTCCGTCGGGTAATCGTCCGGCTTGGCTTGCAGGTAGAGGGCACTCACCAACTGCTCCGACGTCCACTTGATGCCGATCCAGGTTCGCGGGTCGTTGCCGACGGCGTTGGTCAGGTCGTTGTAGCGGTTGTGCGTCTGGAGGTTGTCGCTCCCCGTTCCCGCCGGCGCAAGGTTGATCGTCAACGGGGCAATCGCCAATCTAACAGATACCGCCGCCGAGGTGGTCGTCTGGCTGTTGCTGTCGGTGGCCACTGCGGTGAGGGAATGGACGCCGATCGCGGCACCGCTCCACGAACAACCGTAGGGGGCCGAGGTAGCGGAACCGATCAACGAGCCGTCGGCGTAGAAATCCACTTGGGTGACCGAGTAGTCGTCGGTGGCCGTGGCGTCGATCACGATGTCGGTGCCGGGTGGGAAGCTGGAGTTGGCGGCCGGACTGGTGATTGCCACCGCCGGCGGCAGGTCGCCGACGGTGAACGTGTGCGTGGCGGCGGAAGTCGCGGTGTTGGCCGTTGGTGTGGTGCTGTCGGTGGCCGTGGCGTAGATCTGATAGGTTCCGGCGGCCAAGGTGCCGAGGCTTGCCTGATAGGGACTGGCCGTCACGTCGCCGCCGGTCTGGACGAAGCTGCCCGCGCCTTGCTTCAGGAAGAACCGCACGGTGTACGGCGGGGTACCGTATTCCACCACGGTGGCGCTGGCGGTAACCGGTGCGCTCGTCGACCATGCCTGGTTGTTGGTGGGGCCGGTGAGGACCACCCCAAAAACCGGCGGCGGAGTGATGAAGCGAACTTCGGAGAGGCCGCGGCTGTCGCCGCCCCAATCGCTGGTCGGCACGAACTTCACGTAGCGCACCGGTTGCGTGGGACTCGGGAAACTCTTATTCTGGCCGGCGTAATTACTGTCGCCACTTGCCTGGCCCTATCTGGAGGCCACGCGCCGACTCATCGCGCTGGGGCATCGGCGGATCGTGGTGCTGTGCGCCAAAATGCGGCGCTTGCCCGCGCCGGCCCGCGTCGAGCGGGCGTTTCTAGCGGAACTGGCCGCCCATGGCATTCCGACGGGTGCCTATAACCTGCCGGATTGGGAAGAAACCGCCGAGGGTTTGCATGCGACGCTGAACTCGTTGTTTCACCACACGCCTCCCACCGCGCTGATCATCGATGAAGTGCCATTCATCCCGGGCGTCTTGCAGTTTTTGGCCCGCCGTGGAATCCAGGTCCCCGGACAGGTCTCGTTGGTGGCTTGCGATTTCGACCCCGCGTTCGCTTGGTGCCAGCCGAGCATGGCCCACTTGCGCTTTGACAACGCACCGAACATCCGCCGCATCGTACGCTGGGCCACCGCAGTCAGCCAGGGACGCAGGGATCTGAAGCAGACCCTCTATCCGGCGGAATTCGTCCCCGGCGGCACCTTCGGCCCGGCCCCAAAGGGGTGGGCGGACACCTAACACTCCAGATTGGGCAAGTGGCTGGCGCATCCTGCGCCAGGCCGTCTCCAAGGGGCATCTTGCCCCGTCTCTTCCTCCCTCAAGGTGATTTTTATCCGACCCCTTTCTTCAAATCCCTCACACTCCACAGAGTGCACGCCGCGGCAGCCCCGCTGCCCCGCCATTTCCGCGCCCCGTCCTTGCGCGTTCCGCCGAACCGGTCACGGCACAAGCGGAATACCTCATCCACAAATCCCCGGCTTCCGATCACCGCCCCGTCCGTGAAATACCTGACTCGGCAGCGCAGCATCTTGCTTATCGCCACATCCCGGCCCCGCTGCAACCGATCCATCTCCGCGTCCACCGCCGCATTTCTCATCCCCTTCCTCACCTCTTTCACCTCAAGCTCGCCACCCTTGTTCACCACCTCCCTGAGCTTCTCCTCACCCTCTTCTAACAATAACATCCGGTATTCCTTGGAAACCCTGCCCGGCCAGTGCCGCGCGTCCGCCTCATAACCCTTGTGTGCCATGATCGCCCGCACCAAACCCGCACGCGCCTTTTCCCATTGCCCTTCGGCCCACCGCCCATCGCCTCCCCATAACTGCTCCAGCGATACTCCGCTGGATCCGTTACCATCCGTGTAACTTGAATGATTGATTCTTTGGAATCTCCAGCGCGCGTGCATTCATGGGAGACATTCGATTCCAGCCTTTCCAGTGGCGGAAACTCACCTCTGAATTCAGGGCGTCGATTCTCAGGATATAGGAATCATCAACCTTGGCATTCGAACGGAAATACAGGGTGAGCTGGCATCCTTCGGCCATCGTGACGTCGGTGGAGAGGAAGAAGTCCTCCGGGGCGTACTTCCAGATGGCCAGAGCATGATCACCGGGTCCAGCTTCCATGACGACCGAATCCGCGGTTGCTCGAACTGGACTCTTCAGAAGCGGGGCAAAAACCTTGCCGCCCGAACCGCCGGTCGCATCTTTGCTACAGGCCGCGACGATTTCCGGAACCAGCCGGACCGCCGGATTCCCCGAAGCGTCGAGATAAAGCTCCCGAGGCAACGCCATGACGCCTTGGGGCTGGTGACTGTCGTAATCCTTAGAAAGGCGTGCCAAGTATGCGAACCAGATACGGCGTTTGCCGTCAAAATCGGTTTTCCCCGCATTGAAATACAGATCGCTCGGCGCGTCGTTCTTCGGGCGGCGCCAAGGGCCTCGAGGTGAGTCGGCCAGGCGGATACGACTTGCATCGGGATAATAGATCATCGCCCAGCCACCACCAAACGGGAACACGTCTGGGCATTCGCCCGCGTTGCTGTCGCGATCCAGTAGCATGGGCTTGCGCTCGACGCTCCAGTGCATCAGGTCGGCACTCGTCGCGTAGGCCACCGCCCCTGCGGGTCCGTAATCACCGTCGGCTCGCTCCATCGCCGCGACTGCCGTCCACCACATTTTTTCCTCGGGATTCCAGAAGACATGCGGGTCGCGCCAGACTTTGCTTCTGTTGGTGTCGAAGACATCGTCCGGGACATCGCGGTCGAGCCGCAGGAGCGGGTTCAGTTCCGAATCGGTCCATTTCACAAGATCGCGACTGGTGGCAAGGGAGACCCCGTGTCTGTTCCTGTCGCTGTAGAAGGCGTAAAACAGCCCGTCCTTCTTGACGATACTTCCGGTCGCGCCGGTGATGCCCGTGGCGGGCAACTGCTTCCAAGTCACCAGGTCCCGCGATGCCAAGTGCTGCCATCCCCATCCCCTGAGGTAGAATACGTGGTGAATCCCCTCGTTATAGAACGGGATCGGATCGCCAAATAAGTGTTCTTCCGGCTGAAAGTGAAACGTGACGTCGGGGCCGGACGAAGGCGAGCGATCGATTGGATTGTCAGCTACAGCGTTTGGCTCCGCAGCCAGGAGGCAGGACGTGCAAGCGCCAAGACCAAGAACCACGATCATTGCGATCCTCGCCAGCCAACTACTCTCTGTTCGAATGCTCGCTTGTCTTGTCACACTAATCCTCCCTTGTCTTGAGTTTTCGCTGCGGAACGCTCCGGCTCTGTTTCTTGTGGCGTTCCGGCAAGTGCGAAGGCAAAAAAGGCTAACAGGGATTTTCATGGTATTGCTATTGCTCTTGTTGGACCAAACGCAGTTTCTCATCGACCTTTGTCTCAAGGGTAAAGCGCGGGCCGCCGACCGTTTCGGTTTTGCCATCGCCCCGGGTCACCGTCACCTGACGGCCGGGCCATGGGTTTTCGATGGTGCATTTCCTGCCCCGCTCGCTGGTGATCCCGAGGTATTCCACCTTGCCGCCGCGGAGGCGGCTCGACACAAGGAACGCGCCTTCGGCCCGCAGGTTTTCAAACGCGGCGTCCTGATCCTTCGGCCAGACGTGGAAGACCCGCAACACGTCCTGATGGCTCAAACAGAGCATCATGTTGATCGTGACGATCGAAGGCGTGCAGCTTTCCACGCCGTGCGCGTTCTTATCATGTTTCATGCCGTTGGCTGTCTTCTTCGTCGTCCAGGCTTCCAGATGGCTGAGGATTTCCTCCGGATCATAACCGACCTGGACGGCGGCCGGGTAGAAGCTGTTAGTGCCGTTGAAGTCGTCCCAGCTTCGCATCACGCGGATCATGTTGCGCGAGAGTTCGAGCAGTTCGGGGGGCGATTCCAGGCCGATCTGTCTTGCCGGGAAGATATGCTGGATTCCCAGGGTGTTGTTGCCGTTCCAGTCCTTGCCCTGCTCGGCGAGGCGGAAGACCTTCTCACCATGATACTTCCGGTTTCCCATATCGGGGATATTCCACGTCGGGTATTTTGATAGATGGTCGAGGATGTGTTGACGTTTTTCCATCAGGTTGGCGTCCACGCCTAACAATCCAGCCATGTCCAGCGCCAGTTGGAAGGTCATGCGGATCAGGCCAAGCGCGGCGGTGCCGTTGACATTCGGGCCGCTTCCTTCGTGGACCGAGTGGTCGTAGAGCACGTAGCGCCCGTCCTCGAATTTCAGGTAGTCCACCCAGAACGCGGAGGCATCGGCCACGAACGGATAGAAAGTCTTCGCATACTCAGGATCCCAGGTGGAACGGAAGCGCAGGTTGACGGGCGTCAACGATTCCGACGCATTGCTTTTCTGGCCGTGCACCAAAACATTCCGGGTTGAGCGCTTCGCTTGACTATATCTTCCGTCGCCGGCGCCGGTATTATAGGTGGCGTCCATTCCCTTCGGGCCGATACCCACGGGAAACAAAATGCCGCTGGTGTCACATAGTTCCTTGGCATAGCGGCGGGCGTGCGGCAGGAAGTCAAGATAGGGATCGGTGGCGACGTCGGCCTGTTCGATCCGGTTGGCCGAAAACAGTCCGTAGGTGGGGGCGTTATGATTGTAGTTCAGGTGATAGTCGCCATTCCATTCGGGTCCCTCCGACAGTACCCAGATGCCGAAGAGTCCGGGTGGAAACCCGCGGAGACGATACGCGCTGCCCAACACATAGAGTGAGGAGTAATAATCTTTTTCGATAGGTTTCTGAGGAATCGAAATCCAGGATTTGTTCCAATAGGCGGCCCACCATGCGGCGTGTTCCTGATGCAGTTTTGCCAAGTGCTGGGGTGTCACATCGCGCACCAGAGCCACGGCCTTTTCACGGTATTCCTTGTTCTTGAAGACGCTGTCCACGCCGAGCAGGAAGGTCACCGGATGGCCCGGAACCAGGGTGACCTTTTGGGTGGCGCCGAGTGCCGGCATCGGTTCAAACGCCTTGGTCCAGTCGATCTTGCCGATTTTCTGAGGTTCGCGGGTGGCGGCTTCGGGCGTTATGATTGGCAGCGGCGTCCATGGGTTGAGCTTGTTGCCATGATCGTCGAGGATGCGCACGGCGGCGGCCATGCCCGATTCGACATCCACATGGTCATCATAGTGGCGTTGCAGCCAGAAAGTATCCTCAACCATGCCCGAACTTCGACGCGACGCCGTGACGCCAAGCTGCGGCAGGAGGAGTTCCTGGTCGGTCAATTGCGTCGAGATTTCCATATCTAGCGGTTTTCCGCCCGCAGTGAGTTCGATCCATCCGACATTGGCGGTGGCCATCACCCGGGCGCGGAACTCAAGGGTCGCGCCGTCCCTGGTGAAGGTGCCATGGGTGATGGGATTGTAAATCGGTTGCTCGATATGATAGGTGGCGCCTTGCATCGCGGGGGTCTTGATATCGATCCAGCCGAACAATTTCGGCTGGGCGCCAAGATGCTGGTTTTGCAGCCGCCAGAAATCATTCTTGTTGATCCAAAACCGGAGCGACCCGGCTTCACCACCCACGGAGAGTCCCATATCGCCGTTGCCCATCAGCAGCGCATCGGTCGACCATTTCATATAGTGCCCCCATGCCGGTGGCTGGTCGGTGGTATTGTGATACTGCGAGACGATCGATTCGGCGGTGAGCGGCATCGACGCAGCGGATTTGCCAGGCAGTGGACCGGCCGCGAGCAGCAGGACGGTTATGCACCGCAGTGCGGGCATGCCCGGGAAAGTACTTCTCATGGTGTGATTGGCGTTGTGGCTGTGGTTTGGGAGATTCATTTGAATTCCGGTGCATAGGGTTGCGATTGGCGCTCAGTCTTGCTTCCTCTTTAGCTCTGCAATCCTGACCCAGTTGATGCTGGCCGCTGTCTCATGCTGTGCCGCAACGAGCCTCAAGCGGTCGCTTCTTCGTGCTGGAATCAGCGCGGCGCAGGCCGCCACCTCTGTGGATTCTGCCGCACCTTGCTGCTGTTTCAGAATCAGATGAAGAGTGTTCATCTGTTCATTGTTGGGTAATATGTAACAAGATACTGTCACGGGGAGGTCAACGCGAATTCCGGATGCCATCAACACATCGTCAAAGAAGCCATGCCAGGTTTCAGAGACAATCTCGAATTGTCCCTTGTTGATTCCCAGGGACAACTTCAACGACCCGGCCTTTCCTGTCGTCGGCTTGACGGCATTAGAAGAGTCCGCGGCGTCTGCTAACGAGAACATCCAAGCCCGGTGGAGAAGTTGCAGGACCCGCTGCAGGTCTTCGGAGCCTGCATCGCAGGCGTCGATGGCAAGCTGAATCGAGTGGAACCCTTCAGCACGAAGCTGCGTCAAAAACTTCGGCGTGACGTCCCGGAAATTCTCATAATAAACAAAGGGATAGAAAGGTTGACCATTGAGCAAGAAAGACGCTTTCCCCGTTTCGTCATTCCGTCTGGTCCCCAGATGGAATCCATCGGAAGGCGTGGCGGTTGTCGCCCAGTCTTCGTGTTGCGCCTGGGATGACGGCCCCATCGCCATCAAACCCATTGCCACGATGATCGCGATGTGCCGATTCATACGGTTCTTTCCATGTCATTTCTCATATTGTGGTGATCATCTTCAACAACCGTCATGAACGTATTGCCAAGTGATCAAGGCCTTGGACTTGGACCAAAGAGGATCATCTGATATCGCAATCATTTTCCCCCCCGGGTATGCCGTGATACATCGCCGCCGCCCTGTCACCTGCGATCATGATATTTCCTGAAAAACACATTCCCTCAGGATTGGGATAAGTGGCATATGGCAGGTCTTTCCAATGAATCAAATCCCCGCTTGCCGCGTGTCCCCAGTGCTGCCGCGGGTCTTCAGGCGGATAGGCTTGATTTGGAACTTCTGAGGTATGGTCGGGCTTTGTCCTTTCCACGGTGGTTGCCCTCCCCTTGTCGGATTGGTCCTGCTCCATACCCGCATTGCGTGCACCAGCGGAAACAGTGCGGATCGGGTCATCGAGTTTCCCCCGGAATAGCGCGACGCGGATGTCGCATCCGGGCATGTCAAAGCAACCGTCGGGTCCGAAGTACATCAGCCATAGTCCTGGCGCCGCCTCGATCACCTCGGCGTCATGCCCGCGTATGAGCGGGAAGGCCGCTTTCTTCCAATCCATCAGGTTCTCCGAAACGGCCATGCCCGTGGCGCTCGGTTTACCGCGGAGCTTGGCCTCGCCGTAGAACATCACCCACCGGTTATTGTCCCGCAGGACATGGCTGTATTTGCCGGGCCAGGGTTGTCCCTCGATGGATATTCGCGTGGCATTGGCAAAATCAAAATCCGTCTCGTTTTTGGACTGGGCCACGAAGAGTCCCGAGGGTGCGGGCGGGCCTTTCATCACCTGATCCCAGGGGGCCTTGGCCCGATCCCAGTAATACATGTAATAGAGGCCCTTGGCCTTATCATGGACGACGTGGTCGTCCTCGACATTGCCCAGATGGCTGATCTGTCCCTTCTTCACGAAATGGCTGCCGTTAGTGGAGACCGCATAACCCCAGTCGCAACGGTCCGAGAGGCTGCCACCGTACCACATCTTGAACTGGCCATCCTCGTAAATCACGAACGGGTCCCAGGTGCCGTCTTTGTCCCAGTCCTTGCCGGTGCCTTTGCACAGCACGGGATTGGCGGGGTCTTTCACCCAATGAACGCCGTCCGGCGAAACGGCATGCCCGATCTGAAGCGTCTGGTAGTCGGCACCACTCCCTTCTTTTCCGAGGCTACCCCACGCCTCGTAGTACATGTGGCACACCTCGCCCACCTTCAGCACAGTCATCGAACCCAAAGCGCCCGCGTCCCACTCGCCCTTCGCGCCCGGTTGCAGCACCGGGTTGTGCGGGTAAACCGCCCAGCGGTCGGTGCCGGCCAAGTCGCGCAGTTGCTGCACACCCAATGCTTGGTCACCGGCGGGTTGCGCCTCCGAAACCGACCCCAGCGCCATCAAACCCAGGACCAAGATATGGGAACTCCCGGCAACCCTCTGATGGAACCAAGTTGAGGATTGCGGCACGTCTTTTCGTTTGGTTTCGGTCGTGGCGGCTCTTGCGGTGCTTGGTTGCATGATGTTGACTCCTTGACTTCGGATGGCTGGCTTGTCACTGGTGACGTTGAAATCTAGTGTTCAGACGGCTCGCGTCGGGAGCAATGAGCGTTGCTGCTACTTTTTCCAGATGGATTTCAGTTCATGGACCTCGAATGAATTAAGCATGGCGGGTCCGCCGACGGCGAAGGCGCTGACGGACGCCACCGCACCCCTTTTGTGGCGATCCTCGGTGGTATAGCTCGCGCCGTTATTGAGGCAGATTTCGATCATCGGCCGGTCTAGCAGAACCTGCAGGGTGACCTTGCCGTCGGCAGCCACATCGTGGGTCACGCGGTTGCCGCCGATGTCGAGCCCGACCACTTTGGCCTGCCCCAGGACGAACTCCGCGCGGACCTCGAAGAGTTCGCCGGAGACCGCGACTTTGCGGGGCGCATCCGGGGTCAGTTCCCCGGCGGCGCCGGTGTGGGTCTTGGTGCGGAGTTTGGCGATCTCCTCGACCGGCTGGGCGAACATCCGGATGCCGTCCGGGGTGTTGCGCAGTGTCAGTTGATGCGGGAAGGTGAAGCCCTGGCTGAACGGCATGCCGGGCAGGTTGAGCCTCGCCCAGGCCATTTGAATGCAACGGCCGTCGGGCGCATTCGTGAACGTCTGCGAGGCGAAATACGCGCCATGATGCACGCGGTGTTTCCCTTCGTGCTCGGGCGTGAACGTGCGGCCGTCAAAGCGGCCGACGGCATACTGCGCACCAGCGTCGAAGACGATCCAGCGCGTGTTCTGTTTGTCGCCATCGACCGGCAGTTCGATGATTTCGGGGCATTCCCCATAGCCGGGCAAATGGCTCTGCCCGGTCCATTTTTTCAGATCGAGCGAGGTATAGAAGGCCATGTTCATATCGAACTCGCGGGTTTTATCATAGGCCACCAGCACCCAGTGCCCGCCGAGTTTTTGCGCCCCGGCATTGAGCGGCTTATCGTTCTTGCCGTATGGGTACCAGATGACTCTCGGGTCGTTGCCGGGGTGCTTGAGAATCGGGTTACCCTCGTAGTAGGTGAACGTGCGGCCATGGTCATTCGAGTAGGCCAGGGCTTCCCCGACGCCAGCGCCAAAATCGGAAAACACCGCGACGATCGGCGGCTGGGCGCCGGTCTGGAAGCCGGCCGTATTGTGATGATCAACGACGGCACTGCCCGAGAAGCATGACCCCTTCGCTTGAGTTACCGGATACAGGGCGATGGGCAATTCCTCCCAATGGACCAAATCCTTGCTCACGGCATGACCCCAGTGCTTGTCGGCATGATACAAGGCGACCGGGCAGTATTGGAAATACAGGTGCCACTCGCCGTTTTCATATACCAGTCCGTTGACGTCGTTGTTCCAGCCGAGTCGCTGCGAGAAGTGGAACTGCGGGCGCAGCGCCTCGTCGTATAAGGGCAGCAGGTACCGTTCCCGGTCGGAGCTTTCGATCAGGGCGAGGCCGGAGCTGTCGGTTAGATCCGACATCGCGAGCACGGCCATTTTGCCGACGTACTTGCTCATGTCGAGGGCGGACCACCATTCAATATCGTCCTTGGTTTGGGCGAGATGGAGCACGAGATCGTGGACGAGGTGCCCGTCCACGCGGACCGAGAGTTTAACGTGGTCATTGTGCTTGTCAACAGGTGCCTGGCCCTTGGCGATGGGGATGATTAACAATTTTCCGGTCAGGGCGATCTGGCGGGATTCAGGAGTAGCGGTTAAAGCAGCGGGCGTCTTGTCTTCCGCTGTGGCAGGAGTCGAAATGGCGAGTCCCGCGACCAGTAACGTCGCGGACACGATTGATGGCAGTTTCTTCATGGGGTGATTGGGGGTAAGGCGGTTTTCAGAGGTGCATATAGTAGAGATGGAACTTGCCGTCATGTTTGATTAACTCGGGAGCCAAGATCGAGCCGGGCTGGTTGACGACCGCGTGGGAGATGAGCCGCCAGCTCCGCAGGTCCTTCGAGTGCCAGACCGCCAGGCCCGGCTGAAAATCCCAGCTCGAATGTGTCATATAGTAATCGTCCCCGTCCTTTAGAATCGAGGGATCAGCCCAGTTGCCGAGCAGCAGCGGCTTGGCCTGGGTGGGATGCGGGGCGATCACCTTATCCGCAGCCCGAGTTGCGATTGTCTTGCTTGGTTCAACCAATTTTTCCTGTGGGATAATCGGGTTTGCCGGGGCCGGTTTCTTGCTGGCTGGCGCCGGTTTGTTACTTGCCGGCACCGGTTTTTCGGCTAGCGGGGGGAAGCTGCCGCGGTTGGCGGCAGCGATTGTGGCGAGGTCGGGTTTGAGTTTGCGGTCGTAGGTCAGCAGGCCGTTGCACTCGGTCTCAACGTCGGTCGTCTGGGTATAGACGCAGGCGCTGAGGCCGCTGCTATCTTTGAGCTCGTACACTTTGCGGAACATTTCGCAGTATCTCTTCGTGAGCTCGCCGACGTCGAGCATGCCGCGGTAACCCCAGGTTTTCTCGACCCAAGTGTGGCCGGCCACGGGCAAACCAAGACCGCCGAACTCACCGAGCACGGCGGCGCGTTTGCCGTCAGGATCCGGACAATCCGGACCGGAGTAACTGTGGATGTCCTGGACGTCGCCGGTACCGTAGTCCAACCAGCCGGAGGCGCTGTTGACGAGGCGTGACGGGTCCATGTCCTTGACCCACTGCGTAAGGCGCGGTGTTTCGTACTGGCCCCAAGCCTCGTTGAAGACAACCCACATGACAATGGAGGGATGATTCCATCGGCCTTCTACCAGCGCATTCAGCTCGGCCTCGAACTGTGCGTTGGCTTCGTCTGAGATACGCGTGCCGTCGCGCATCTCGCCGGTTTTCTTGTCTTTTTCGCTGCCTCTGCCAGCGACGCCGCTGGGCATGTCCTGCCACACGAGGAGACCGAGTTTGTCGGCCCAGTAGTACCAGCGGTCGGGCTCGACCTTGAGGTGTTTGCGGGCCATGTTCATGCCGAGTTTCTTGGTGATCTCGATGTCGGAGCGCAATGCTGCGTCGGTCGGCGCGGTGTAGATGCCGTCGGGCCAGAACCCCTGGTCGAGAAAGCCGACCTGGAAGACAAACTTGTTATTGAGCAGCAGGCGCAGAAACCCTTTGTCGTCCTTGCCGACAGAGACCTTTCTCATGCCGAAGTAGCTCTTCACGCTGTCAGTGCCGCTCGTGACGTTTACGTCGTAGAGGAACGGCGAGTCCGGTGACCAAAGTTTGGGATTAGGGATTTTCAAGATGACCTTCACGCCACGGTCGGAGGCGATGACCTTGCCGGCGTCGAGAACTTCGATTTTCGGTTCGGTCCCCTTCCCGTTCACTTCAATGGCAACGCTGGCGTTGTCAATATCCGGCACGATGTGGAGTGATTCGATGCGGACGGCGGGCACGGTTTCCAGCCACACGGTTTGCCAGATGCCGGAGCATGGCGTGTACATGTACTTGATGCTGCCGGGGTTGGTAATGGCTGGCAGATGCTGTTTGCCTCTCGGCTGCATGTTGCCGGTGGCGTCGAAAACGGAGACAACAAGTTCGTTATCAGCGCCGGCATTGACGGCGTCGGTGATGTCGCACGTGAAGGCGTCGTAGCCGCCGCGATGTTCGGCGACGGATTTGCCGTTGACGAGGACTTTTGCTTCCCAGTCGACCGCGCCGAAGTGCAGGAGGAGGCGCTTACCGCCGGCGAGCGTGGGCGCGGTGAAGGTGCGGTGGTACCAGAGACGTTCGTTGCGGGAGAACTGTTTCTTCACACCGGACAGCGCCGACTCGATGGGGAACGGCACGAGAATTTGGCCATCAAACCGCTCCATCTTCGTCGCGTCGACTTTGGTGATGGCGTAATCCCAGAGGCCGTTGAGGTTGTGCCATTGTTCGCGAGCCATCTGTGGTCGCGGATATTCCGGAAGCACATTTTCCGGGGAGACATCTTTCGCCCACCGCGTCATCATATGGCCGGGCACCGGTTTCCACGGCCCGGCCGCTGCGGCTGGTTGAGTTTGCGCCAACAACGAACCGGTCGCCGCATGGATTAGCATTGCGGCAACGCCAATGGAACCGATCAATAATCTTGCTTTCATTGTGAATCCTTTTCTTGTTAGCGCTGCACGATGAACTTCTGCTCCTTGCCGGTGTCGGGGAAGCTCACGCGCAGGATCCCGGTCTTGGGATCATGGATGGCATCCAGCGGCATGCCGTTGAGGGAACCCGCGGCGGGCATTTTGACGATGCCATGGAACAGCAGTTCGCAGGCACGCTCGGGCGGGGTGAACTTGCCATCACGCGCATGGATGGTGACGGCGATGCCGTCCTTGGTTGCGCACATCCCGATGGGCGTGGTGCAGCAATCGCCATCGAGATACTTCGTGCTGATGCCGTCATCCTCGTAGAGCGAGTAACGCGACTCCGGGCAGCCGTAGGGGTACCAGTCGAGGGTGAGCGGAGAGAGCGGCTTCCCGCTCACATAACAAATCTCCGGCCCCCTGGGAATGATGGCGCCCGCCTTGACGAACAGCGGCACGCGGTCAATGGGGGTGTCGTAGGACTCGATCGTGCGCGGCCCGTCGAAGACCTGACCGGTGAAATAGTCGATCCAGCGGCCCTTGGGCAGATAGACCGGGCGCGAGTTGCCTTCGTTGAGGATGGGGGCGAAGTAAAACCAGTCGCCCACCATGAACTCGTCATCCTTGGCATGGTAATCGGGAATTCCCGGATCTGTTAGCACGAGGTGGTGCCAGACCGGCATGCCGGTGGTGTGGGCCTGCCAGGCGCAGATATACCAGTAGTCCCAAAGCCCGTTGAGGTTGAGCCATTCCTTGCGCACCATTTGTGGGCGCGGGTATTCCGGCAAGACCTTTTCCGGCGTTATCTCACGGGCCCACCTCGTCATGGGAAGAGGCAGGTATTTCCCGGTGATTTCCAGTGTTCTTTGCGGAGTTGCCTCTGCGGAAGGACATGGAGATGCCGACAGTGAAATAACAACGGCGGAGAAGATAAGTGTCGTTAGCTCTTGCATATGATTGCTCCTGCTGCCGTCATTACAAATGGCTGGATTTCCTCAGCGTTTCGTTATGGTGAACCTCACGGTATGGCTCGCTTCATCCACCGCCAACCAGATTATCTTGACGAACGAACCGCTGGTATCGATTACGGTGCCTTGCCGAATGTCTTCAGATCGCGCGCCTTCGAGATGGATCGCGGCGTCTTCCCGTCCTCCCCAGTTGTGGATCACGAAGCAGGGATTGACGATCGGATGGCCTTCCGCACCTCGCAGGTCAAACGAGATCTCGCTTCCTATGGCGCGTAGCTTGTAGGCACGCTCGCGCTGGCTGTAGCCCTCAAGTGTACACCCCATCGAATGATCCATCTCAGGCGCGGAATCCCATGATTTCGCCAAGGGAACAAGTGAAGCCGCTGGCTTATCGGTTAGGCCTATCATGAGACACCCCTTTGTCGGCTTGCCCCACACCAACGATGAAGACGTCATTCGGTCCGCACGCTCGGCACTACGGCCATCGGAGATGGCCTGGCTGACGGGATAATGGTTCCACCACGGGAAACGGGAGAACTCCGGACGGACCTCTACGTTAAACGTCGAGACCCCGGAACGTTCCGCATAAATGTAGTATGCTCGATAAGCCGACTTGAAATTGACCATGCTGACCAGCGGCCCGCCTGCCTTCATGTTGAGACCGCCGGGGATGGATGGATAGGGCCGCGGAGCCGCGGCCCAACTGTACGTCCGCTCCGCGCCTGCGGCATTGACCAGCGTATAGGCTTCCATTGCCACATTGTCCTCGGGCTTGGTTCCGGGTGCATTGTAGAACATGGTCTCCTGCCAGCCGCCCGCACCACGCGCAATGTTCCGTATGGTGACGCCATCCGGATAGATGGTGTAGTACTCGTCAGCCCAGTCACCCCATCCGTCATTGTCGTGTGTCAGGGTATAGCGAACATCGATCTCGGCATAGCGCCAGTGAATGACGACGCGGGCGGGCGTGTTCTCGATGATCCGAACGTGGGAGTGCCGCGCCTGGGCGTCGGACATATGCTCCGAACAGCCGACCGAGTCAGGGTAGTCAAGCGGCCGTTTCTTGTCCCAGTTCTCAGCGGTCTCGCAACTCTGGTCACCGGACCACTTCCCGTTCTCCGTCACCAATGCCGGCGCATAACGCAGACCTTTCCAGAAGACAACCCGGCAGGGACTCTTGTCGAACTTCACCACGATATCGGGGTGATCACCGACGCGCCATGGATTGTCAAAGCCGGCGTGAAAATGAAGGTTCTCGTAGGAAGCGCCAAAAGAGTCTGCTTTCCTGCCCTCGGGATCGGCAGGCAACGTGAGCGCCTCCAGATCGGGTTTGCTCATTGCTGTTTCTGATGGGCTGAAGTTCCTGAAGGAGGTCGCCATGTCCTCGGCACTCAACGCTGTAGTGTGAATCCTAACCTCATCAATCAGGCCATCAATCCCGAAGATGGAGGGATACGTGCACCATGTTCGGATCGGGCTTGTGGGCGTCTGCTTATCCGTGTTCAGGCCGATGACAAGGTCCCGGTCGGGTAAAGAGATCCTGCCGGACGCGGGTTCGGAAGCCACCTCCTTGCCGTTCTTGTAAAGACGCAGCGTGCTGCCGTCGTAGGTGGCCGCCACATGATACCAGCGCAACAGCTCGATATCGGTATCGAAGGTTCCCTTGGAAGCCTGTACTTTTTGCCACGTCCCCCCGACATTCGCCATGAAGGCCAGGTGCCCGTAACTGTCAACGCCGAGATAGTAGCCTTGCTCTTCCCATGTGGAATGATGCACAATCGGCGCCCAGTTGAAAGGGTAGGCACCCAGCGCCACCCAGGCCTCTACCGTCAACTGATCATTGACCGATGGTGCCTTGCCCTTGGGCAGGGTTACCTTCGAGTAATAGCCGTCAAACAGCAGGCAGCATCCGGACACTCCGTTTCTCCAGACGGTCTGATGGCCGTCAACAGGACACGCGGACCTGGAAACCATTTCGGCCGTCAGGTCATCATTAGGCTTAAGGCCCTCATCAAACATGAACTCCGCGGCGGGCTTACCAACAACGCCTGAAAGGACCTTCGCGCCCTTGATGGCTGCGCCCTTGGAACGGGAGAGCGTAGCCACTGTATTCTTGACGTCCTGGATGCCCGACTCGGTTAGCCGGAAGATCTGGACATGGCGATTGGATGGATCGTCCCAATCTTTCTTTTTAGGCGTGCCTACGCGTACGACCCGCTCCACGTTTCCGGCCGGGTCGATCGTGAAATACTCGTCAACCACCCCGTCCCACTGCACATGGCTGAAGTCCCGCATGTAACGCCAGTGCACAACAACTCTTGTTGGTGTGCTCTCGATCAAGCGCACATAGGAGTATCTGTTAATCCTGTCTGGCCGCGCGGCCGTTCCGTCCCCCTTTCGTTCAACAAGCTCCTTGACATAGGTCTGCTGGCTGCCGACCACGAGACAAGGGAGGTAACTGGAGTCGCGAGCAAAGATGAATTTCTTGTTTGTTCCCACCTGCACCACGATATCCGCGTAATCGCCAACTTTTTCCATGTCATTACCTGCAACAGGCAGGCGGGTGTAGTATGCGCCAAAATCACATTTCCCGCGGGGCCCGGCCTCCGCAAGGCTCTCATTGACCGTTAGAGCGACTGCCCTACCCGAGGTTGCCTGTTCGGCACGACCAGGAGATGCCACCAGGATAATGGCAAGGGCGGAAAGGATCAGTGTTGATAGCTTTTTCATGTGACTTCTCATGCTGACATTTCAATCAATCATATTTCTGTCATTACAATTGGACCGGGAAAATCCGCTTCGTCAGCTTCTTGATATCAGCATCCTTGGCATTGAACGGTCGCAGACAAAAGGAATAGGAATAGGGTTTGGCGGATGAGATGCGAAACTCGTCGTGGGGTCTCGCACCCCAACTGTTATCGCCGCCCACACCCATCTGCATGAGATCCAGATTGAGCGTCACATAGTCGCGCCGGGTCATCTCCCAGCCATGAGCCACGTCCATCAAGTCCTCGGTGGTGTAGTGCAGCGCGTTGACGCTTAATGCCGGCTGGCCAATCGCCAGGAGGCCGATGCCCTTGTCATTGGCAAGCGTCACCCATCGCACGTCCACCTTGTTGCCCGTCTCGCCGGGTTCCGAGTAATCGAAGTACTGGTCGCTTACGCTTCCCTCATAGACATCCATCCGCGCATCACACCGGTCGCTGTAGGTTTCCTGCGGGCCGCGTCCATACCAGCGCAGGTTCTCGAAGCCGGGCTTGAGCGCCATCTGCATGCCGAAGCGCGGCATTTCGGGCACTTTTCCGGCATCGGGCGCGGAAACATAAGACGCATGCACCACCACATCGCCGCTCGGGAAGATGCGATAGGCCAGCGTACAGGACGCGCTAACCGATGGCAGCGGACCACGCGCCGAAACCACCACGAGTTCCGGGGTTTGCCTATCGACGGTCACCGAGTCCGGTTTCCAATCCTTGCCGACATTGCGCCAGACATCGTAGGGTATCCGATGCCCGCGATCATTGTCCGTTGGCGCGCGCCAGAAGTGCGGACGCAGCGGTTGCTCCATCAATTCGGTGCCATCGAACTGCAACGAGGTGATCACGCCCGCATGCTTGTCGATTGCCATCGAGAAGCTTTTTCCCGCGACGCGCAGGCTGTCCGCGTCACCGGTGATGTCCAGTTTGCCGCCGGTTGGATCCGCCACCGGGGCGGGCATCGTCACCAGCAGTTTGAATTGTTCCCATGCCACCTCGTGGCCGGCCTTGGCCCACGCTTGATCGGCTTTCAAGACAAAGTTCACATCCAACCAGTATTCCGTGCCAGGCTCGGGAGCGACGGCCGTGAAGGGAACCCTCACCTTCGCCGTCGCGCCGGCCGCCAGATCCAGCTCAGCCAAGTCACCCTGCTGCAGAATCCTGCCGTCGGCTTTCAAGGTCCATTGTCCTTTGACGAGGTCCTTGAGGCTAGTGAAGTCATACCAGTTCCTCACCTCGATCTCACCTGTTGCCAGATCAAGCGGCTTCATCTGAATATACTGATAGACCTTCTTGACTTCCGCCAGGCCGGGATGCGGCGTGCGGTCGGACGACACCAGCCCGTTGCAGCAGAAGTTCTGTTCGCTGGGATCATCCCTGGTGCCGAAATCACGGCCAAACGCCTGAAACACCTTTTCGCCGGGCTTGACCTTCACGACGCCCGGCTTCCTGTCAGGATCCGCCGGTTGCAGGATCCCCTGGTCCACCCAGTCCCATATCGAGCCTCCCTGAAGGTTGGGCAGACTGTAGATATACCTCCAGTATGGCCACAGGTCACCGGAGCTGTTGCCCATGGCGTGAGCATACTCACACATGATATACGGCCGATCGTTCTTCTGGCGTCCGGAGCCATAATTCTTCAGCGACTGCGGGCCGGGATACATGGGTGCCACAATGTCCGTCCATGCCGCTTCTCCGGCTTCGCATGAATGCACCAGCCGTGACGGATCCCTTTGTTTCATCCAGGCGGAGGTGGTTTCCAGATTCTTGCCAGGGCCGTTTTCATTGCCAACCGACCAGATGATGATCGACGGATGATTCTTGTCCCTCTCGACCATTCGCACCGTGCGGTCCATGTAGGCCGCGAGCCATGCGGGATCTTTCGTGAGGCCCATGTTCCCATGGCACTCGATGTTCGCCTCATCGATCAGGAAGAGTCCATATTGATCACAGAGATCATACCAGGCCGGATGATTGGGATAATGGGCCGTGCGGACCAGGTTGATGTTATGCTGTTTCATCAAGGTGATGTCCTTGATCATGGACGCCGTCCCGATGGCCTGGCCCTGGTCGGGTTCATGTTCATGGCGGTTGACGCCCTTGACCAGGATGCGTTTGCCATTCACCAGCATGTCACCGTCTTTCAACTCCACCTTGCGGAATCCCACTTTGGCCGGAATCACCTCCAGCGTGGTTCCCTGCCCATCCCTGAGCGTAATGAGCATGGCATAAAGATACGGATCTTCAGCCGACCATTTGCGCGGTTGAGCCACCTTCGCCGACAATTCAACCGTGGCTTCCGTGCCGGGTGCCACCACCGCCGGTTTGGACGTCATCGTGGAAACCATGCCCTTGTGATCGGCAAGCGAGGCCTCGACCGTCAAGCCGGCCGCAGCCTTGCCGGCATTGTTCAGTTGGAGGGAAACCTTCAAATCGGCGTTGAGATAAGCGGCATCCAGCCCGGTCTTGACCTCGAAATCACGGATGTGCTGCCACGGCGCGGACCAGAGATAGACATCACGGAAAATGCCGCTCATGCGCCAGAAATCCTGATCCTCAAGATAAGAACCATCACACCAGCGGAAATTCTCCAGCGCCAGCGAATTCTTCCCGGGCTTCACATATTTCGTGACATCGAATTCCGCTCTGGTGCGACTGTCCTTGCTGAAGCCGATCGCCTGGCCGTTGATCCAGAGATAGAAGAACGAATTGACACCCTCGAAGCTGATGAGCACCCGCCGGGCCGCCCAATCCGCGGGCACATCGAGTGTGCGACGATAGGAGTTCACGGTATTGAACTTGTAGTCCTGCGGAATCATTGGCGCCTTCACTGGCCGCCATGGATACGTGATGTTCTTATAGATCGGGATGCCATAACCCTCCATTTCCACATTCGAGGGCACCGGAATCACCGGCCAGGTGGAATCATCGAAATCAGGCTTGAAAAACCCGGCGACTCGCTCCTGCGGACTCTGCGAATAGTGATATTTCCAGTTGCCGTTCAGCGAACGATACCACGGCGATTTCACCCGTTCGTCGTTCACGGCCATCCCGATCATCCGGGCTGTCGCCGCATCGGGACACACCACCATGGTGGCGTGGGGCGGCTCGGTGTTGAGCGCGGTCAGGGACTGGTTCTCCCAGTCGTTGGTTTCCGCACCTGCCGCGCCTGCGGTGGCGCCTATCACCATCATCATGCCAATGTCTTTTCTCATCATATGCTGGTCCGAACATTCGGGGGTGAATTCCATTACTGTCAGGCCAGCGCTTGCCTTTCATGTTACTGCGGCAAACCGTTGCCTTCCTGCTATTGAGAGATTTTCATTCAAAGGTCGGCGGGGTGAGGGGGCACCTCATTGGGTCGGTTTGCCGAACAACCAATATGGCCATGAAACAAACCACCGCATTCCGATCGCTTCTCATTGCGGCGACCCCGCCAAATTCAACGTCGTTCGTTCATGATACAGCCCTGGAATTTGTCCTACGAGAATTCCAGCAGAAGGTTCGTACGCTGATCAGGATCCAACATCGGAATTCGAACTCAAGCGTGGCAGGTGAGGAAGCCACGCCGCATCACTTCGCGGTGCCCGCCAGCGGTTGGGTCCATGCGCATTCGACCTCCTTGGCCACGCTGGCGTTGGGCTTGGGCTTCGAGGAAATGATTTTCGCACGCACGTAGAGTTCGTCTCCGTGCATGGTATAGGACGCGTGCGAGCCGGGAACCTCGGCGAGAACGGCACCAACCTCCTTGCTGTAGCGCCGGTGGGGAACGGTTGCTCCCGCAGCTTCACCCTCTGGCCGGAGCAATAGCTGGCTGGCCGCGTCGTAGCCGATGCGCGTGCCGATGAATTTCGTGAGGTATGTCACCCCGGGTTCCGCATGGATTTCCACTTCGAGTTGATTGCCGCCGCGTTTCACGTCGGCGAGCGTTACGCCGGAGGACGCGTAAAAGTCTCCGGCCTCCATCGCGGTGATGATGGATTCGGCTGTTAGGTTTTTCGCCCGAACCATGACCCAGCCGCGGCCCGGGTTGCTCTGGCCGAGTTTCATCCCGTGATAGGCGTGGGCATCATCAACGGCCATGCAAAACATCAGCGGCAAATGGAGTTCGGCGATCCGGCGGGTGAGGATCGCGTCCCACATCTCATCGGTGCCGAGGTGGGTGGCATCGCCATCGTTATGCACTCCCGGATGGCCATTGTAGATTTCAAAGAACTGCTCGCCTCGCAATTGCATCAACTCTTCGGCGGTGACACCCCAACCGAAATTCGGGTGATTCAGGTGCGGAAACATGGGCTGGCCGGTTTTCGCCCGCTGCGCGAGCACGGCGTCAATCGTCCGCTGCATGACCGATAGCGCGCTGTCGCCACCCACCGGTGGGATGAAATCGCGCGGGTTGGTGACGTTCATGTGTACCGGCCCGCCCGCCGCGGGCGCAGTTTCGGTCTTTGGGCGCTTCCACGACGAGGTGATTTCCTCGCTGGAGATCATCAGGAACCGCCCCGGCTCTTCTAACAGCGAGCGGTATTCGGCGAGCGGTTTCAGGCGGATTGCCGTCTTCCCGCTCGACTCACGCTGTTCCACCCAATCCGGACCGAAGCGGCCGAGGTATTGCTCCAGCGCCACACCGCCGCCGTTTTGCGGGGTCGCGCTTTTCCCCTCCGCCGGTGGCTTGAGTTCCAACCAACGTTGGCCCTGCTGAAGCACGTTGTGATCCGAAATTCCCAGGAACTGATAGCCGTTGCGCTTGTACCAATCGGCAATCATTTCCGGATAATCGTCGCCGTCGCTCCAGAGTGAATGCGTGTGCAGGTTGCCTTTGAACCACCGTGCTTCGTTGCCTGGCACGGGCGATGGACCGACTGCGCCGCGACCGGTGGCCGGCATCATGATGATTGCCCATAGAGGCTCTCGCCCTGGTCCCACAGCACACCCTTGACGCCATAACCGACTCATCAGGCGGATCTTGGGATAATGCTCTTTGGCTGCCGCCGCGGGCGCAGGGTCGTCACCGGCATAGGCGGACACCGGCATGTCCGTGTTCGATTGGCCGGAACCGATCCACACATCGCCCACCAGCACGTCTTCGATTATCTTGTCACCGATTGTCAGCACATCGGGGCCGCCGGCCGCCAAGGCGTCGAGTTTCACGCACCACTTGCCAACCTGGCCGGAGGTGGCGGACTTCGTCAGGTCACGGGACTTCACGGCCACCGTCTCGCCCGGAGCGGCGGCGGCATATACCGGCACGGCCATGCCGCGTTGCAGCACCATGTGCGGGGTGAAAACCTTCGGCAGTTCAAGCCCGGCATGCAACGGCATGGCCAAGGCTATGGCAGCAAGACAAGGGGCATTCATGTTCATGGTTCAAGCCCTACGCGCCCCGGATGGGAATAATTCACGGTTCTTGGTGAATTGCAGTCCTACTTCTTCCAGATCGACTTCATAGTGAAGACTTCGAGCGACTCGACGGTGGTGCTGCCGCCTTCCGTCTTGACGGAGATGGTATCGAGGGCCTGCGGTTGACGACCGGCGGGGATGAGCCGCGGCAGGGCGGACCTTGTCAGGAGGGTTGGGTGCATGGTGTGGTAGGCGTGGTGGTGTGGTTTGAGAGTTTGGTTGTTTCGATCAGGATCATTACGTGTCCGATTGTCCGGCAAGGGTGGAGTAATGCATCACCGGGAAATTATCGACTGGCGGTGGGGGCGGGCAGGATCGGGACTTCGCAAAAGGTCAGCGCTGCGATGTCGTTGGTGCCCCGGATAATCGCTTGTTCCTGCTTCCAGACGCCACCTTTGACGTAGGTGATGTTCCTTGCGCCCGAGGGAGCGGCCAGTTGCAGCGTGATGAGGTTGCCGGAGCCGTTGCCGGAAGCGACTTTTCCGGCCTCGCCGTCGAGATAGAATCTGCCGAGTGCGGCGACGTCGAATTTCACGCTTTGGTCGAACCGCAGGGCGATTTCATCCTGCTTGCCGCTGGTGTAGCAGACTTCCCTGATGTTCGGCGGAGTGATCGACTGCTTGGGAACGACTCCGTAGTTGTATTGGTTCAACAGGGGATACATTAAGCAAGCCATCACGGCATAGCCCTCGGGGGAATAATGGCAGCCGGAACCCGGACGGATGCCCAGGGTTGACATGACGCTCATGTTGGAGAACTGATAGGGCAGGGTCCGCTGGGCGTCACGCAGGCGGTCGTTCGCATCGGGCTCCGTGCCGCACGCACCCGGCCAAATCTGGTAAACATAGTAGTGCTTGATATTGGGGTAATCCTCTTTCCAGGCGGCTGCCAAGCTGACGAAGTAATCCTGGTATTCTTCCCAGCCGAACGTTCCGCTCGGCCCGCCGGCGCCCTGGTCGTTTTCTCCCTGGTGCCACAACACGGCGCGAATTCCATGCGTGAGCTTCGCCTGCTGCAATCGCCATAGCAACCTGCCATAGATGGTGTTCACATCGGTGGGATCGGCATCATTGCGCTGGTGCTGGTCAATACGGGTTCCGCCCTGGGCGCCATTGATGATGAAAACCGGAACCTGATGTTGCTCGATGAGTTGCTTGCCCAGCTCGACGCCCCAGTAACCGATCTGGAGCTTGTGACGGTTCTCGCCGCCTTTGAAGGAAATGGCATTGCCCCAAATCGCGGTCCTGGCCGTCACCGGATCGGTAATCGGCGTGCCGAAACTGCGGAGCCACTCGCTCTGGAATGGATGGACGACCTGGTCTGCCCAGGCTTCCGCATTGGACTGGCCCTGAATGATGTAGGCATCGCCGCAGACCAGGTTTTCCGCCGTATCCAGCACTTTCTCGCGATTACCGTTGTTGGTGCCGAACTCTGTCCGATATTTGACCAGTCCGGCGTTTAGTTTGGTGGCAAGGGCATAAGTTCTATCAGCCGGCAATTGCTGCTCGATTTTACCCATCAGCTTGTCCCCGGCATATAACTTCAGGAAAACCGAGTCAGCGGCGCCATCCAGAGTTCCGTTATAGTAGAGCGTTCCCACGTTATCATCATCGCGGGGGTAGAACTGGTTGTTCGCAGGCTTCTCATCCTTGGCGGGAATACGCTGGACCCAGGCGTCCCGCTCCGGCTCACGCACCTTGATCGCAATCGTCTTGGAGGAAGCCACATCGCCATTATCGAGCGCGAGGGTGACGAGCAACTCACCGCTGTTCTGGGCTCTCTTCAGGATCAGTTTGCCCGGCCCGGTCTCGTGGATGGTGGCCATTCCCGAGACCTTCCAAGCGTAATGCATGTCGCCGGCGCCTGTGGCCCTCATTGCTGCGAGGTTGGAGATCACTGGAGCAATTTCCAGCACGTCCCTGCCATTCCAGGTGGCCGGGGTCGCGAGGGTATATACGGGATTCGGAACATACTCCCGAATCGTGATGGCTATATCCTTGGTTTTCACCACATCGGCATAAACAGCCTTGAACTGCACAGTGACGTTCTTATCAGCGGCAAGCCTGCCAGCATCAAACGTGCAGTTGAAACGATCGACCGCGAGCAGTTGCTCTTTGCCGCCATCTTTCAATACCCAGTACACCTTGCAGGCCCCACCGGCCTTTCCTGAAAGGGATGCCGATTTCCCCTCTTGAATCGTCAGGGCGGAGGGTGAGACTGAAAACTCGTTGCCGTCCTGAACCAAGGTCCCGGCCAGAGTCTGGAGCGGCTTCTGGTTTTCGTAACAAAGTTTCACCCAGTCGGCCGAACGTGCCACAGCCTCAAAGCGCACTTCGTCGAGGGCGCCACGGTAATGTTGCGCCCAATTGCCGGGCCCTGGAGTGTGCTTGCCGATATTCCATCCGGATGGTGAGGTTGTTTCCAAGCTCACCATGTTTCTGCGACATTCCTGCACCCCGTCCAAATAGAACCGGATCTCGCCTCCGGAAAGGGAAACCGCGACATGATGCCATTCCCCCAGCGGAATCCTGGATTTTCCTCTGGGGTCAGCCGAATGACCATGGAATCGGGTCACGCCATCTCCCAATGTGAGGTAGGAGAGATGTTTGGAGCCCTGCTTTCCCCATCCCCCCATGGTGGGATTGCCTTCGTAACTGGTTGGACTCATCCACATCGACATGGACCTCTCCTCGTTGTCTTTCGGCAGACAACTTTGCTCTTCCTCGGAGCCAATATAGCTGCCAAAGCGGAACTCTTCGGCATTCCCGATGATCCCGGCAACGTGGCTGGTGTCCTTGCTGGTTCCATTCAGATGGTTCGGGGTGGAATCCTTGCAATCATCCCCCAGATGCCATACGCCGCAAAACCCGGCATCCGTGCCGAAAACCCTTTCGCCGTTGCCCGCGGCGGGGGCGCTGCTGTTGCCCCAGTACATCGTGATGGCCTGCCGGGCATTCCCTTTGATGTGGTGGATGCGCACCCAGATGCTGGCCGTCCCATCAGCAGGCTTCCAGTCCTCGATCTCGAATGCCAATGCGTTGCCGGCCGCGGAGGTGAAGCGGAGGTCTTCACCATGCGCCCCGGCCTGGCTGAAATCGAAAAAATCCTGGTGGAGGCGGACCAGCAGCGGGAAGTTGTCCTCCGACGCCGACGCGGGAAGATTCGCACCCTCCGGCGTCGTCAGAATATATATGCGGCCGGAATGCCGCCAGCCAGGCATTTGCGCGTTCGCGGACAAGGCGGTTAGAAACAGGGGCAACAAAGTGATTGATAAGAATTTGGTATTCATGGGGAGTTATAATTATTCCAGCGGCTTGGAATCGGTCCTAGTTGTTCATGCCTTGAGTGACTGATTCAGGCGGGTGTAATACGCTTCAAACCCGGCGGCGTTGGCCGCCAGACACCACAGCGCAGCCGATGCAACAACTGCTTTGGATTTGCTTTTCGGGGTGGCGTGCATGGGGAAGATTGAGCTGTTGGTTACAATTTTTCGATGAGGATCATGGTATCCTTGGCCAGGGTGAGGTCGAGTTTTCCGGCCACTGGTTTTATCAATTCAGGTTTTGTGCTCCCTTCATCAGTGATGCGGGTAAGCTGCACTTCCTTCGCATCCTGCCAATTCGCCGGGAGAGTCCACGATCTGTTTGCATACCCCTTTTTGCTGTAGGCCAGCATGGAACCGGTTCCCATCCAAAGTGCCGGTATCAGCACATCGGTGTCTTCAACCAGGGTCACCTCGCCCTGGGTGACCCTGTACTGATCATCTTTTGACAGGTATGTCCTGACATTGTCAGAGAACTGGACGGACTGGTATTCCTGGCCATTCAGGAGATAAAGGCGTTGGAGCCTGTTCAGGTAATACCAAACCGCGGTTTTCAGGCAGAATTGTTCCTTGAAGCCGGCCAGGGACTCGGGTTCCTTTCTCACAATGTCCTCGCCATGCATGCTGGACCCGAAAAGCATGCCCCATTCCGTATTATCACGGCCCCCACAATAGAAGGCAGCGGGCCATTTCAAATAGGCATTCAGTCCGCCATTGAACCACCAGGCCATCGGCTGATACCCTTCAAAGGCGGTTTCGCGCAGGAAGGCGACCGATTCGCTGGTGACATCGATGCCCTTTTGGGCCCAATACCGGAAGATATTGCGTTGGGCCTCGGTTTCATCGGCCACCGTGAATTTCAGGTATGGACTGATGACTCCCTTGTCTTTTTCCACATAGGTTTTTCCGTCCGGGGCGGGAGTCGGGACGGGTGGCCAGGTATGGAACGCATCGATGTGGATGGTTCCGGCATGTTGGATGGGAAGCAAGGCGCACAGTGCATCGATCCGCTTTTGGACACATCCCGTTTCCCATTCCCGGGCGTAGCTGATCGGGTAACCCCATTCGCACGGCCGCAAGGAGCCGTCGGCATTTTTCGCAATGATGTCCTTTTTGACATATTCATCCCAGAGCGGACTGTCTTCGTAAGCATCGAACATGTTGATGTGAAGACTGACCGTGGTATGATAGGCTTCAGCCTCTTTCATCAGCCATTTGAGGCTATCCAGCGAATTGGCATCTTGCGGGCGTTTCAGCCTGGGATTTCCTTCGAACCATGCGGGGTATTTGGAATCGTGCCCGTTGTATTGCCAGCCGACGATATAGATGATTTTCGGGATTCCCAGGGTCAGGTTATCCATTCGGCGGATCATCTCGAGCGTCTGCTCGTAATTCAGGAAGACTTCCGATTTTCCGTTGTCCTTGTGCTTGAGTTTCCCGTCGAACTTGGCCTCCGACAAGAAGAGCTTCATGGTCAGGGTTTGGTGGTACTGGTGTTTTTGAGGAATCAAGAACTTCTGGTCCGCCGGATAGGAGACCATGGTCTTCTTGACATTCTCTGCCGGTTTCAGGTCGCCAGCCCGCCGCGCAGCAGGGATATCCTCAGCTCGGAGTATGGGAGTTGCCACCAGCGTGATGGCGAGGGGGAAGAGGATGAATGGCGTTATCAGTTTATTCATGATGTTCCGTTCGTTTGCAGTTTGGATATGAATGCACTGTCAATCGCCTCAATGGGAACGTCACCTGTTTACCGGCTCGCCCTTGGGCTGCACTGACGCAAGGGTCCGCAGCTCGGGTTGCTCGGTAGCGGCCACGATGGCGGACCGCACCTCGTGGAGGAGTTCGAGCTGAGGGGCGAGCATTTTTGCCTCGCGGTGCTGCTGCAGGTCCTTATCGAGCTGGTCCAGCAACGGCAGCACCTCCTTGGCCGCGCCTCCGTAAGACTGAAGTATCTTCAGATGACTTGTGATCCGGCGTGACTTTCCCCAGGTTTCGATTTCCATCGTTTCAAGGCACAGCGCCATGGCCTCGCGGAAGCGATACTTCGCCAATACATTCAATCCCGCATCACGGATGCCATCCGCGAACATCGTGTTCGCAGGGGCCGACTCCTTGATGGCGGCGAGGATGTCAGGCCCCAGCGCGCGAACGTCCTCCAGGCTCAGCAGCTTGATCGTGTCGCTCAACTGGCCCCTGGCCCTGCTATCCGAATTATTCAAACCGGCTCTGATAGCCGTGTGGAGCATGTTGGGGTCGATTTCCTTGATCGACGTTCGCAACGGTCCTTGGAACAAGGCTGCGGCCAGTTGGCCCTGGCTGATCTGAATGGGATCGGCCCAGGTGATCGGCTGGGGGGGCTCCGCCGTTTGGGTGACCGCCTTGAGCATTTCGGGAACGGCCGGCTTGGCGGCGTCTCCCATCATCTTCAAGGCATTGGCGGCCTTGACCCGTACCCAGCGGTCCCGGGTTTCCAGCAGACGAACCAACACCGGCAGCGCTGCGGGACTCTTGAGGTAGCCGAGCGCCTCGCAGGCCCCCTGGCTGACATGGGCATCGTTGCCTTCCGCCATGGCGATGAGTTGGGGCACCATCGCCTTTGCCTCGGGGCGATTGGCCAGCTCCTCCGCCGCCCAGCCGCGAACGATTGGCGACCAGTCGCTGAACGCCGCCACGAGTTCCTTCGCGGTCATCTGCTTGCGGTCCGTATCGAATCGGCCGGAGGCGATGGCGTCCGCCGTCTCCTGCTTGGTCAGCCAGTTTGCTTCATTCGCGCCCTTGCCGGTGATGACAAGCTTCTTCAGCGGCAGCGAATATGTTAGGACATACGAAGCGGTCGGACTCAGGCCGTTGTAACTACTGTTGCCGTAGTAGGTGTCGTCATCCGTCCTGCCGGGACCGTATTGCTCGCCGCCGTCATAGGTGAACGATCCATCGCAGCGCCGCACCAGGTCGAGGTGCCATGAGGCTTCCTTGAAAAAGGCCGCCGCTGCGGACGGGCCGCCGACATTGGCCCCCAGGGCGCTCCACAAATAACTGAATCCTTGCCCGGTGTGCCCACATTCCCGGCTCCGGTAGCCGGCGACCGCCATTTTCGCGAAGAATTGTGTTTCGCTGATTCGGTTTCCCTGGACGCCGAACAACAGGGCGGAGAGGGAGTTCTTGCCATTGTTCTCGTGGAATGGCCAGGGCTCATGCTCGCCGTAGGGGATGGCACCCTTGTCCACGAAGTAGCCGAAAAAACCGGACGCCCGCTCAATCGCCGGGCCGACTTCGGGATCCTTCACGCCACATTTGCCGCCCATGATGATCGCTAGATTGCCAGGCAGTCCCGCCATGTTCACCGGTCCGTAGGGCGGGAACGAGCCGTGGAGCTTGCCATCGGCGGTAAGGCGGGAAATGCCGTGCCCGAAGGTGCCATACATGCTTTGTGCCTTGGCGAGGGTGATGGTATATTCATTGATGGCAGGTAACACTTCCTGGTCGCCGGTGAGGAGGAAATACTCGCAGAGGAAGATGTTCCGGTAGCCCCAGTCCCAGATCACCATCCCGTCTTTCAATTCCAGCTTCAGCGTGGTCGGCCCGACCTTATGGGCGAACTCCCTCACGCGGGGCAGATACTCGGGATTGCCGGTCGCCATCAGCGCCAGGCCGTTGACCGCTCCACACCAGCCTGCGTTCAACGGCTCTTTCGCGAGAACCTTGCAGGCTTCCTCAAGGATGCGTTTTGACTTGGGGCAAGCGTAGGGAGCGGTGTCGCTGTAGGTCCCCATGACCCTCAGCTTGAGTGGTACCTCTCCGGTCTTGCCGGCACGCCAGATAGTGAGCTTCAGGAGGCCTCCATTGGTTTCCTTCTCGGCCTCCTGAATCGCCACGGCGATGCTCTTGCGGGCATCGTCGGTGAACAGCTTGCCGCCGGTGCCGAGGATCACATCGTCCACTTTGATCACGCCATCCGCCGGCGACTTGGCCCCGACGTGGGTCACCAGAATCTGCCGGCTGGCCGCCGTGGTCCGACCCTGGAGGCCCTCGAAGTGATTTGCCGGCTTGGAGTAAATCCATCCGCGCAGTCCCGTGGCACCAAGGTTGTATGTCAACTTGCGATCGACCGTGTTGTCCTGGGTGAGATCTGGCGGTGGCGGCGGAGGCACGGCCGCGACGAGCGAAGTGCCGGTCATGCTGGCAATGGTGACGAAGATGGCGGCAAGATGCAGAGATCCTGTTTTGCTGATGGTTCTGTTGGTCATGTGATGGGGGTTCCTGGTTGTTTGTTCTTTGTTATCAGTTCCTGGCCGGCTTGCGTTTCTTCTGCCACGCGTCGTAATCCTCCAACACCTTCCTGGCGGCGGCAGCCTTGCGCTCCCAGGCCTGGGCTTCGGCGGTCTCCCTGGTCGGCACCTCCGGATTCCGTTGCTCCGGAGTGCCCCTGGGGCCGATCGGGGCATCATTCCATGCCGGCCACTCGTCGGTGCGGAACGGCGGGGTCGGGCCGGCGCGGTTGCCGAAGTTGCCGACCGGATGGACGCCCCAGGCGTAGCGCACCGCCTCCGGTACGGGTACCCACTCACTGGAGACGGCAAAGGTTCCATCGTCGTTGTCAGTCACTTGGGCCGGATAGAAATGGCGGTCCTTGCCCGCGATCACGAAGCCCTTGGGCGGCACCGCCATGCCGAAGGGTGAACTCGGATAGCTCCCTTTGGTGAAGGTCAGCAGGATGCGCTTGCCGTCTTTTTTCCAGGATTCCATGATCGGGATGTTATAGGTGATGCCCTTGACCTGATAGACCGTGGCCAGGGCCCACCGTGCCGCGCGCTCGGCGATCGGCCGCTTGAAGGGCGAGTGCATCTGGACGTGGCCGAGATCAAAGGTGGTCACGATCCCCGTGTTCTTGTATTTGAGATGGGCATTGAGTTGTGCCTCGCGCACGCCGGACGCCTTGTGGAGGATGCTGGTTTCCGGTTCGTTCGGGTCGTCCGGCCCGCCGAAGGAAGACAACTCGACGATGCAGAACGGCAGCTCCGGGTCATCGAAGGCCTGGCGCCAATCCGTGATCAGCGCGGGAAAGGTTTTCTGATAGAGGTTGGGCCGGCCCTGGCCGGCGACGCAGTTGTTTTCGCCCTGATAGAAGATGGCGCCCTTGATCGCGAATTTCCGGATCGGCGCGATCAGTGCGTTGAAGCATCCGCCCGGATAGCCTTGATCATAGATATAGGTCTTGGGCACCTCCGGTTTCGGGGGGGGCTTTTGTTCGGCGGCTGCGGCCTTTTCGGCCTGCAGTTTCCAGCCGGCCATTTTGCGGGCGAGTGCGGCTTCATGGTCATAGGCGGCCGCCTCCGCGTCATATTCCTTGAACAACGGCATCACCTCGGGAATCTGCTCCAGTGAGGCCCGGGACACCCAGGTTTCCACGACGCTGCCGCCCCACGAGTTGTCGATCAGGCCGATGGGCACTCCGGTGATGGCCGTTACCAGGCGTGCAAAGTGATAGCCCACGGCGGGGAAATCCCTCGCCGTCTCTGGTGAACTGACCCGCCACACGCCCTTGAGTTCCACATAATACGGATTGCGCTCCTCGACCGGGAAATTGTCGAGCGCGGTGGGGCTTGAACTCAGGGGGATGGTGAGGCAGCGGATGGTGGGGATGCCGGCCTGGGGCATATCCAGATCCGCGTTGATAATGTCTTTGGCGGCCGCCTCCATGTTGCTCTGCCCGCTGCACAGCCACACGTCCCCGATCAGCACGTTCTGGAATGTCACGACATCTTTCCCGCCCTTGACTGTCATTGTCTGGGGCTTGGCATTGGCCGGCATCGGGTCGAGCGCCAGCAGCCATTTCCCGTCGTCGCCAACGGTGGTCGTCTTGGTCTGTCCGTTGAACGTGACCGTGATCGCATCCGCCTGGTCACCCCACCCCCAGACGCGTGACGGTTTCTCGCGCTGCATGACCATGCCCTCGCCAAACACGCGGGGCAACTCGACCTTCGCCGCGACCGTGCAAGGCACGAGCACCCACAAGATTTGGAGCAAACCAATTGTCTTCATGCCCCAATGCAATCCGTTCCCGCCTTCGCGTCAACCTGTTTCGCATCACCCGATCATGCGATACGGCCGCTGCCACCCGCCTCGTCAGATGATCCAGTGCGGGCGGTTGTTTGGAAGGTCGGCAGTGTTGGTTACAACGATCCATGTGCGCAACCTGTGGAGTGAGTTGGAAATGCCTCCAATGTCCTTCATAATCCGTGAAATCCGTGAACCGATCGCAAGGAGACAGACCGCGCCACCCGCTGTCTGCGGTCAAATCCGTGGCTGCCATTCCCGGAGATGGGTTGACTGCCGGATTTTCCTCGAAATTTCCGACGAATTTTCTTGCCTGCGAGCGGAAAATTTGCCTTAGAGAAAAGGTGAGCGCGAAATCGCCACTCCGCAGAATTCAGCCATTCCAACCGGCCAGGCGGGTAAGGTGCTTGCGTGGGGCGTTGGAATGGCGGGATCCATGCCGGATTCACCTCCAACCGGGCCGCACACCCATCCTCAACCCTATGAACCGTTCACTCACGTTTCTCGCCTTGGTTTGCGGCCTGTGGGCCGCATCCCCGGCGCCCGCCAGCACCATCGCCGAAATCGCCGCCATGCCTGAGGGCGGCCGCGCCACCGCCGACCTCGGTTTGGCCGGCCAGCCCGTCCCCACCGGCCTGCTCGACATCACCGGCATCGTCATTCCGAATCCGGCCGGCGATGGCTACCGCCTGGCCCCCCGCAGCCCTGGTGACATCGTCTCCGTGCCGGAACCGGGCCGGCCCGGGATTCTGGGCCTCACACTCGCAATGGCGCTCGCCTGGCGCAAACGGGCGGGCCAAGCGGCCCGCACGGCAAGTACCCAATATGGGGAGCGTCCCATATTCTTCCGGTCTCCGGACCCCTCGTTAGCCCCTCACGCGCACCAACCATGAGAACCAATTTCCTTGCAGTCGGCTGGCTGGTGGCTGTCTTGTGGTGCGGCTCCACGCTGTCTCTAACCGCAGACCAGTATGGCGATTTCACCTACGAAGACCACGGAACCCACATCGAGATCACCGACTACCCGACCACCGCCACCGGGCCGGTGGCGATCCCGAGTGAAATCGTCGGCAAGCCGGTGACCGGTATCGGCGACGACGCATTTTTCAGGTGCGCCGGCCTGACCGTCGTCACCATCCCGGACAACGTCACCAGCATCGGCGGCGGAGCATTCGCCGAATGCGGCACGCTGACCACCGTGGTGATCGGCAACGGCGTCACTATGATCGGCTTCAATGCATTTTACGGGTGCGCCAGCCTGACCAGCGTCGCCATCCCGGATAATGTGCTCAGCATCGGAAACTGGGCGTTTTACGGCTGCTCGGGACTGACCAGCGTCACGCTCGGCTCCAAGCTGACAAGTTTGTATTATTTCAACGGCATGGCAGGCTTCACTGCTCCCACTTGGAAGGGCTGCCCCTCCGTCAACATGGGAGCGCCTTCCCCGTGGCCCCCGTGGCTGCTTGCCCATGGTTTCCCATACAACGCGAATGTGCTGGACGACCCCAACCACGACGGAGTGTCCCTGCTCATGGCCTATGCCCTCGCCCTCGACCCGAGCCTCAACCTCGCCGGCAACCGTCAACGGCAACCGGCTCGCCCTAACCTACTACGCCGCGAACCCCGATGTCGCTTATGTCGTCGAGGCCAGCACGAATCTGGTCGCTTGGAACCCCGCCGGCGTGACCCTTTCCGATCCCGACCCGGCGGGGTTCCGCACGGCATCCGTGGTCATGACCGGCCCGCGGCGGTTCCTGCGGCTGGTGGTCAGCCGCTGAGAACGACCAACGCCTTTCCCCCCGCTCTCCTGATCTAACCAACCATCAACCCCCAGCCTACCATGAAAACGAAAACCACCATGTTCCGTGCCGTCCGCAGACTGCCACTCGTTGGTGTCATTGCGGTAACGATCACCCCGACCTTCTGCGCGGCCGCCGATGTCGGCCAATGGCAGTTCAACGAGAACGGCGGCGGCAGCTACAACGACTCGTCGGGCTACGGCAACAACCTGAGCCTTTTCAACGGCGCGACCTGGTCGAGCGACACCCCGCAGCCGGCCAGCGGCAATTTCTCGGGCGTGTTCGATGGCAGCAACGACTTCGCCCGGCGTGCCAATGACGCCGAGTTCCAGCCCACCTCGGCGTTCACGCTTTCCTGCTGGGTGAAACTCAACAGCCTCTCTCTCGGCGATCAGGATATCATGATCGCCAATATTGGAGCGGGCGGGATCAGCGGCGGCTACCAGCTCTTCTTCGCCGGTGGCGCCACCCCCAACCTGCACATGATGTACCGGAACGCATCATACGCAGACCAGTATGTCACCAAGTCCCTCAGCTCGATGAACTGGCAGGCCAACACCTGGTATCATGTGGCGGGCACCTACGACGACACGGGCGCCAACGCGGAGCTGGAACTCTATGTCGATGGCAAGTTGGTGGTAGTGGAAACCAAAACCGGCAACATCGTCTATAACAACACGCCCTACCTGATGGCGGGCACCAACTACGATGGCGACGGCTGGCTGGGCACCTACGAGCGGGAACTCAACGGCAAGATGGATCAGGCGTTCATCCACGACACCGAGCTGACCGACGCCGCCATCCGCAACCTGGCGACCGTCACGCAGACTTGGAACGGCGGCAGCGGCTTCGGCAATGACCCGACCAAGTGGACCATCGCCAAAGTGCCTAGCTACAGTTCCATCTGCGTGTTGCCCGACTACGGCGCGGGCAATCCCTATACCGTCACGGTGAACGCGCTGGGCGGCGGCGAAATCCTCGATCTGGAAGTCCGCAACCACGCCACGGTCAAGTTCGACGGCTACAGCCTCATTGCGGAAGATGGCGGCGAGGTGCTGGCCGGCGGCACGATGATCGTGAAGAACGCCATCTACACGCCGAACTCGTCCCTGGCCCTCGACGGCGTGCTTGAGCTGGACAACGGCATCATCGGTGGGGCGGTGAACACTTCCGCCACTTCCGTGATCAAGGGCTACGGCACCATCAACAGCGCGCTGAGCAACAACAATGGCGTCATCCGCGCCGAGAACAACCAGCTTTCCATCGATCTGGCCAGCGCCACCCACAACGCCGGCACGCTCGGCGCGGCCGGCGGCGGCATCCTCTACCTCCGGAACGCTCCCGCCGATAACGAGCTGTGGAACAAGGACCAGATCACCCTCACCGGCGGCACGCTGAAGGGTTCCTCCACCAGCATGATGCTCAAGAACTACGCCGCCGGCGATGTGATCAGCGGTTACGGCCGCATCGAGAACTTCAATGTCTATGTCGGGGCGGGCACGCTCACGGCCAGCGGGGGGCTGCTTCAGATCGATCAGCAGCTCTATGTCGCCGATTACACCAGCACCGTCAATGTGCAGTCCGGCGCCACGCTCCATGTGCCGAACTTCGCATGGGAGAACAACAATACCCTCAACCTCAGCGGCGGCACGATCACCGGCGCGATGTTGACGCAGGACGGCACGCTGTCGGTCACCGGCACGGGCACGATCCAGAATGTCACCTTCAACTACGCCCGCACCCATCGCGTCGAAAATGGCGCCACCTTGAAGATCACGGGCCAGGGGGTGCTGAGCAATGCCACGATTTCCATGGGCGGGGCGAGCGGCGCGTTCCGCGTGGACGGCTCGGGCGCATTGGCGCGCGGCCGGGGAGTGATAGATCCCGACGTGACCGTCGCGCAGGGGTCGCTCTATGCCGATTCGGCGGCCACCACGCTGCGCCTGTCGCGTACCTTGACCGTCAACGGCTCGCAGTCGGCTTATGCCACCGGCGGTTCCGGGCTTCAGGTGGACGGCATGGCAAATAACAGCGGCAGTCTTTATGCCACGGGTGCCGGCAGCACGCTGACCTGTGTGGCCGCCGTCACCAACACCGGCACCCTTTCCGCCGCCGCCGGTGCCACCGTCGCGCTGAACGGCGATGTCAACAACGGCAATCTCGTCCACGCCAACGGTGGCACGGTGAATATCAGCGGCACGATCAAAGACGGTTATGCCGGCGAGTTCCGCGCCACCACCGCCGCGCTCAATGTGCTCGGCTCGATCGAGAACGGCGCGGACAACACCTTCACCGCCAATTCCGGCGGCACCATCACGCTGCCCGGCGGCTTGTCCACGGCCAATCTGTTTGCCAGCGACGCCCTGCGTCCGCGCGGCGGCACCCTGACCATCCCCAACGGCACCACCCTTACTCATGGAGCCGGCAAGACCATCGCCGGCTGGGGGCAGTTGTTAGGATCCGGCCGCAACCTGGTGAACCAAGGCACGGTGCGGGCGGAAAGCGGCACGCTCACTGCCATGGGAAACATCACCAACCTGAACTCGATGCAGGTGGGAACCGGTGGCACGTTGGCGCTGCCGAGCACGCTGGTCAACAACGGCCAGATCGAAACCAGCGGCAGCGGCGTGGTCCAGGTGGGAACCACGGCGTGGTTCGGCGATGCCGGGAGCGGGACGGGCACGCAGTCGGGCGGTTCGTTCCAGACCGCGGCGCACCTGCATCTTGGCCTCAATGGAGGCAACGGCGCCTACACCATCAGCTCCGGGACGCTCACGGTGGAATCGGATCTGATAGTGGGGGATGGCAGCACGGGCAGGCTGACAGCGGATGGCGGGACGGTGAAGGTCCGGAATATCCTTTTCCCAAACAGCGGCGGCACCGGCACCGGCACCATCACCGTGGACGGCGGCACGCTCAACCTCACCGGCAACACCATCGGCGTCACCGACCTCAACCTCGGCGAGCGGATGGGACGGACCGGTGCCCACACCCTGGGAGTCGGCCAGACGCTCACCGCCGCCAACCTCCGGCTGGGGATGGTTGGTACGGGCAGTTTCACCCAAAGAGGCGGCACCGCCAACCTGACCCGTCTGCACTTCGGCACCGAGGCGGGCGGAGCGGGGACATATCTTCTGAGAGACGGCGTGCTCGTTGTCTCCGACCGGGTGCTGGACGGCGCTGGCACCGGCGTGCTGCAGCTAGACGGCGGGGCGTTTCTGCCAGCGGGCGGCGTAGCCGTGGACCACCTCAAGGTGGGCATTGGCGCACCGGCCAGCCATCAGCAAACCGGACAGGCTTATGAAGTCGGCACGCTCACGCTTGGAGACGCCACCTACCGGCTGAGCGGCGGCACGCTCGCCGCAGGTGGGGTGGCGAACACCACCGGCACCGGCGCGCTCAACATCGATGGCGGCGCGTTCGTACCGGCCGGAGCGGTGGACGTGGACCAACTCGGAATCGGGCTGCTCGCTCCGGCGAGCCACGCCCAGCGGGCGCATTTCTATCAAGTCGGCACCCTCACGCTCGGCGCCGGCTCCTACACCTTGTCCGGCGGCACCCTGCAAGTGGCCGGCGATGTGATCAACAGCGGCGGAACCGGCACGCTGGCGCTGGACGGCGGCATCCTGAGCGCGGGCGGAGCGGTGGATGTGGACCATTTGCAGCTCGGCGTGGACGCCTCCGCGTCATATAAGATGGCTGGCGGCACCGTGCAGGCCGGCACGGTCACCTTCGGCGTGCGGCCGGGCGGAAATGGAATGCTCATGCTGGCGGGAGGCAGCCTGACGGCGGGCGGCATCGCCACCGGCTCCGGCTCCGGAACACTGGTGCTCAACGGCGGCACCCTGGCACTTGGCGGCGATGTGGCGCTGACCCGCCTGCTGGTCGGTTCCAACGCCACCGCGTCCTTTGCCCAGCCGGACCGCCGTTTCGGGATCACCAGCGACCTCAGCGTGGGCAGCGGCACGGGCCGGGGCACCTACCGCTTCGACGGCACCGCGGAACTGGCGATCGGCAACAACCTCGAGATCGGCACGGGCGGCGCCACCGGGCGCTTTGAGTGGTATCGTGCGGGCGGGCTCACGGTCGGCGGCATGGTCGTGGTCGGCCCCGGCGGCACACTCGCGCTCGGCCATGATTTCGACGCGACGGCGCTGGCGGGCATGGTCACCGGGCTGGCTAACGGAACGCTTGAGGTGACCCGGGGCGCGAGTGGCATCCAGAACACCGGCTTGCTCGCCGCAAGGCGCCTGCAACTCGGCGGCGCCGACGGCGGCGGCACCTTCCGGATCCAGAACGATGCCCAACTCGTGATCGGCGGCAGCCTCAACCTCGGCGCCGTCGGCCAGGCCGGACGCTTCGAATGGCTGCACGGAGCCGGCCTGGCCACGCCGGAACTCGCGCTCACCCCTTGGGGAACCCTGGCTCTGGGGTTTGACTTTGAGGTGGCCCGCCTGCTGGACGGATCATTGTTTGGCGGCGTGTTGATCGGCGCTGGTGCCGGGACGATTGAGATCAGTGGCGGCGCCACCGCCACGCAGGCCGGCTCCGCAGCCAAGTGCGGCCGCATGGAGATTGGCGGTCTGGCTGGCGTCGGCACCTTGCGACTGCTGAGTGACATGCTGGCCGCCGCGTCGGTCGTCGTGGGCGATGCCGGTCCCGGCACGATGGTTCTCGATCCGGCCGGCTTGCTGAGCGTGAACCAAACGCTGGTCTTCGGGCGCCGCGCGACGCTTGACGCGGCTCCCGGCAGCCGGATCACGCTGACCGGCGCCGATGTGTCGATTCACGGCGACGACCCGGCGGCGATGGCCGGGCTCGGCCAGGTCCTGTTGGCATTCCAGCCTCCGCCGGGCCAGGCTTTCATCAACCATCTGGAGCTGTGCGGGCGCGACCTTGGCGCGATACCGGATGGGTTTGTTGACAACTTCGCATTGCACCAACTGGTGGTCGGCAGCCCGGAGCCGGGATCGTTCCAGCACCTGCGGCTGATCAACGGGATTCCCAACCAGGGACCGGATCCAGAGGCGCTGTATGTCCACGACCTCGAGGTCCACGACGGCGCCGTCCTCGATCTGAACGGTCTCAATGTCTATTACGACGGTACCCTGGTGGTGCATGGCTCGGGTTCCATCATCAACGGCAGGCCGCAGTATGTCGAAACGCGCCCTTACCATCTCTGGGCGAGGTCGTTCGGGCTCGACCCGGAAGGAAACGGCGCGCCCGACCAGGATCCTGACCTGGACGGCATCGTCAACGCGCTCGAATATCTGTTCGGGGCGAGTCCGGTGAGCGGATCCGAGCGCGGATCGCTCAGGGGCGTCAACGACGGCACCGGGTTCGTGCTTTCCTATCAATGCAAGGTCGAGGCCATCCGGGAAGGTTTCTTGGATCGCGTGACCTACGGCACGGACCTTGCAAATGCCGCGGCTTGGCCCACTGCGGAGCCCGGGGTGGGGGGCGTGACCATCACCCGGTCACCGATTGATCCGGAGACCGAGCAAGTCGAGGTTAGGATTCCGGCCGCTGGCGTGCCGGTGATGTTCGGCCGCGTCGTGGTAACGGTGCCGTGACCCTCCCAAGCAAACCGCCCCCCCCGGAGTTGTCCCCGCACTCCGGACCTAACCAACCATCATTCAACCAACCCCCAAAACCACCATGAAAACCAACCCGTTCATCCGGCAGGCCGCGTTGGCGGCACTCACCGCTTCGTTCATGCGCCGCACCGGCCTCGCCTGCGCGGCACTGCTCCTCACGCTCGGCCAGGCCGTCCGCGCCGCGCCGGGGGATGTCGATCCCACCTTTGGCACCGGGGGAATTGTCGTTTGCAACCTCCCCGTCGCCACGAGTGTCGCGGTCCAATCCGACGGCAAGATCCTGGTGGCGGGGAAGGAGTGGAATGGCAACGACTGGGATTTTGCCGTGTTGCGCTTCAATGCCGACGGCACCCCGGACACGAGCTTTTCGCAGGATGGCAAAGTCACCACGTTTTTGGGCATCGGCTCCGACCAAGCCCTGGCCGTGGCCGTGCAAGGCGATGGCAGGATCCTCGTCGCTGGCCAGACACACAACGGCCTCAATTTCGATGTGGCGCTGGTCCGCTATCTGGCCAATGGCGACCTGGATCAAGCCTTCAGCATCTTTGGAATCGTGGTCCAGGACATCGGCGGCTATGACGACTGCGGGTGCGGGCTGGCGGTGCAAAGTGACGGCAAGATTCTGGTCACGGGCTTCGCGTCGAACGGTGCCGATGATGATGTGATCCTGTTGCGCTTCAACGCCGACGGCAGTCTCGACCCCGTCTTCGCCAACAATGGCATCGTCATCACGCCCGTCGGCAACTCGCACGACCGCGGTTGGGGCGTGACCGTGCAACTGGATGGCCGGATCCTGGTGGCGGGATCGTATCACGCCGGAAGCGACGATATCGCCGTGCTGCGCTACTTCCCCACCGGCTTTCTGGACCCCGGCTTCTCGGGCGATGGCATGGTCACCACCCAGCTCGGCACAGCGGACGATGTCGGCCGCTCCGTGGCACTGCAAAGCGACGGCAAGATCCTGGTGGCGGGCTATTTCTCCACTGGCAGCGAGTGGGATTTCGCGCTGGTGCGCTTGCATGCCGACGGCACCCTGGACACGAGCTTCTCGCAGGATGGCAAGGTGGCCACCGACTTCGGCGGGACGAACGATTACGCCCGCAGCGTGGTGGTCCAAACCAATGGCAGGATCCTCGTCGCGGGGCAGGCATGGAGTGGCGCCACCTGGGATTTCGCGCTCGCGCGCTACCTCCCGGACGGCACGCTTGACCCGTCGTTCTCCGGCGACGGCAAAGTGATCACCGACATCAACTGCGGTGCTCCCGATTTCGGGCCTGCCATGGCGCTGCAAAGCGACGGGATGATTCTGGTCACCGGCCCCGGCTCCCTCCAATCCGCCTTGGTCCGCTATCAGGGCGACCCGCCAGTGCCGTTCCATGTCCGCCCGGGCGGCACGGGTGACGGCAGCTCGTGGGCCAACGCGATGGGCGATGTCCAGCAGGCCATCGATGCCTGCGCCACGGTCGGCGGCGGCCGGGTCTGGGTGGCGGCGGGCATCTACAAGCCGACCTCGATACCGAATCCGGTGACCGAAGGCGACCCCGCCCGCCGGCTGCATTTCTCGCTGCGCAACGGCGTGAAAGTCTATGGCGGCTTCCCGGCCACCGGCAATCCCGGACTGCCCGAACGCAACCCCGCGCTCCACGAAACAACCCTCAGCGGTGACCTGTCAGGCAACGACACCGTGCTCCCTAACGGGCTGCCGGATACCGCGACGATGGGCGACAACTGCTATCATGTCTTCTATCACCCGAGCACCCTGGCGCTCAATGCAGCCGCCGTGCTCGACGGCTTCACCATCTGCGGCGGCTACGCGGGGCCGGACAAGACTTCCGTCTATCTTAGCTCAGGCGGCGGCATGTTCTGCGACGCGGCCTCGCCCGCCATCGCCAACTGTGTTTTCAAACTCAACTCGGCAAGCTTCCGCGGCGGGGGTCTCTTCAACGACTCTTCCGACCCGCCCCTCGCCAACTGTGTTATGGCCGACAACTCGGCGCAATATGGCGGGGGCCTCTTCAACACCTATTCCTCTCCGACCCTCGTCAACTGCGTGCTAGCCGAGAACTCGGCGAGGTGGGATGGTGGAGGCATCTCCAATACCTCTTCTTCCCCGACCCTCGCCGACTGTGTGCTGGCCAACAACTCGGCGGGCAACACGGGCGGAGGCATCGGCAACAGCAACTCTTCCTCCCCGATTCTCGCCAATACCATCCTCTGGGCCAACGGGACGACACCCGTGGTGGACGAATCCTCATCCGCCTCGACCCTCAACTACTGCATCACCGAGTGGGCCTGGTTTGGCGCGGGCGGGCACAACTCGACCGCGGATCCGCAGTTCGTTTCCCTGGCCGACCCCGACGGCCCGGACAACCGGTGGCGCACCGCCGATGACGGCCTGCGCCTGCAATCCGGCAGCCCGGCCATCGATACCGGTAGCAACGCCCTGGTGCCGGCCGGGGTGACCACCGATCTGCTCGGCAACCCGCGGTTCATTGCCGTGTGGGCGCTTGGCGTGATCGTGGATCGCGGAGCCTACGAATTCAGCCTGTCCCCCGCCATCGAAGTCCGCGGCAACGGGTTGCTCGTCAGCGACGGCGACACCACGCCGGATCCCGCCGACGGCACCGACTTCGGCGGACTGGCGGTCGGCGGACTGGCGGTGCGGACCTTCACCGTGACCAACCCCGGCACTGTGGCGCTGAACCTGGGCGCGGTGACGCTCGGCGGCGCGGGCGCGGACCGGTTTGCAGTCGCCCGGCAGCCGGTCACGCCGGTGGCACCCGGCGGTTCCACCACCTTCCAGCTCGCCTTCGAACCGAACGCCGTGGGGCAATTCAACGCCACCGTTAGCCTGCCCAACGACGCCGCCGACAACCCGTTCGACTTCGCCATCCGGGGCACCGGCCTCGCGGAAACCGAGACCCTGCCGCCCATCCTCCGCCAACCGGAAGAGGGCGGTGCCACCCGTTCGCCGGTCGAGGTCGGGTTCACCCTGCGCGAAGCCGCCGCGCCCGGCAGCGTGCGTCTCGCCTTCGCAGGGCCGGTGTCCAGCACCCTCACGCTCGCCGGTTCGCTGGAAACGGAAGGGTTCCACCAACTCTCGCTCACCGCCGGCAACCTCGGTGCCAGCCCCGGAGTGGCCGCCGTCACCGGTGCCAACGCGCTGCCCGACGGAATCTACACGATCACCCTGAGCTGCCGCGACGCCGCCAACAACCCGCCGGCCAGCGACACCCACGCCAATGTCACCCTCGACACCGTTGCGCCGCTCATCGGCGGCACCTTCGCCCCCTTGAGTTTCCCGGCCGGCTGCCTGTTGCCCGACTACCTCGGCCAGGCCCCGGTCAGCGACAGCGGCAGCGGCGTATTCGAGTTCATCCAGGATCCTCCCGAGGGCACCCAGACGGTGCTCGGCCCGCTCACCGTCACCCTCACCGCCCGCGATCACGCCGGCAACCCCGCCACCCGCATTCTCCAGCTCCAGATCACCGACCCCGGCACCAACCAGCCGCCCTTCGGCATCCAGCCCTTCAGCGCCGGGTTCCCGGAAAACACCCCGCCCAATCACCTGGTGGCCACCCTCACCGCCGACGACCCCGACCTCGGCGACTCCGCCGTCTTCACCCTGGTCACCGGCACCGGCGCCACCCACAACGCACTCTTCCGCATCGTCGGCAACCAGCTCCGGCTCGCCAACCCGGTCGATTACGAAACCGCTCCGCCGAACTTCTCGGTGCGCGTGCGGGCCACCGACACCGGCGGGGCGTTCTACGACCAGGCGCTTTTCTTCCAGGCCGCCAATGTCAACGAACTGCCGTCGTTCACCGCCGGCCCGAACCGCTGGGATCCCGCCGGCACCATTGGCATCCAGTCGGCCCCCGCCTGGGCCGGGGCCATCGACGACGGCGACTCGACCGTCACGCAGATCCTCGACTTCCAGGCGACGATCATCGCCGACCCGGACGGCGTGCTCAACGGGCCGCCGAACCTCGATTCGTTTGGCGGCGACCTTTATTACGACCTAACCGGTAACAACGGCACCGCCACGGTGAGCATCACCCTCACCGACGACGCCAGCATCGACGACAGGACGCTGACCAGCGCGGCGCAGACCTTCACCATCCGCGTCGGCGGCGAGCCCCCCGAACTGCGCCTCTCAATCCGCCGCGAAGACCAGCCGGCGCCGGCGCTCGTCCTCTTCTGGTCCGCCGCCCCGACCGACGCCACCGTCGAAAGCTCCCCCGACCTCGCCGCCCCCTGGACCCCGGTGACCCTCGGCATCGTCGAGACCGCCAGCATGTTCGAATACCGCATCCCCATCCCGCCAGTCGAGCCCCGCCGCTTCTTCCGCCTCAGGCGCTGAGCGCCAACTCCGCCCGCCATTCCAAACCAACCATCAACCACCATCATGAAAACCAATCCGTTCATCCGGCAGACCGCCTTGGCGGCACCCGCCACTCCGTTCATTCGCCGCACCGGTCTCGCCTGCGCGGCGCTGCTGCTCGCGTTCGCATTCTGGGCCGGCCAGTCCGCGTCGGCCGGGACCATCGCCGAACTGGCACAACTGCCGCCGGATACTCCCGCGACGATTGACCAGGCGGTGATTCTGTCCGCCACGAATCTCGAGGCGGACCCGCTTTATCGGAGTTTTCAACTGCGCGATGCCACCCGCGCGATCACCGTCTTCGGCACGGTGGACCAGGTGGAGGCGGTGTTGGCGGGCCGCACGGTCGGCGATGAGGTGGAGATCAGCGGGATGACCGGCCAGCGGGGCGGCACGACTATCCTCGGAGGAACCGTAGGCGGCTTCGCTGTCACCGGGCGCACTTCGACTCATCCGTTGCCCATCTTCCCCGTGGCAGCGCTCGAAATGGATGTGACGGGAACGGCGGCCGAAACGCTGGAAAGCCAGCTTGTCGTCCTGCACCGGGTGCAGTTTGCCGATACGGGCGTGTTCGCCGTCGGCGACTATCCGCTGGCGGGCGGTGCCGCCGTGGTGCGCATCGCCTCGGCGAATCTGGGCCTCGTGGGCCAGCCCATCCCCACGGGACCGGTGAACATCACCGGCATTCTTCTGCAATACGACGAAGGCGGGGGAGGCCCCGGCGGCTACCGGCTGGTGCCCCGCAGCCCCGCCGATCTCCAGGCCCCCGGTTTCACCATCGCCGAACTGGCACAACTGCCGCCGGATACCCCCGCGACGATTGACCAGGCGGTGATTCTGTCCGCCACGAATCTCGAGGCGGACCCGCTCTACCGGAGCTTCCAACTGCGCGATGCCACCCGTGCGATCACCGTCTTCGGCACGGTGGCCCAGGTGGAGGCGGTGCTGGAGGGCCGCGCGGTCGGCGATGAGATCCAGATCGGCGGAGTGCCCGGCCAGCGGGGCGGCACGCTGGTCTTGGGCGGTTCAGTGGCCGGCTTTGCCGTCACCGGGCGCACCTCGAACCATCCCTTTCCCATCTTCCCCGTAGCCGCGCTCGAACTGGACTTGACGGGAACGGCGGCGGAAACCTTCGAAAGCCAGCTCGTCTGCCTGCGCCGCGTGCAGTTCACCCACCCGGGCGTGTTCGCCGTCGGCGACTATCCGCTGGCGGGCGGTTCCACCGTGGTGCGCATCGCCTCCGCGAATCTGGGCCTCGTGGGCCAGCCCATCCCTGCGGGACTGGTGAACATCACCGGCATTCTTCTGCAATACGACGAAGGCGGGGGCGGCACCAGCGGCTACCGCCTGGTGCTTCGCGGACCGGACGACATCCAGACGCCCGGCGTCACGATCACCGAACTCGCGCTCCTGCCCCCGAATACGCCGGTGACCATTGACCAGGCCGTCATCCTGTCCACCACCGATCTGGAGCCGGACTTGCTCTACCGGAGCTTCCAGCTGCGCGATGCCACCCGCGCGATTACGGTCTTTGGCACAACGGCTCAGGTGGACCCGGTGCTGGCGGGCCGCGCGGTCGGCGACGAGATCCAGATCAGCGGAGTGACCGGCCAGCGGGGAGGAACCCTAATCCTGGCCGGCTCAGTGGGCGGCTTCGCCATCAGCGGGCGCACTTCGAGCCATCCTTTTCCCACTGTCTCTGTTTCCGCTCTCGTTCTCGACTTGGCCGGAGCCACGGCCGAAACGCTCGAAAGCCAGCTTGTTTGTCTGCATCGAGTCCAGTTCACCCACACGGGCGTGTTTGCCCTCGGCGACTACCCGCTGGCGGGCGGTTCCGGCGTGGTGCGCGTGGCCTCGACGAATCTGGGCCTGGTGGGCCTGCCGATTCCCACCGGCCCCGTGAACCTCACGGGAATCCTTCTGCAATACGACGGGACCGAGGGCGGCACCAGCGGCTACCGCCTGGTGCTTCGTGGCCCGGACGACATCCAGACACCCGGGGTCACGATCACCGAACTCGCCCTCCTGCCCCCGAATACGCCGGTGACCATTGATCAGGCCGTCATCCTGTCCACCACCGATCTGGAGCCGGACCCGCTCTACCGGAGCTTCCAACTGCGCGATGCCACTCGCGCGATTACGGTCTTTGGCACAACGGCTCAGGTGGAGGCGGTGCTGGCCGGCCGCGGGGTCGGCGATGAGATCCAGATCAGCGGCGTGACCGGCCAGCGGGGCGGCACGCTGATTCTGGGTGGCACGGTGGGCGGCTTTGCCGTCACCGGGCGCACGACCCTCCACCCCATCATCAGCGGCCCGATCTTAGTCACGGCTTCCGATCTGACGGGAACGGCGGCGGAAACCCTCGAAAGCCAGCTCGTCTGCCTGCGCGGGGTGCGCTTCGCCGACACGGGCCCATTTATCCTGGGTCGGGATTATGCCCTGATGGGTGGACCGGCGATCGTGCGCATTGTCACCGCAGACTTTGAACTCACCGGCGCGACCATCCCAAGCGGGCCGATGGACATCACGGGCATCGTGCTGCACTACGACGACGGCGGGACGGAGACCAGCGGGTATCGTCTGGTCCCCCGCAGCCTGGCCGACATCGTCCCGGCGCAAACACCCGAGGCGCCGCACCTGACGATCTGGCACGCCAACGATGCGGTGGTGCTGTGCTGGCCCGCGTCCGCCGAGGGTTGGCTGCTTGAGCGTGCCGACGATCTAACAGGGCCGTGGACGCCGATGCCTCCGCCCTACCCAACCACCAGCGGCGTAATCTCCGTGCCCGTCACGATCACCCCAGCACTGAAGAACCAGTTCTTCCGTCTGCACCAACCGTGAAGCCGACCTTCCAACATCCAGCATTCAACATTCACCCCAGCCCCCTCCCCTCATGCGCACCACCCCGGGAATGACCTTCCTCGCCCCAACCTAACAATCACATGAACCGTTCCATCCTTCGTCTCGCGCTGGTTTGCGGCCTGTGGAACACAGCCTCCGCGCCCGCCAGCACCACCCTGCTGATGCTGCCACTCGTCGCCGGGGCGGCGGACTTGGCATTGCTCGCCGCCGACCGCACCGCCATCGAGCGCGTCTATCACGAACACCGCAGCGGCACGAAAAAACCGTTTGCGGAAACCATGCCGCCCACACTCATCGAGCAAGCGGTGAAACTCGATGCCCACAAGGAAGCCGTGCTCAAAGCGGTCTATCAGGTCGAGATCACGCCCGCGATGGTGGCCGCGGAGGTCGCCCGGATCGACGCGACCACCCGCGCCCCGGAAATGCTCGCCGAGATCAAAGCCGCGCTCGGCAACGACCCGGCCCGCTTCGCCCGGGCGATGGCCCGACCCATCGTGGTCGAACGCACCCTGCGCGTGCGGTTTGACAACGACGACACCTTGCACGCCCCGCAGCGCCGCCAAGCGGACGCCGCCCGCCGCGCCGTCCTGGCGGCAAAACCGCAGGGCACCGCCGCGCAACAGGAGGCCCTCAAGCCCTTCGGCGAGGTCCATGCCACCACCTGGAAGCTCGGTCCGCGCCCGACCGCCGCCGCGCCGCCCGCGCCGGCGAGTCCGCCACCGCCCACCAAGGCCACCGCCACCGGCGGCATCTACTCGGTGGAGGCCACCGCCCAGGTGGCCCACCCCCTGGCCTCACCCGCAGCCACGGAAGCCGACGGACGGGATCTGTATTTCGATGACCTCGACCCGGAATTGCGCAAGGTGTTGGCGGCCCAACTCAAGCAGGCGGGCGACGTCAGCGCGGTAATCGAGATGCCCGCCGGTTTCGTCGTCTTCGCCGCCACTGCTGTCACGCCCGAAACGCTTGCCGTGGTCTCCCTTTCCCTGCCCAAACGCAATTACGATGAATGGCTCAACCAACAACCGGAAAACTAACATGAAAACCATCTCCGACAACTTCGGCAGTTATGCCGGCGACGGAATCGACGACAGTTGGCAGGTGCAGTATTTCGGGCTGAACAACCCAGACGCGGCACCCGCCAAGGATCCCGACGGCGACGGCCAGAATAACCAATTCGAGTTCACCGCCGGACTGCTTCCTAACAACCCGCTGTCGCGCTTCCTGTTCCGCATCGAGCCGGTGCCCGGTTTCCCTAACAAGAGAAACCTGGTCTTCGGCCCGCGTTTTGTCACCCGCACCTACACCGTTCTGTCCGCCCCGAGCCTCGGCACCGGCATCATCTGGCAGCCGCTGGCCGGTGGCATCGTCCAGGACAACGGCAGCGAACGCACCGTCACCGATCCCGCCGCCACCACCGCCCGGAAATTCTACCGCCTCGAGATCACCAAACCCTGAGAACCTCTTCAACCGCATCGCCGCAACCACGAAGACACCATGAACACGCACACTCCGCAAGTTCCGTGCGCCACCTCGGGCGCATCCATCCGCCCCGCATGGTCTGCCATCCTGACCATCGCGATCCTCCTCGCCACTGCCCTCGGCAGCCATGCCCAGGTGCCCCGGCTCGTCAATTACCAAGGCCGCGTCGTCGTCGGCGGCGTCAACTTCAATGGCCTCGGCCAGTTCAAGTTCGCGCTGGTCGGCGAGGCCGGCACCGTCACCTACTGGAGCAACGACGGCACCAGCAGCGGCGGCAGCCAACCCGCCAGCGCCGTCAGGCTCACGGTGACCAACGGCCTCTACTCGGTTTTGTTAGGCGACCCCACGCTCACCAACATGACCCCGCTCCCGCCGAGCGTGTTCGAGCACTCCGACGTGCGCTTGCGCGTCTGGTTCAACGACAGCAGCCACGGCTGGCAGCTCCTCTCGCCCGACCAGCGGATCGCGGCGGTGGGCTACGCAATGCTGGCCGAGGGCGTCCGCGACGGTGCCATCACCAGCGCCAAGATCGCCAACGGCGCGGTGGGCGCTACGCAGCTCGCCGCCGGCGCGGTGGGCAGCACGCAGTTGGCTGCCAACGCGGTCCAGACCGCCAACATCAGCGCCGGTGCGGTCACGGGCACCCAACTCGCCGCCGGCGCGGCGGTCGCCAACCTCAACGCCGGCGGCCAGGCCGGCGTGGCCGCCGGCGGCGTGATCCTGTCCGCCACCGAGAACTCGGCCTTGCTCAACGCCGGCTATGTGAAGATCGGCACGACCGTCCTGAGCGACAACTGGCAACCACGCGTCAGCAGTTCCGGACCCACCGCACGCTACTACCACTCGGCGGTGTGGACGGGCAGCGAAATGATCATTTGGGGCGGCTTTGACGGCACCGACTACCTCAACGACGACGGTCGCTACGATCCGGCAGCCAACCGTTGGACGGCGCTGCCCACCGCCGGGGCACCCGCCGCGCGATATGTTCACACCGCGGTTTGGACCGGCACCGAGATGATCGTCTGGGGTGGCCAGATCCAAGGCGGCATCTCAGACGATGGCGGCCGTTACGACCCGGCGTCCAACACTTGGACGGCGCTACCGGCCGCCGCCGCACCCGCCGCCCGTTTCTATCACACCGCGGTGTGGACCGGCTCCGAAATGGTCGTCTGGGGCGGCTGGGGCAGCGTCGGCGTGCTTGACGACGGCGGCCGCTATAATCCGACCTCCAACACCTGGGCGAGGGTGACCACGACCGACGCGCCCGGCGGCCGGTTCTTCCACACGGCGGTTTGGACTGGCAGCGAGATGATCGTCTGGGGCGGCTGGGATGGCAGCACCGATTGGAACGACGGCGGTCGCTACCACCCGACGACCAGCACCTGGACGGCGCTGGCCACCACCGGCGCGCCCGCCGCCCGCGATCATCACACGGCAGTGTGGACCGGCACCGAGATGGTAGTCTGGGGCGGCAACGGCGAGAGCGGCTATCTGAACGACGGGAGCCGCTACCATCCCGCCTCCAACAGTTGGACGGCGGTCACCACCACCGGCGTGCCCCGCGGGCGCGAGAAACACACGGCGGTGTGGACCGGTTCCGAGATGCTCGTCTGGGGCGGCTTCGGCGACGGCGGCTATTTCAACGACGGCGGCCGCTACAATCCGACGGCCAACACCTGGTCGGCGCTTGCCACCACTGGTGCGCCGGACGCACGCGTGTACCACTCGGCGGTGTGGACCGGCGGCGAGATGATCGTCTGCGGCGGCTACGACGGCACGGCCGCCCTTTACACCGCCAGCCGCTACAACCCTGCGGCCAACACCTGGACGGCGATCGAAGCCAGCCGCGCACCCACCAAGCGTATTCACCACACGGCGGTGTGGACGGGCAGCGAAATGATTGTCTGGGGGGGGGGCCGATAGCATCGGCACTTGGTTGAACGACGGCAAGCGGTACCATCCGGCGTCTAACCGTTGGACGGCACTGCCGGACAACGGTGCCCCCGCCGTGCGCAGAGAGTACACGGCGGTTTGGACGGGCAGCGAGATGATCGTCTGGGGCGGCTGGGATGGCAGCGTATATTTCAACGATGGCGCGGGTTACAATCCGGCGGCCAATAGTTGGACGGCGGTCGCCACGGCCGGTGCGCCCGCAGCACGCCGTCTTCACACCGCGGTGTGGACCGGCAGCGAGATGATCGTCTGGGGCGGCGGCGGTGACGTCGGCACTCCTGCTGACGGCGGCGGGCGCTACAATCCGGCGGGTGCCGGGACTTGGATCGCGATCCCGGACACGCTGGCGAACACTCCCGCCGCGCGCTTTGACCACACGGCGGTGTGGACCGGGAGCGAGATGATCGTCTGGGGCGGAATGGGCGGCGGGGGGTTGAACGACGGCGGGCGTTACAACCCGTCCGGCACCGGGAGTTGGACGGCAATTCCAAACACGCTGGCGAACACTCCCAGCCCACGCACCACTCACACTGCGGTATGGACCGGCAGCGATATGATTGTTTGGGGCGGAGTAAGCGACTACGGCGTTACTTCTCAAGACAGCGGGCGCTACAATCCGGCAACCGACACTTGGACAACGCTGCCCACCGCCGGCGCACCCGCCGCGCGTTATCTTCACACCGCAGTGTGGACCGGTTCCGAGATGCTCGTGTGGGGCGGAGTGGGCAGCGGCTGGTTGAACGACGGCGGCCGTTACAGTCCATCGTCCAACACCTGGGCGGCGGTCACCATTGCCGCCGCCCCCGCCGCACGTTACGGGCACACGGCGGTGTGGACCAGCACCGAGATGCTCGTTTGGGGCGGACAAGGCGACGCCGGCTGCCTCGACGACACCTGGTCCTACACTCCCGGCAAAGTGATGTTCCTCTATCAGAAACCCTGACCGCTGCGGAAGCAGCACCGTCATGCCATGAAAACCTTCATCCTCACCACGGTAGCGGGCATCGCCCTGCTCGCCGGCAGCCTGCCCGCGCAGGTGCCGCAACTCATCAACTACCAGGGCCGCATCGCGGTTGGCAGCACGAATTTCCACGGCCTGGGCCAGTTCAAGTTCGCGCTGGTCGGCGGGGCCGGCACCGCGACCTACTGGAGCAACGACGGCACCGCTACCGGCGGCGGCCCGCCTGCCAGCGCCGTCAGGCTCACGGTTACCAACGGCCTCTACTCGGTGTTGTTAGGCGACCCCGCCCTCACCAACATGACCGCCATTCCGCCGAGCGTGTTCGGCCACCCCGACGTGCGCCTGAGCGTCTGGTTCAACGATGGCAGCCACGGCTGGCAACAACTCACGCCCGACCAACGGATCGCGGCGGCGGGTTACGCGATGATGGCCGGGGAAGTCCGCGACGGTGCGATCACCAGCGCCAAGTTCGCCAATGGCGCGGTGGGCGCGGCCCAGCTCGCCGCCGGCGCAGTGGGCAGCTTGCAGTTGGGTGCCGACGCGGTCCAGACCACCCACTTCAGCCCCGGTGCGGTCGCCGGTACCCAGCTCGCCGCCGGTGCGGCGACCGCCAACCTCAACGCCAGCGGCCAGGCCGGCGTGGCCGCCGGCGGAGTGATCCTCTCGGCAAGCGACAACGCCACCTTGGTCAACGCCGGCTATGTGAAGATCGGCACCACCGTCCTGGGCGACCACTGGCAGGAGCAACTCAACGCCACACCTCCCGCCCCGCGCAATCTTCACACGGCGGTGTGGACGGGCAGCGAAATGATCGTCTGGGGTGGTTGGAACGGCAGCGGTTATTTGAACGGCGGCAAGCGGTACAATCCGGCGTCCAACACCTGGACGGCCCTCGCCGCCAGGGACGCGCCGACCGTGCGTGCTTGGCACACGGCGGTATGGACCGGCAGCGAGATGATCGTCTGGGGCGGTTGGAGCGGCAGCGGTTGTTTGAACGATGGTGCTCGTTACGATCCTGCGGCCAACTGTTGGACGGCGGTCGCCACCACCGGTACGCCCGCCGAACGCCAATACCACACGGCGGTGTGGACGGGTCGCGAAATGATCGTCTGGGGCGGAGTGGGCAACAGCGGTTATTTGAACTATTTGAACGACGGTGGGCGTTACGATCCGACCGCCAACCGTTGGTCGGCGGTCGCCACCACCGGCTCACCGTCCGTACGGACGGGACACACGGCGGTATGGACCGGCAGTGAAATGATCGTCTGGGGTGGCCGGGATGGCAGCAGCAGTTTCAATGACGGCGGCCGTTACGATCCGGCGGGTGCGGGAGCCTGGACAGCGATTCCGAACACGCTGGCGAATACTCCCGGCGGACGCAGCCATCACACTGCGGTATGGACCGGCAGCGAAATGATCGTCTGGGGTGGCGTAGGCACCAGCCCCGGCATCCTTGACGACGGCGGCCGCTACAATCCGGCGGGCGCCGGAACTTGGGCTGCGGTCAACACCACCGGAGCACCGGCCGCGCGTGCTGATCACACGGCGGTGTGGACCGGCAGCGAGATGATCGTCTGGGGGGGCGCGGTCCAAGGCGGCCTCCTTAACGACGGCGGCGGCTTCGATCCGTCATCCGACAGGTGGACGGCGGTGACCACTTCCGGAGCCCCCGCCGCACGAACCGATCACACGGCGGTGTGGGCCGGCAGCGAGATGATCGTCTGGGGCGGACGAGGCGACGCCGGCTACCTCAACGACACCTGGTCCTACACCCCCGGCAAAGTGATGGTTCTCTATCAGAAGCCCTGACCGCCGCGAAAGCGGCACTATCATGCCATGAAAACCTTCATCCTCGCCACCTTCGCGGGCATCGCCTTGCTCGCCGGCAGCCTGCCCGCGCAGGTGCCGCAGCTCATCAACTACCAGGGCCGCATCGCCGTCGGCGGTACGAATTTCAACGGCCTCGGCCAGTTCAAGTTCGCGCTGGTCGGCGAAGCCGGCACCGTGAGCTATTGGAGCAACGACGGCACCAGCAGCGGCGGCAGCCCGCCCGCCAGCGCCGTTAGGCTCACGGTAACCAACGGCCTCTACTCGGTGTTGTTAGGCGACCCCACCCTCACCAACATGACCGCCATTCCGCCAAGCGTGTTCAGCCACCCCGACCTGCGTCTGAGCGTCTGGTTCAACGACGGCAGCCATGGCTGGCAACAGCTCACGCCGGACCAACGCATCGCGGCGGCGGGCTACGCGATGACGGCCGAGGAAGTTCGCGACGGCGCGATCACCAGCGCCAAGTTCGCCAATGGTGCGGTGGGCGCGACCCAGCTCGCCGCCGGTGCGGTGGCCGGCACGCACTTGGCTGCCAACGCGGTCCAAACCACCCACCTCAGCCCCGCCGCAGTCACGAGCACCCAGCTCGCCGCCGGTGCGGCGACCGCCAACCTCAACGCCGACGGCCAGGCCGGCGTGGCCGCAGGCGGAATCATCCTCTCCGCGAGCGACAACGCGGACTTGGTCAACGCCGGCTATGTGAAGATCGGGACCACCGTCCTGAGTGACCACTGGCAGGAGCGCTTCAATGGCACGCCTCCCGCTGTGCGCTTCTATCACACGGCGGTGTGGACGGGTTCCGAGATGATCGTCTGGGGCGGCTACGGCGGCGGTGGCGTCCTTGGCGACGGCGGTCGCTACAACCCGGCAGCCAACAGTTGGACGGGGTTGCCCACTACCGACGCCCCCGCCGCGCGTTACATTCACACGGCGGTGTGGACCGGTTCCGAGATGATCGTCTGGGGCGGGCAAGTCCAAGTCGGCGTTTCCAACGCGGGCGCCCGCTACCACCCGGCGTCCAACAATTGGACGAGGGTGGCGACCAACGGGGCTCCTGCGGGACGCTTCCATCATACCGCAGTGTGGACTGGTAGCGAAATGGTCGTCTGGGGGGGATTCGGTGGCGCCGGCTATCTCGCCGACGGCGGGCGTTACGATCCTGCGACCGACACTTGGGCAACGATGACGACTGCTGGCGCCCCCGGCGTTCGCTCGGATCACGCGGCGGTCTGGACCGGCAGCGAGATGATCGTCTGGGGTGGCTGGAACGGCAGCGCGGGTTTGAACGACGGCGGGCGCTATAATCCGGTATCCAACAGTTGGGCGGCAGTCACCACCACCGGAGCGCCCTCCGCCCGCGAACATCACACGGCGGTTTGGACAGGCAGCGAGATGATAGTCTGGGGCGGCTCGATGGGCACCTTGTTCTTCGATGGCGGTCGCTACAATCCTGCGACTGATTCGTGGACGGCGGTCGCTACCCCAGGCGCACCCTTTGCGGGCGAGTATCACACGGCGGTGTGGACCGGTGGCGCGATGATCGTGTGGGGCAGCAGTAGCGGCGGGCGCTACAATCCGACGTCCAACACCTGGGCGGCGGTCACCGCCGCCGGTGGGCCGGCCGCACGCAACCTTCACACGGCGGTCTGGACCGGCAGCGAGATGATCGTCTGGGGTGGATGGAAAAATGGCGGAGGCAGCAATTACCTCAATGACGGCGGTCGTTATGACCCGGCGGCCAACACTTGGACAGTGATCGAGGTCAGCCGCGCACCCACCAAGCGGAGTACGCATACGGCAGTCTGGACCGGCAGCGAAATGATCGTCTGGGGCGGCTACGGCAGCGGCGGCAGCTATTTGAACGATGGCGGCCGCTACAATCCGGCGACCAATACCTGGACGGCAGTCGCCACTGCCGACGCACCCGGTGCGCGCTTCCTTCACACGGCGGTGTGGGCCGGCACCGGGATGATCGTCTGGGGCGGCGCTGGCGCGAGCGGCTATTTGAACGACGGGGGCTGTTATTCCCCGGCGACCGACAGTTGGACCGTTGTCACCGCCACCGGCGCGCCCGCCCCCCGCCAATGGCACACGGCGGTGTGGACGGGCGACGAGATGATTGTCTGGGGTGGGTGGAACAACGGCGGCAGTTTGAACGACGGCGGATGTTACAATCCGGCGGGGTCCGGGGCTTGGACCGCAATTCCAAACACTCTTGCCGACACTCCAGCCCCGCGCGGCTCCCACACGGCGGTGTGGACCGGCAGCGAGATGATCGTCTGGGGCGGCTACGGCGACGGCGGCAGCTATCCGCCCAACGCCGGGCGCTACAATCCGGCGGCCAACCGTTGGGCCGAGGTCACCACCACCGGCGCACCCGCCATGCGCGAGAATCCCGTGGCGGTGTGGACGGGCAGCGAGATGATCGTCTGGGGCGGAGGGAGTAACTTGAGCGTGTTCGACGACGGCGGCCGCTACAACCCGACAGGTGCCGGGACCTGGTCCGCGATTCCGAACACTCTGGCGAACACACCCGCCGCACGCACCGCGCACACGGCGGTGTGGACGGGCAGCGAAATGATCGTCTGGGGCGGATATGGCGGATGGGGCAGCGGCTTGTTCAACGACGGCGGGCGCTATAGTCCAACGACCGACAGTTGGACGGCGATGAGTACCACTGACGTGCCCTTCGCCCGTTCCGGCCACACCGCATTGTGGACCGGCAGCGAGATGCTCGTCTGGGGTGGATACCTCGGGAACGGTGGCTACCTCAACGACACCTGGTCCTACACCCCCGGCCAAGTGATGTTCCTTTACCAAAAGCCATGAAGCCAACGCACCGTCACCGATCCCACCGCCACCACCGCCCGGAAATTCTACCGCCTCGAGATCACCAAACCCTGAGCAACTCATCAACCCCATCAACGAACACACCATGAACACCCGCCTGCTTCCCGCAACCCTTGCCGGCCTGACTTTGGGGACATTCGTGTCCACGGCCCTCGCCGACGATTTCACCGCCGATTTCGAAGACGGTTACCTGCGCGGCTGGACCAAGACCGGCACGGCCTTCGACACCCAGCCCACCTTGGGTGACAATCCGACCGCGCGTGGCCGCGGCCAGCCATCCAATCACCAGGGCAACTGGTGGATCGGCACCCACGAGAACTACCAGGGCGGCCCCGGTCAGACCCCCGGCGATATTCAAGGCGACACGCCCACCGGCTCGCTGACCTCGCCGCCGTTTCTCATCACCGGCGAGGTGATCACCTTTCTCATCGGCGGTGGCAACCACAATGAGAATGATCCCGCTGGTGCCACCATGGTCGTGATCGAGGTGCAAGGTGTCCGCACCTGGACTTTCACCGGTGCCAATTCCGAAACCATGACTCGGGTCCAGTTGGCCGTGGGCCTGTCCAAAGGCATGACCGCCGTCATCAAGATCATCGACGAAAATTCCGGCTGGTGGGGTCACGTCAACTGCGATGATTTCCAGATGCTCGACGCCGCCGGGCACCGGTTGCCGTTTGCGGCCAACCCCTCCCCGCCGGACCAACCCGCGCTCGCCGTGCGTCCGCTGCCGAGTGGACCGGATTGGACCACGACCTCGACCACCTTCACCACGATCAGAGACAGCGACCCGCCAGTGCGCACGCCTAACAGTTCTTTGACCGGTGCCATCTTCACGGAAGACCACGCCGATCTGAAAATCACCTTCAGTGGCGAGATCGACGCTACCATGGCGGGTGGACGGGTGTTTTTGCGTGCGCTCGTGGATGGCGAGGCGGCGTCGCCGGCGGACATCGTGGCGGCGATCGGCAAGCCGACCGGGGTACGCTCGTTTGCATTCACCAAGACGAATCTGCCGGCGGGCTGGCACTGGGTTGAAATCCAATGGTGTACCGACTCCGGCATCACCGCCCAACTCGGAGACGCGAGCCTAACGCTTTTCGCGTCCTCGGCGGCGAACCCGGCCGCCCAAGTCCTGCTCACCACGCCACCGAGCGGCGGGTGGCTCAGCACGGCGGCCACCTATTGGACCGAGGTGCCGGACACGACCGGCTCCCTGGTGACCCCGACCGCAGGCAACATTGCGATCACCTTCACGGCGGAGGCGTTCACCGGTGGCGGCAGTTCGATGTTTGTGCGAGCCCTGGTGGATGGGCAGGCCGCATCGCCCTCAGACGTCGAGTTCGTGGCCGAGGACTTCGCTGGCACGCGCTCCTTCACGTTTGTCAAACAAAACGTCCCGGCCGGCTTGCATGTGATCGCGATCCAATGGCACGCGAGCGGCGGGCTGACCTCGTATCTCAGCGACCGCACGTTGAGTGTCGTCGCCGCGCCGCAACTGACTTCATACGGCGGGCTGACCGCGCAGGCCGCGCCAAGCGGACCCGACCAGACCACGACCTCCGCGACCTGGACCGACATGCCGGACGCGCCGGCTTTCATCACCACGGCGGCGGACAGCAGCCTGGAGGCCACCTTCAGCGCCGAATTGAACGGTAGCGGCAACGGGAGGGTGTTCGTGCGTGCCCTCGTGGACGGCCAACCGGCACAACCGACCGATGTGGTTTTCGTGGTGGGCGAAAGCTGGGGCACCCGCTCGTTCACCTTCACCAAGGCAGCCCTCTCCGCCGGAACGCATGAAGTGCGGATGCAGTGGAAGGTGGACTCGGGCACGACTGGCTACTTGGGTGACCATACCTTGGCGCTGAATTACTGGCGGACCTTCGTGCGGCACGTCCGCCAGGGCGGCGCGGGCGACGGCAGCTCGTGGGCCAACGCGCTGGGCGATGTCCAACAGGCCATCGAGGCCTGCGCCGCAGCCGGCGGCGGCCAGGTCTGGGTGGCGGCGGGCACCTATAAGCCGACCTCGGAGCCAAATCCGGAGACCGCAGGCATCGCCGCCCGACGGCGGCATTTCTCGCTGCGCAACGGCGTAAAGGTCTATGGCGGCTTCACGGCCACCGGCGACCCCGGCCTGCCCGAACGTGACCCCTCCCTCCACGAAACGACCCTCAGCGGCGACCTGTCAGGCGATGACACCGTGATGCGCAACGGGTTGCCGGACACCGCGACGATGACCGAGAATTGCTACCACGTCTTCTATCATCCGGCCACCCTGGCGCTCGACGCCACCGCCGTGCTCGACGGCTTCACCATCCGCGGCGGCTACGCGGGGACGGGTGCGAGTTGGTATCTGATCGAAGGCGGCGGCATGCTGAGCAACGCGGCCTCACCCACCATCGCCCGCTGCGTCTTCAAGCTCAATGCGGCGGCAGGCAAGGGCGGAGGAATCCAGTTCTATTATGGCACGCCCTCCCTAACAAACTGTGTGATGACCGACAATCTGGCACCCTACGGTGGCGCGATCCACAGCGCAGCCTCCTCTCCGACCCTCGCCAACTGCGTGTTGGCCCGCAACTTCGCACCCGACGGCGCCGCCATCTTCAACCAGGCCTCATCGCCAACCCTCGTGAACTGCGTCCTGGCCAACAATCTGCCCGGTGGCGGGGCCGTTCGCAGCACCCCGGCTTCTTCCCCAACCCTCGCCAATTCCATCCTCTGGGCCAACGGGCCGAATCCCGTGGTGGATGATTCCGGGGCGGCTGCGACCCTCAACTACTGCATTATCGAAGGTGGCTGGCGCGGTGCGGGCACGGGCAACCTGAGTGCCGATCCGCAATTGGTCAACCTTGCCGACCCCGACGGCCCGGACAACCGGTGGTTCACCGACGACGATGGGCTGCGACCGTCCGTCGCGCTGGCCAGTCCGGCCCTCGACGCGGCGGATTATGCCCCGCTGGCCGCCCTCCACGACCCCGCCGACCTCGACGGCGACGGCAACACCCTCGAAGCACTGCCGTTCGACCTCCGCGGCGGCCCGCGGGTGGCCGGCGGCCAACTCGACATCGGTGCCTACGAGATCGTCTATCACTTCGTTATCTTCGACCTGGCCGAGCACGCGGTACGCACCGGCGGCGGCACGCTCGAACAAAAGGTCGAGCACGGTTCAGCACCCGTCGCGCCGACACTCCAGGTTGATTTCGGCTGGGACTTCGACTGGAACCCGGCACTGGCTCCGGTCACCGGCGACGGGTCCTTCGTCGCCACTTACAGCCCGGCCTTCGATGTCGGCGACACCGTCCACGTGCGGACCGACGGCACGCCGGGCGCCGACGGCAAGACCTGGGCCACCGCCACGCCCGATCTCCAGGGTGCGATCGACATCCTCGGCCAGCTCGGCGGCGGCCAGGTCTGGGTGGCGGCGGGAACTTACAAGCCGACCTCGGAGCCAAATCCGGAGGCCGCAGGACTCGCCGCCCGCCGGCTGCATTTCTCGCTGCGCAACGGGGTGAAAGTCTATGGCGGCTTCCCGGCCACCGGCGACCCCGGCCTGCCCGAACGCAACCCCGCCGTCCACGAAACAACCCTCAGCGGTGATTTGTCAGGCAACGACGCCGTGCTCCCGAACGGGCGGCCGGATATCGCGACGATGGCCGAGAATTGCTACCACGTTCTCTATCACCCGGCCCCCCTGGCGCTCCAATCCACTGTGCTCGACGGCTTCACCATCCGCGGCGGCTACGCGGGGCCGGACGCGGGTTCTAACACTGGAGGCGGCATGTTGTATGCGGGCTCCGCGATGATCGCAAACTGCGTTTTCAAGCTCAATGCGGCGGCGATATACGGCGGCGGCGTCATGTTCTCTTCCGGCACGCCCTCGCTTACCAACTGCGTTGTGGCAAACAACTCAACCGACGGCAACGGCGGGGGCATCTACTTCCTCCACTCCTTTCCGACCCTTGTGAACTGCGTGCTGACTAACAACTCGGCAGGCGTCTGTGGCGGAGGCATCTACAGCTATTATTTCCAACCAAGCCTCGTCAACTGCCTGCTAGCGAACAATTCGGCGGGAACCTCCGGCGGGGGCATCTTCAACTCCTTTTCCAGCCCGTCCCTCGGCAACTGCGTATTGGCGAACAACTCGGCCTTGTCTGGTGGGGCCGTTGGCAACGAATCCGCTTCCTCCCCGACCCTCGCCAATTCCATCCTCTGGGGCAACGGGACGAATCCCGTGGTGGATGGCGCCGGGTCTGCCTCCACCCTCAACTACTGCATCATCGAAGGCGGTTGGTCCGGCGCGGGCGGAAATCACACGAGTGCGAATCCCCAGTTCGTCTCCTTGGCCACCCCCGCCGGTGCCGACGGCCGGTGGCGCACCGCCGACGACGGCCTGCGCCTGCAACCCGGCAGCCCGGGCATCGATACCGGCAGCAACGCCCTGGTGCCGGCCGGCACGCCCACCGACCTGCTCGGCAACCCGCGGATCATCGGCGCGGCCGTTGATCGCGGGGCCTACGAACTGCCGGTCACCCTCCTGCCCCAAAGCTATGCCGCCTTCGCCGCCTACTACGGCCTGACCACCCCGGCCGGCGGCGACCAGGACCACGACGGCTACCCGAACGTGGTCGAATACGCCCTCGCGCTCAACCCGAACCTCGCCGACTCCGGCAGCCCTGGCGTGCCGCGTTTCACCAAGGCCGGGGCCGTCGATTCCTTCTTCTTCGAGATGCCCGCCGCCTCCGCCCCGGACCTTGGGCTGATGATCGAAGCGAGCACCGACCTGATGGTTTGGACGGTGCTGGCCACCCGCACCGCAGGCGGCCCGTGGTCGAGCGCATTCCCCCTGAATCTGGTGCCCACCGCCCCCGGCATGGAGCGCGTCGTGCTCAGCCGCCCCGACGGCGGTGCGCCCAAGCGTTTCTATCGCCTCGCGGTGCGCTTGGACAGCGGGGTGCCGCCTGGCTTCGCGGAGATTCCGGCGGGCGAGTTCCTGATGGGGGACTCCATTGGCGATGGCTAAGACTACGAACTCCCGACGCATTCCGTTTCAGTCGGCGCGTTCTACTTGGCACGTTGGGAGGTGACCCAAGCCCAGTGGGACGTGGTCCGGGCTTGGGGACTGGCCAATGGCTACCCCGACCTGCCGGCGGGTGTCGGCAAGGGCGCGGCCCATCCGGTGCACTCGGTGAGCTGGCATGCCGTGCTGTCTTGGCGCACTGCGGCGGGCTTCTTGCCATTCATGAGCACGCTGGCCGCGCCGCCGGATCCCCAGTTCTTGACGGTGAAACAGACGTTCACGAGGGGCTGTTCCTGCGACGCGGCGATGGCAACCGACATGGCCGGCGCTGCGGCCACCAGCGGGTATTCGCGCTTGGCTTGGTTGTAATCCATCGCCTTGCATCCCCAGAGCGCCTTGATCGGCGGTGCATGCAGCCAGGAACGTGCGAGCGTGGCCAGTTCCGCAGGCGTTTTCTTGCTCATTCCCTCAAGGATGAGTCGCTCCTGATAGGGCCGGCTGCCATCCTGTTTCTTGTAAACGGGCGGGGTGACATGGGTCAACGAACTGTGCATGCTGCGGCGATTGAAGCGCTGTACCGGATTCGTGGTACCCAACGCAGGATGATGGCTGCCTGTGGTCAGGGTTCCCGGAGTGTTGCGCACCGGCTTTGAAAGGATCGCCCGGGAGCCGCCGTAGTGGCGGTGCTGTCGTGCCTCCAGAGTGAATCGCGGCGGCGGTGGCATGCCAGCACTTGCCGTCCCTGAGAACTCCGCAGACCCCATCGACCCCCAGCCCCGGAAAGCAGCAAGCGACAGATGAAAGCAATCGACACCTTCACCATCATAGCCCTCGTCGCCGGTGCCATGCTGGGCGCGACTGCCATGCGGCTCCAGGCATGGGCACCGAATGCCAGGGATTTGGACACCGCGATTCAGAGCGGCTACACCCTGGGGATCAGGGCTGCCGCCGCGAACGTCGAGCAGGTCCTGAATGTCAAGGCCGGTGCCAACGAACCGGTAACCGTCCAGGTTCCTAACACGAGCGGGCTGTGGGGCACCACCCCGGCCGCGGAAATCAAGCTGGCAGCCGGCCCGCAAACCTTGCGGATTTCCGCACCGTTCCAGCGCGGAGTCGCGGTGCAATACCTTGCACTGAAATCACGGAACTAACCAACATGAAGCACCTCCATTCCCATTCGATCTGGGCCGTGTCGGTCCTCTCGCTGCTGCCCTTGCTCCGGGCGGAGACCGCCGCACCGGCACCCGCTCAAACCGACAAACCCAACCTCGTCCTCTGCATGACGGATGACCAGGGCTGGGGCGACGTCAGTTACAACGGCCTCAAGAAAATCCAGACGCCGAACCTGGACGCCATGGCGGCGGCGGGCCTGCGTTTCGACCGGTTCTACTCCGCGCATCCGAGTTGCTCGCCGACGCGGGCCAGCGTGATGACCGGCCGCCATCCCTATCGCATGGACTGTCTGTGGCCGGGAATGCCTTTGCGCAAAGGGGAAATCACCATCGCCCAGGCGGTGAAGACCGCCGGCTACCGCAGCGGCCATTTTGGCAAGTGGCACCTCAACGGGGTGGCCGGGCCCGGCAAGGTGATCGCCAATACCGATCCGTTCTCGCCACTCAATGTCGGCTTCGACGAGTCGTTTTCCGTTTCCAACTATTTTGAGACCGACTGGACTTTCGGCCACAACGGGGTACCGGAAAAGGCCAGCGGCGACGGCTCTGACGTCATTGTGGACCGGGCGCTCAAGTTCATCGAAACCAACGTGAAGCAGCACCAGCCCTTCCTGGCGGTGGTCTGGTTCGGCAGCCCGCACGTCCCCCACCAACCGCTGCCCGAGGATCTCAAGGCGGCCGGCGGCTCGGCTTACTATGGCGAAATCGTCGGCGTGGACCGCAGCATGGGCACCCTGCGCAGCGGCCTGCGCAAACTCGGCATCGCTGAGAACACCCTGCTCATGTTCTGCAGCGACAACGGCTCGTGGCTGGATGAAAACGCCCCGGAGGCCCATGGCTCCAATGGCGTGCTGCGCGGCAAGAAGGGCGAACTGTGGGAGGGCGGCATCCGGGTGCCCGGGATCATCGAGTGGCCGGCCCGCATCAAGCAGCCAGCCGTCACCAGCGTGCCCGCCGTGACCAGCGACATCTATCCAACCATCGTGGACCTCCTCAATCTCGAGGTGCCCAAGCAGGTCAAACCGCTCGACGGCATCAGTCTGGTGCCGCTGCTGGATGGCCGGATGAAAGCACGGCCGACCCCGATCGGGTTCTGGCACGCGGGTGAAACCGGCCCGGAAGACGGACCCGCCGCCTGGAATGACAACCGCTACAAACTCCACCAACGCCCAGGCGACAAGGGCGACAAGGACGACAAGTATGAGTTGTATGACATGACGACGGATCCGTCCGAAAAAACCGACGTGGCCGCCGCGCATCCGGAGATCGTCAAGCGCATGCAGGCCGAGTTGGAGAGCTGGCTGGCGTCAGTCAGGAAGAGCCGGCGCGGCGACGATTACCCGGCCAAGCCGGTCTTGTGACCGGTTCCGCTGCTCCCATTCCGGGGAGCTGAGATGAAAGCAGGAATCCTCTGGGAAATGAAGGAGGTGGCACGCATGGGAAAGGAACTGCTGATGGCGCGGATGCGGCGGATGCGGATCTTCTCGCCGGTGCTGGGGCTCGCTGCGGTGAGACCGCCGACGCTGAGAACCTGACCCGAATGATGGCCCTGAATGATGGCCCTTGACTCGCAACTCCCATTAACTCAAAACCCCTGTAACCGCTCCGCACGCACGATGACTTTACCAAGCCCAAGCATCCTCATGAGCCCCGGTTTTGAAGTTGGCTATGGCACTCCGCTCGCCAGACTTGAGGACGAAGTCGTCCTCGGTGGCGGCACGCATTTCCTGCTGGCCCGCAATGGCCGGGGCAAAACCACGTTGCTGCGCACCCTCGCCCGCACCCTCAAGCAAGTCGCGGGCAATTTCCGCACCGCGGGCTACACCCAATACCTCCCTGAAGATCTGCGTTTCGACCCGGAAGTTCCGGCCAAGACCTTGTTCCGGATGCTCGTGCCCAGAGCCCAGCGTGCGGCGGCCCTCGCCCTCGCCGAGCGGATCGAGTTGGATGTGCGAAAACCCTATGGCCGCCTCTCCACCGGCAATCGCCGCAAGACCAGCCTGATCCTCGCCGAGTTTTCCGTGCGCCCGACCGGCGGCAACATCCTGCTCCTCGATGAACCCTTCAGCGGCCTGGACGTCTTCGCCCGCCAGACCTTCGAGGAAATCTGGCAAGAATCCGCCGCCAATGTGCTCCGCCTCGTAAGCTGCCATCCGGACTACGATGCCATGGAAATGCCCAGCACCCTGCTCATCGAAGGCGGCAACATCCGCTACTTGAAGCGCCCCGGCCAGAACTGGAGCAGCCTGCAGCAACTGTTGTAAGTGCGCCGCGGCCCGGGTCACGGCACTCCGGCTTGTCCGCCCGCCGGACCAGGTCATTCGCGGGATGCGGGCGGCCGGCTTTTACCGGTGTCGAGGCCGCAACCAACCGACATTTTCCGGACCGAAATTTTTCGGTTGAATTCGGCAAGGGACGGACTAAACTCACGGCGAGGGGCGGTGTGAAGGTGGCACTGCTGCCGCTTGATTCGTCATCCCCCGTCAATCTTCGAAGCCCCATATTCCGCGGCAACAGCGCATGAACCCATTGCTTTCCGCACCCAGAACCACCTTTCACCCGATGAACCAGTCACGCATTCTGATTGTCGAAGACGAAGCCATCGTGGCAGCAGATCTCGCCGTCCGCCTAACTCATTTGGGATACCACGTGCTCGGCGCCGTCCCCAATGGCGAACAAGCCCTCGCCCTGGCCGCCGAGATCCTGCCGGATCTGGTGTTGATGGACATTCACCTGCAAGGCGCGACGGACGGCATCACGGCGGCCCAGGAGCTGCGCAGCGCCCTGCGGCTGCCGGTCGTGTTTCTGACCGCCTATGGTGAGGGGATAACGTTCCAGCGTGCCAAGGAGGCCGAGCCTTATGGCTATATCCTCAAACCCTTCGAGGATCGCGAACTCAGAATCGTCATCGAGATTGCGCTCTACAAGCATCAGGCTGAGCGTAGCATCCGGGAAAGCGAGGAGCGGCACCGGACCATCATCGAGACGGCCATGGACGGCTTCTGGCTGGTGGACGTGCAGGGACGGCTGCTGGAAGTCAATGCGGCCTATTGTCAGATGAGCGGCTACAGCGTGGCGGAATTGCTGAGCATGCGCGTCAGCGACCTCGAAGCCGACGAGACGGCTGCTAACGTCGTCGCCCGGATCCAGCAGCTCATCGAGCAGGGCGAAGATCGTTTTGAATCCACGCACTGCCGCAAGGATGGCAGCCATTTTGACGTCGAAGTCAGCATCAAGTACCGGCCCATCGAGGGCGGGCGCGTGGTGACTTTCCTGCGCGACATCACCAAGCGCAAGTGGCTGGAGGTCTATCGCAACATGGAGAGCGAAATTCTACAACTCCTCCAGAAGCCGGAACCTCTGCAGGATTTGATTCAGCGCGTTGTCAGCACCTTGAAGGCGCGAACCGGGGTCGATGCCGTGGGCATTCGCCTGCAGGACGGGGAGGACTTCCCGTATTTCGCCCAGGAAGGCTTCTCCAAGGATTTCCTGCTGACGGAAAACACCCTGCTCGGGAGCGGTGCGGAGCGGGGACTGTGCGGGGACCAAGACGGCAAGCCTTGTCTGGAATGTACCTGTGGGCTGGTCATCTCCGGACAGTCCGACTCCTCCAACCCGCCATCCACGCGGGGGGGGCAGCCACTGGACCAACGATTCCTTTGCGCTGCTCGACCTTCCGCCCGCGCAGAATCCCGGGTTGAGGCCACGCACCCAGTGCATCAATCACGGCTATGCCTCGGTGGCCTTGGTGCCGATTCGAAACATCGACAATGTGGGCGGCCTGATTCAGCTCAACGACCGGCGCAAAGGACGTTTCACCCTCGAAACGGTTGAACACCTGGAAGGTGTCGCCGCACACCTCGGTGAGGCCCTGATGCGCAAGCTGGCGGAGGAGGCCTTGCGCCAGTCCGCCGCCGACCTGCGCGTCCTGATGGCTCGCCTGCAAGCCGTGCGCGAAGAAGAGCGGGCAATCCTCTCCCGCGAACTGCACGACTATTTCGGGCAGCATTTGACCGCCCTGCAAATCGATTTGATGTGGATGGACCGCCATCTGCAGTCCGCCAAGGCACCCGATCTTGCACGGTTGACCGACCGGATCGTGGCCATGGTGCCGCTGGTCGAACGCCTGACCGAACAGACGCAGACGATTTGTGCCGCGTTGCGGCCGAGTGTCTTGTACAATCTGGGCTTGGTGGCGGCCATCGAGTGGCAGGTGGAGGATACCGCAAAACGCACGGGCATGCTTGGGACGCTGGTGTTGCCTGAGGGTGATGTTGAGCTGGATCAGGACTTCGCGTTGACTCTGTTTCGGATTGTGCAGGAGGCGCTGACCAACGTGATCCGGCACGCGCAGGCGACGCAGGTGGAGGTCAGGCTGGCCATCGTCGGCAGTGAGGTGGAACTGGACATTCAGGATAACGGACGGGGGTTCGCCCCGCAGGTCCACTCCGGGCCGCAGTCGCTCGGGCTGCTCGGCATGCGCGAGCGCATCGGCGCGTTTGGCGGCACGGTGGAATTTCTCAACGCACCTGGCAAGGGAGCCGCCGTGAAGGTGCGGGTACGGATTCCCAGTACCACACGGAGTGCAGAACCCGGAGATTGCTCATGAGAATACTACTGGCAGACGATCACGCGATATTGCGCAGCGGGCTCAAGCTACTGCTGGCGCAGGCATACCCGGAGACAGAGTTCGGCGAGGCCGAGACCTGCCAGCAGGCCCTTGAGAGAGCACTCAGCCACCCATGGGACATCGTCATTCTCGACATTTCCATGCCTGGCCGCGGCGGCTTGGACGTGCTCAAGGAGATCCGGGCGCAACTCCCCATGATTCCGGTGTTGATCTTGAGCATGTTCGAGGAACCGCAGTTCGCCGTGCGAGCGTTTCGGGCCGGCGCGAGCGGCTACCTGACCAAGGCCAGTGCGGGTGCCGAACTGATCCGAGCCATCGGGCGCATTCTCGCGGGCGGCCGTTACGTCAGCAGCGTGCTGGCGGAACAGTTGGCGGCCGTGCTGGGCGACGCCGAGGGCCACCAGTTGCACGAGCGATTGTCCAATCGGGAGTTTGAGCTTCTCCGGCTCATCGGTGCTGGCAAAACGGTCAAAGAGAGTGCGGGCGAACTGTGCCTCAGCGTCAACACCGTCTCTACCTACCGCACGCGCATCCTCGAGAAGATGAATATGCGCACCAATGCCGATCTGACGCGCTACGCCATCAACAACAAACTCGTCGAGTGAGGTCAGCAGCCCATGGCGTCCCGAGCATTGGATATCGGATGTTGGATGTTGAAATCTGCGGACTGAATGTCCAATGGCCAAAAATCAGGGCGGACTGAACATTCAACCTCACGGCGCCATTTTCCCGGTGGAAAATGACAGGGCACATTTCGATGATATCGGAGTGGCCTATGCTCCGCCAATTCAAGGCCGAGTTCAGGAATTCTGAACGGGCGCGGCGGGTGGCGCGGGCGCGGGTGTAACGGGCGTGCCGGGTGGCTGCGCAACGGGTGGCGTGCCGGGTGGCGCAGGTGTAACGGGCGCTGCGGGTGGCTGCGCAACAGGTGTAACGGGCGTGCCGGGTGGCGCAGGTGTAACGGGCGCTGCGGGTGGCTGCGCAACAGGTGCAACAGGCGCAGCGGGAGTGGCAGGTACAAGCGGAGCAGCCTCTGCTGCCGGCGCGGCAGGTACGGGCGCAACGGGCGCCGGCGCAACGGGCGTCGGGACAACGGGTGCCGGGACAACGGGCGTCGGGGCAACGGGTGCCGGGGCAACGGGTGCCGGGACAACGGGTGCAACGGGTGCCGGGACAACGGGTGCCGTCCCGCTTGCGGGGACCGGTGCCGCGGGTTGGCGCTGGTGATAGGCCTTGCAGCTCGGGCACCAGTAGTAATCGTCCGCCGCAAAACCTGCCGGGAGTGGCGGGATGGTGGCGGCCGGCTGGGTCACCGCCGCGGGCGGCGCGGAGTGCCCTGCGAGCGGAGGAGGTGCCGCGTCAGCAGGCTGGCCCTCGGCAGCTTGGCGTTTGTGATAGGTCTTGCAGTTTGCGCACCAGTAGTAGTCAGCCGCAGCAAGACCTGCCGGGAGTGGCGGGATCGGGCTGTCCGGCTGCGCTATCGGCGTCGCCGCAGCTCCCGCGACCGGTGCCGGAGTCGCAGCCGCAGGCTGGGCCTGGCCGGGCTGACCTTTGTGGTAGGCTTTGCATTGCTCGCACCAATAGACCTCGGCTGCCGAGAGCCCTGCCGGCAGGGGCGGCCTGGCGGCGACCGGCTTTGCGCCGGGATTCTTGAGCCCATCAATGGCCTCCCGCACTGCCTGGCCGTAGAGCGGCGAGCCGCTTGCGGCATGCGTTTCCTCGGAGCGGATGTAGCTGATCACCGCCACCATCGCCACCCCGGCCACTGCCGCCGGCACCAGCCATACCATGGCGGGAGCGAGCGCCTGCATTCCTTTGGTTTTCATTGACATCGATTTGAATCTACGTGGTTTGGATTCAATTTAGCTCATTTTCCCCCGCTGGCAACCCGTCCGAACAAGCGGTCGATGAGGCCGAAGGCTTGGTTGAAAAGAACCCGCTGTCCCGCGTCGGGCACCACCTTTTCGGAAATCCCCATCGCCTGATCGCTGAAGCGCTCGGCACCGGCAAGCACCATCACGCGCCGTTCGCCATCGCGGATCACCACCTCTCCGTTCGGCCATGCGCCGGCGATCTGCGCCAAGGCTTCGGCGTTTTTCACGAGCCCGGAGCGTTTGATGCTTGCCTCGGCTTGCGCTGCGGGAATCGTCGAGGCGAACATGAGGAGCAGCGGATCCTTCGCCCGCAGGGGAATCGCCCTCAATTCGTCCAACTGCGGGAGGTCGTCCGTCTTGCGGACGATCAGGGCCAGGGCGGTGGTGCTCGAATCCGCCTCACGCAGGTGGTCATACAGGCCGTTGCGGAGCCCCTTATCTAACAATTGGAATCCGGGATATGCCCCGGTGCGCAAGACCCACTGGATGAACACCTCGTAGCGCTGGTCGTAGGGTTCGTTGCTGACGAAGCCCCGCAGGTTGTGCCCCGGATCCGGGGCGTGCGCGGCAAACACGACCCACTCGCTCGGCCGCATCGGCTTGGGAAATGCGGCCTGCTCTTGTTCCGCTAACGAGCTTGCCAGCCGTGCCACGCCCAGCACCGCGACCAGCAGCACCGCCGTGACCAGCCAGACCCGCGGCTCGCGCCGACGCAGGAGAAACCCCGCAACTCCGGCCACCAGGACCAGGGCCGCGATCCTCCGACCTAGGGCCGGCAGCATGCCGTCCCGATGGTTGAGCCAGTCCAGCGAGTTCAGCAAGTACTCGTATTTGCCCGGATAGAAAATCTCGAAGTTGGAAAAAACCGTGCTGTCGCCCCAGGCCATCACCCGCCCCTGCCCATAACGCGAGGCGGCACTCACACAGAAAGTTCCCGTCTTCATCTTGGGATCGTCGTGTGGCGGCGGATAGAAATTGTTCACCGAGTAGATCGCCCGCACCCCTTTGGAATGCCCCACCTGACAGACGCTGCGGGTCCAGCCGGAGGTTGGCCGGAGCGAGGTGGGCCCGCGCAGCTTGAACATCGACATCCCGTGCCAGAACCGGGATGGCCACCACGGCGCATCCATCATCTGATGAAAATCCTCGTCCAGGTCAAACAGCACGTCGTCCCGGTATTGGAAGCCGAACGGCTCGCACAACTCGTTCAAGTGCGAGGTAGAACCGAACACGTTGGTGTGGTCGCCGATCACGAACAGGCCGCCACCGCCACTGACGAACTTCCGGACCAGCTTGATCTCCTCCTGGCTGAAACGCCGGTCGGGATCATAGATCACCAGCGTGCTCGCCCCTTCCAGATCCTTGTCAAGCAACGGACCACCCGCCTCGACCACCGGATAGAAGACCTCAAAAAACCGTTTCATGCAGGCATAGTTGTATCCTGAATCGGCACCATACCAATCGCGGTCGTAGGGTCGGTCGGTGCGTGACCACTGGGAGTGATAGGTGCTGATGACGACCTTGCCGTCCTTGGGGGTGCCAAGCGGTTCCCAGCAGGCGATGGTGGCAAGCAGCAGCAGGAGTGGGGCGGCACCCCAGCGCAGCGCTCGCGGCAACGCGAATGGCGGACTGACCGGCACGGCTGGCGGCGCCAGCAAGCGCCCGAACAGCACCCCGGTCGCCAGCAGGAATGGGAGGTACCTCCATACTCCATCGAACAATAGCAATAAGAACACCCGTTTCGCATAGTCCGCCAGCAGGCCTGCCAGAGCCACCCTGAGCCCCACCGTCTTGTTCATGACCGGCCAGGCCCCTGCCGCATCGCCCATGAACGGACGGAAGGGAAGCTCCTCACTCTCGTAGCCGACGAAATCGAACAAGCCCACCGCAAGCAGTATCTGGCAAGCCGCGCAAATGACCGTAACCACCAGCAGCATCCCCGCGATGACCCCGAGCTTGCGCAGCACGTCCCGGAGCGTGGTTTCCGCCCAACCCAGCCACACCCCGCTGAACACCAGCAACAGCAAGGGCACTTTCAAGCCCATGCGGTCGATCGACGCCGCGAACTCCAGCGGTCCGGCCATCGTGGTTAGATAGACCAGCCCCCCGTGGGTCCCCACCGAAAGCCCGGTGAGGCTGAGCAGGCCGCCCACCAGACTGGCGAGAACCGGGATGCCATCCTTCCAGCGCATCGCCGCATAATCGCAGCCCTCCATTGCCGCCCACCCGAGCACCACGGCCGCGAGGTTGAGCAAGGCCACGTTTCCCAGCACCTTGGCGCAGGCCGTACCCTCTGCGGTCTGCTGTGCCACCCACCAGTCGGCCAGCGCGCCGCCCACCCAACACAGCACCGCGAGCCACGGGTGGAGCGGCACCAGTGCCAGCGCGAAGGTCTTGGCCAGAATCGAGAGAAAAATCATCGGGTGCTTGAATCCAGGAGGGTTTTGAGGAATGCGGTGTTTGCCGGATCGTGGTTCTTGTGCCCCTCCACGTTCCGGTTGTGCAGAAATTCCGAGTCGCCGATCAGCACGAGTTCGCCCTTGCCCAACGGCACCGAAACCATCAGCGCCCATGGGTCATAGGCGCACAGCACCTTGGCGTCGTCCGGGACCTTTTCGATCGGCCACGCGCTCATGAACGAGACCGGTTGCCCCAAGGCCGACCGATCAAAGAAGCGCCCGAGCGGCACGTTGCCGATCTGGCAGCCAAACCGTTCGAGAAACTCGTGGCACCCCTCGGAATCCAGGAAGCCGCAACCAAGAATCACGGTTCCCCCGCGTCTCATGAAGCGCTTCAGGTCGCGCCGTTCGCCGGACGTAATCGGCCGCCGCGGCGCGTTCATGACCACGTAACGGGCCAAGTCGAGGGTTGCCGGGTCCCACTCATTGGCGACGATGGGCAGCAGCTCATGGCGCAGGAGGTTGATGGCCACCCCGTGCAAACCGGTCTCCATGGCCGAATGCTTCGAGGCATTCGGCTGGTGTGAAAAATCGAGCACCGCCAGATGCTCGCGGGCAAATCCTTGGTCGAATGGTGGCAGTCCCCGGGTCCCGTGCGAGACGGCGGAAACCAAGCCGGCGGCGCACAAGGCCGCCGCGCCGACCGGGGCCGCCCGCCACCAGCACGCCAACCCGACAAAACCCAACACCAGCACGGCCGCCAACCAACGCCCTGCGACGGAGGCCGGGAACTCCCACCCGTTAGACTCGCCGAGCCACCCGAGGCTGGCGCGGAGCAACTCGAAGGACCGCGACAAGTTGTTGTTGAAGAAGCTGGAGGTGTCGCCAAACACCAGGACCTTGCCCTGACCGTGGACTTCTCCCGCCACCAGCACCAAGTCGCCGAGCCGCTCGCTTGGCTGATACTTGAAATCGCCAAGATACCCGCGATCCCCCACGGGAGCATCCAGTCCCCAATCGGAGTATCCGAAGCGGCCAACCACCAACGGTTGCGCGGGCACCCCCAGCTTGAGGGACGCGCCCACCAGAATGCCCGGCCGGTTCTCGGCGTCGTCCCGCAGCGTGGCAAAGGGCGTCCCTTGCGGAAACCGATACGAATGGAACCAACCTTGCGGGAAAAACTGCGCCGAGTCGTTGTTGAAAGAGATATGGGTCGGGGCGAGCATCTCGTTGAGATGATTGATCCCTTTGGCGAGCCGACCGTCGGGAAGTTTCTCTTCCTTGATGAAGGTGTGATCTCCCAACACCCACAGCTTGCCACCCCGGTCAACGAAGTCCCAGATCCGAGCCCGCGTCTCCTTGCCGAAATCCAGATCGAGATTGGTTAGAACCAGGGTTTTTCCCGGGTCCAGGGTGGCCGGGACATCCTTGACCACCTCCGCCTTGCAGCCGAACAAGCGGGCGTATTCGGGAAACATCCCGAACATCCCGCCGGCGGCCTCACCGTAGCGCGTGTAGTCAGGCTTGGTGAAACTCACCACTCCCCGCTCCACAAAGATGAGATCACAGGGCGCGGGACGCCGCCAAGCCGTCGGGGGCACCACGGCAAGTACCGCCAAGGCCGCCACTGCGGCCACCGCAAGCTGCCGCTTGCCGCTCACCACTTCATCCCGCAGCGCGGCCCAGCCCGGCATCGGGGCGGACTCCGCCGCGGCGGGCAGCGGCGCCTTGGCGTAATGGAGCACCAGGTAAGCGATCAGATAGGCCAGGAACAGGAATGCCGGAAACACCAGCACCGCCAATCCCTGCAAGCGTTGCCACAACTCCGCGAACCCCAAGGCATCCCGGAACTTGAGGGTCCAGGCAAAATCGGCGGCGAAATCCACGCGGTAGATCAACACCGCTGCCCCGAGCGCATTGAGCAGGACGGCGACCAGCACGAAACTCGCGGTGCGCAGCGCTGCCACCTTCGTGCCATCCCAACTGAAGATCGACAGCACCAGAAACAGCAGGAAGCCACCGATATTCTGATAGGTCGGACCCAGATGGAAGGGCTCGCCGGCGATCCATAGCGAGATGCTGGTTTCCGCCGACGTCATCATTTCGAACGCGGGATGCCCCACCGGCAACAGGAACAGGAGCAGATGCACCACCGTATTCGCCACCATCCCCAGCAGCCAATGCGAGACCCGGTTGCCCGCCACCGCCATCATTTCGAGGGCGGGATGCCCCACCGGCGACAGGAACAAATACAGATGCACGAACGCATACGCCACCACCCCCAGGCGCAGCGCCCGGGGAACCGGCGCCATGACCGTCCAAATCGCCAGATAGACCAGCAGCAACAACACCGTCTCCGCCACCACCGGCATCGGCAATGCCGCACGCAGTACCATCGCCAGCCCCAGTCCCAACGCCAGCCACCCCGCCGGCTTCGACGGCTTCAGGCACAGCGGCAGCGCCAGCAATCCGTACAACAGGAACAAACGTAGCGCCGGTGGCATATACCCGACCAAGTCGAATATCAACCCGAGTGGCAGCAAATAGAGGAGCACGGACATCGGTCGGTTTCTTCTCGGATAGCCACTTCATGCCGCCATCCTTGCCAACGAGTCTAGCCCGCCTCTCCCACCCAGGCAATGGAAATTATGGGTATCCGCTGCAATTGTTTCCGGGATCAGACCACCCGGCCCAAGGCCGACGACGCCCCCCACCGATCCGGACCAGCGCAATGAACGCATCCGGTGCCTCGGGGTGGTGGTTTCATTGCATGTTGGAGTGACTGTTCGGACCAGCGTTTGAACCAACCGACAGAGATTGGAAAGAGTCATGGAGTTGGCGGGCGGGCATTCATGGTGGTGAGGGATTCGGAGGGTCAGACGGGTCAGACATGTCCGACCTGTCCGACTGTCTCATTTTCACGCGGGCGGTGTGCAGGTTTTCCGTGAAGCCGCCGTTTGCCAGAAACTCCCGGCTCTGGCTTGCCAGGAGCGGTGCATCACGGCGTTCACCACGGCTTCACGAAGCACGCGGGTGGGGATTCGCGGGAGGTCTTGCCGTCGCTCTTGGCTTCATCGATCGAGCAGTGCCGGACCATGATTCCGGATGCCATCGATACTTGAACGCCAGCCGCCTGCTTCTCCACCATGCCGATGCCACGGAGCAAGCAGTCCTCCACCACACAATCAGCCGGGTAATCGTCGGTCTTCGATCCGGGTGTCTGGTCGAGTTTCTCATATACCTCGTTCTGTCCGTATGCGAAGGCCTGCATGATGCCGTCGCGAAATAACTCCCACTTGAGGTTCAGCTTGAGACCGCCGCTGATGACGACTTGCTTGCCGTCGGCGGCACGGTACTCGGTTCCGGAATCATCCGCCATGAACACCAGTGCAGCCGGCAGATAGTCAGTCCCGACATGGTTGATCTATCCCTTCACCCTCACTCCCAGTCATCCGTCCTGAACGGGCTCACAGGCAGGCCGCTTTCAGTCCAGAGATTGATATATGGCGTACCGGACCAGCCGAAGCGCGCCGCCACCGGTTTAGCCACCTTGTCGCTCGAAAGAACAACCGTGATCTTGTCCACAACTTCGGCCTTCGCTTCGTAGAACTGTTTGTCGTCACCCGCCACCACGAAACCGGCCGGCTCGCCTTTCAGCACCAGCGCTTCACCGTCCATGGTTTCCATTTTAACAATCAGCTTGTTTTCCTTAGTCTCCGCCGACTTGAACACCGGAGTGCCCCAGGTCTTCGGTTGCTGCCCTTCCGGCAGGCTCTTCGTGTAAACTTCCGCCATCGCCCAACGAATAGCCCGTTCGCCATGCGACTGCTTCCGGATGATGTGCAGATCGCCATGCACCTCGTCGGTGGTCACCACGATGCCGGTGTGCGGCGTCGTGCGCTGGATCCGCAACTGTGCCTCCTGCACAATGTTGTTCGGCGACGGCCCATACACGCTCTTGCCGCTGCCACAGCTCGCGGTCTGGACAATGCCAAAGGGCATCTCCGGCATGTCGAACGTCTGGCGCCACGAGGCGATCACCGCCCGGTACGTGGGCTCGAAGATCGATATGGGCTTGGTCATCGAGTTGTTCTCGCCGAGATAGAACCATGTGCCGCGCAACGTCAGATCGCGGATCGGCCAGATGGTGCTGTTGTACAGGCATCCTGGAAACCAAATCGGTGAGTTGAAGAACGGCGCCAAATCCGGGATGTTCTGCTGTGCCGCGGCCGGTGCCCAGTAATGCGCGAGCGTGCCACCGACCGAGGTGTCGATCAGCCCGACCGGCACCTTGAGTTGATCGAAGAGATTTTTGGCGAAGAAAAACCCGAACGCGCTGACCGGCGGCGCGTGGAGTTGGATGCAGTGCGGGCCGAACACCACCCACTCGCGCTTGAATGGCAATTCCTTTTGCGGTTCCTTATGGATCCAGTCAAGTTTGTCATAAGGCGGATCGGCGAATTCACCATGCAGCGTGGCGACGCAACGGATCACACCATATTCCGGATGCGCCTCCGCGTCCTTCGCCGTGAAGCCGTCGTTGCGCACCCACAACGGGAACGACATGTTGCTTTGCCCACCTAACAGCCAAACCTCGCCCACCAGCACATCCTTGATGGTCACCTTGGCGGCACCGCTGCTCGCGGTCAGTTCCCTCCCCTCGCTGCTCGCCTCCAACGGCTTGAGTGTCGCCACCCACCGCCCGTCGCCACCGGCGGTGGCAGGTGCCGTCTGACCCGCGAACCCGACTGTGACTGTCTCGCCCGCCTTCGCCCAACCCCACACCTTCACCGGCATCTCGCGCTGCAGCACCATGTGGTCGTTGAACAAACGGGCGAACCGCAACCCCGGTTCGACCGGAGTGATGGGCAGGAGTTTCGGCGGTTCATTGTCGGCGGCGATGCTGACCGAAAGCATGCCGAGAGAAAGAAAGACGGGGATTGCCGAGCGCAAGGAACGGAAAACGGCGGGTAGTTTGCCGGGTGTGTGTTTCATAGTGTTATTGTTGGGAAAAAACTTTGATTGTTAGATGAAGGGGGGTGGATAACGGGCGCATATTTCAGACGGTCATTCCAGTGGCGGATGGCTGGCTCTTGGTCGCATACGCTTAGTCCTCTACACTTAGTCCTCTACACTTAGTCCTCTACACTTAGTCCTCTACACTTAGTCCTCTACACTTAGTCCTCTACACTTAGTCCTCTACACTTAGTCCTCTACGCTTAGTCCTCTACGCTTAGTTGACCCGCTTAGTCGGGCCGCTAGCCCCGACGAAGAAGCTCGACTAAGTGTACCCGACAAGGTGTTGGCAACAAGTATGGGATCAAGTGTCACTTCACAGACAATTCGTGGATGGGATTCCGGAATCGAGCGCTTGGATCCAGGCCATAGCGATGCCCGTGGGAATGGCTTCGGCATTTCCCACGGGCCACACATTGGCTGGAATCCGGCGGCGGGCACATCATCATGGCGAGGTGACAGTGACGCGCATCCGCGCGAACTTCCTGGCGTCCGGCGCGCGGGGCACCCGCAAGGTCACCGTCTCGTACCCTGGCGCGCCGGAAGTGATGGTGACTTCGGGGGCAGTGTCAACCGGATAGACACCGGGCCAGTTGACCAAGTCGGCGCCGACATCGATCACCACCGTGGTGTCCGGCGTCTTCGACGCGAGCGCCCGTTGGAAAGTGAACACGAAATCGCCGCCATCCGCCGCAGCCACCGGCCCGCCGCCGTTCGGCAAGGTGGGATCCGTCCCTAACACATACTCGGCGCCGTTCTCGAAACCATCGCCGTCGTAGTCGAAGTCAACGGCCGCCGCCGCGCCTGTTAGATCGTATCCGCCCGTGCCGATCCATCCCGCGAAACCGCTGCCTGGGGTCGGCGGAATCACCGAGGTGAACAGCATGATTTCGGACAGTCGCTGATAGGTGTTGTCGGACGTGCCGGTCAGCTTCACCCGGAAATGCTCGCTTGTCGCGGGCGTGAAACCGGCCACCGAGATTTGCTTGGTGTTGCCCCACACGTTGACCGCCGTCTGCCAAGTGCCCGAACCATCCTGGTACTCGACATCGTAGGACGTCGGATAACTGCCCGCGCCACTCGAAATCATGATGCCGCCGAGGGTCTGCGGGGTAGCCCAGTCGAAGGTCAACGGCGGCGGCGCCACCTGTTGGATCGTCACTTGCTGGTCATACATGATCACGCCGTCGACAATCCTCGAAGCGGTGCCGGCCCACCCGCTCAGGCCGCCCCTGGTGGCGTCCGGCGCCACGTTGGTTGACACGCCCTTCAGCACTAACAACTCGCTCGACGCGAACTGGTCCGCGCTGGTCGCCTTGACCCGCACCGCATAGGTCGCGAGCGGGGTGGCCGACGTCACGGACGGGTGATCGTTGGTATTGCCGGCGAACGCCCAACCGTCCGGTGTCCACCAGTCCGTGTCGGTGCTCAGGTCCGGGTTCGTCACGCCAGGGTTCGCCACCTGAAAGACGAAGTCCGTCGGGTAATCGTCCGGCTTGGCCTGCAGATAGAGGGCATTGACCAACTGCTCCGACGTCCACTTGATGCCAAACCACAGCCGCGGGTCGTTGCCGACGGTGTTGGTCAGGTCGTTGTAGCGGTTGTGCGTCTGGAGGTTGTCGCTCGCCGTGCCCGACGGCGCAAGGTTGATCGTCAACGGGGCAACCGCCACTCTAACAGAAACGGCCGCCGATGTCGTCGTCTGGCTGTTGTTGTCGGTGGCCACCGCGGTGAGCGAATGGACGCCCACCGCAGCCCCGCTCCACGAACAGCCGTAGGGGGCCGAGGAGTCGGTGCCGATCAATGAGCCGTCGGCATAGAAATCCACCTGTGTGACCGAGTAATCGTCGGTGGCCGTGGCGTCGATCACGATGGCCGTGCCGGGTGGTAAGTTGCTGTTAGCTGCCGGGCTGGTGATCGCCACCGTGGGCGGCAAATCGCCGACGGTGAAGGTGTGGGTGGCGGAAGTCGCGTTGTTGGCCGTCGGTGTGGCGCTGTCGGTGACCGTGGCGTATATCTGATAGGTTGCGGCGGCCAGGGGGCCGAGGTCGGCCAGATAGGGATTGGCCGTCACGTCGCCGCCAGTCTGGACGAAGCTGCCCTCGCCTTGCTTCAGGAAGAACCGCACGGTGTACGGCGGGGTACCGTATTCCACCACGGTGGCGCTGGCGGTGACCGGTGTGCTCGTCGACAATGCCTGGTTATTGGTCGGGCCGGTGAGGACCACCCCAAAAACGGGCGGCGGAGTGATGAAGCGCACTTCGGAGAGGCCGCGGCTGTCGCCGCCCCAATCGCTGGTCGGCACGAACTTCACGTAGCGTACCGGTTGCGTGGGGGTCGGAAAACTCTTGTTCTCGCCGGTGTAGCTACCGTCGCCGCTCGCCTGGCCGAGTTCCCAAGTGGCAACCGCCGAGCCCCAGGTTGCATTGTCATTCGAAACATAGACATCGACATTCCGGCATCCCCGGTTGCTGAGGTTTTCGTTGTAATTCCAGACATGGACGCCTGACAAGATGTAGGGATCGCCCAAATCGAAGCTGATCGTCGGATTGGGATAGGTGCTCTTCGGATAAGCAAGCCACATGTTGCTGTCAGGAGTAGATGTATGCGTCGGCCACGGTCCGGCGTCGGGATCGGTAGGCATGGTCGTACTGCTCAAGCCACTGCCATCAACCGTTCTGACATCATAACGCCCGGGATATCCTTGCGGGTTGCCGGTGGCCGCGACCGGCTTGATGACGTCTGCCCGGGCCGCCCCGCCAATCAGGACGAGCATGGCTAAGGCAGCGACAAGCGAAGAATTGGCAACGAACGAGCGAGGGGTGGTTTTCATGGTCGGTTTTCGGTTAGAAGGTGGCAACCCTGCGAGCTAGGGTTAACGTGAGAATTGAAGACGCCAACCGGCTCCCCCGCAAATCAATTCTTCTTGCCAAATGGGCCAAAAGTTGGCCCATTTCAATTGCCACCGTGCACCATTGCCAATGAAACCGCTGCGCCGCAACAACCTCACTGAACAAACCGCCGGGCATTTGCGCGTGATGCTGCGCGACATCCGCCCGGGCGGAAAACTGCCTGGGGTGCTGCGCATGGCGGCGGAGTTGGGGGTTTCCAAGACGACGTTGCGGGCCGCGTTGCGTTTGCTGGAGGGCGATGGGGTGGTGGCCCTGAGCGGAAATGGCCACAGCCGCCATGTCACCGGGCAGGCTGCGGGGTATCGGCACGCGCTGCGGATCGGGATCCTGCTGTCCGATTCACTGGAGGACGAAAATGCCCAGATCCAGCAATTCATCGGCGACCTCAAGGAGCGGCTTGAGAGTGCCGGGTTTAGCCCCTTTCTGGTGGCGCAACACCGGCGCGGGCGACGGTACGATCTGCCACAGCTTTGCCGCCACCTGCTCAAATTGCGGACGGATGGCTGGCTCGTGATGGCCGGGTCACGCGAACTGCTCGAGTGGTTCGCCGGGGAAGCGGTGCCCTGCATCGCTTTCGCCGGACGCTGGACCGGCCTGCCGCTGGCCAGCGTGGGTCCGGACAAGGTGGTTCCCTATCTGGAGGCCACGCGCCGACTCATCGCGCTGGGGCATCGGCGGATCGTGGTGCTGTGCGCAAGAATGCGCCGCTTGCCCGCGCCGGCCCGCGTCGAACGGGCGTTTCTAGCAGAACTGGCCGCCCATGGCATCCCGACGGGCGCCTATAACCTGCCGGATTGGGAAGAAACCGCCGAGGGTTTGCATGCGGCGCTGGACTCGCTGTTTCGCCACACGCCTCCCACCGCGCTGATCATCGATGAAGTGCCATTCATCCCGGGCGTCTTGCAGTTTTTGGCCCGCCGCGGAATCCAGGTCCCCGGAGAGGTCTCGTTGGTGGCTTGCGATTTCGACCCCGCGTTCACTTGGTGCCAGCCGAGCATGGCCCACTTGCGCTTCGACAACGCACCGCACATCCGCCGCGTCGTGCGCTGGGCCACTGCGGTCGGCCAGGGACGCAGGGACCTCAAGCAGACCCTCTATCCGGCGGAATTCGGCCCCGGCGGCACCCTCGGTCCGGCACCGAATGGATGAGCGGAATAGTCCGCCCGTCGCCGCGCCGGAGGGGGGCCATCGGCACTAACATGAAGTCGGCATTTTGGGAATCCGGCAAATTCAGCGGCCTCCGGATGGCAGCAGGTCTGCCTCATGCCAGGGCGTCCTTCGATCCATGCCATGGCTCGGCCCGTGGCCGGTGCCGTCGCGCTTCCCACAGGTCACCCCTTGAATGGGAAAAGTGGCGTGGCCCGCGCCCGTCAGTCCGGAACTGGGGTGTTCAAAAGAGGAGTGTTGGTTCCTGCGGAATCTCGGCACACGATCCAACAGGGAATAACCGATGATGAAGGAGCACAGGGCTTCAACCACCGGAGGAACCAGGACCGGAAATGGTCCATCCGATTCTCAAACCATCAATCCGCACTGCAAATACATTCGCATTGGCATTGAAATTGCACCTTGGCTTCCGAGGGAGATATGGTCCCGGTTGTTCCGGAGTTTTGAACACCCCACTCATCGCCTCACCCCACCGGAACAACTGCCATGGCTGGCGTCTCCCGCTGCCACACCTCCAAAATTATCAAACTTTTCCTCTTGCGCTGTTCCTCTGAACTGCTATCGTGTCCTCATGTTCAAGCCCGCACGACCCCCACCCGACGGTTCCGCCGCGACTCCGGCCCGGTTGAACTTCCTCCACCGCCTCGAATCCCACGCCATCCGCCCCGCCGCCCGCGACTACTACATCCGCTGGGCCGAGGCTTGGATCAACCCGCCAAATGGATTGATGAGTGATGATTGTTGAATTTTGATTTCAGAAGTGACTGAAAGGCGAATTCTTCATCTTCCATTACTACTCAGGTATGGCAGAATCATTTATGGCAGAATCATTTCAGAATTGCAGACTTCCTGACCTCAGCTTTGAATTGACGCGGAATTGACCGACAATGCCGGAAAATGACATGGCACTCTTCCTTCCGACAAGCGTTGGGGTATG
>JAPLUI010000457.1 GCA_026397725.1 Verrucomicrobiota bacterium | reverse complement strand
CTTTCGTTGGATCAAAGGTCACCTGCGGATCAAACACTACTATGGAACAAGTCCCAACGCGGTGAAGACGCAGATATGGATTGCCGTGGCAACTTATCTGATGATTGCCATCATTCACAAGCAACTCAAGCTGCCCGGCACACTCCACAGAACTTTGCAGCTTTTGAGCGTTCATCCTTTTGAGAAAGTCCCTCTAAATCAACTACTTACAGAAACCGACCACGGAATTATGCATGACGACAATCCTAATCAATTGACTTTCAATTACTTATGACCGGACACTCGTGCTTTTTGATAAGGCTTTCCGAAACTCTCGGTTTGGCGAAAAACAGCCTGGCACAAGGGACGGGCGGATTTGTTTTGCTCATCGCCGGGCGAAGGCATGGCGTATCTATCGAATCCCCCTGAAACCATGAAAACACTACCCCGTTTCCTCTCCTTGCTCGCCACGCTTGTTTCTGCGACCTCCTTGTTCGGCGCGGAAACACTCCCGCAACCGGGCCGCCCCCTCAGCACACCGGTCGATCTCTCGAAGACACCCGAGGGCCTGAGCGCCTCCGACTGGTCCGGCATCCGGGGCGCTTACGAGCGCAACCGTCACGCCATCGTCGCCAACCCGGACGGCACCCACCAAGCCCGCAATCCGGGGCAGGCATGGCTGACCCGCTTCGATGCTCGCGGCTTCACCGTGACGCCCGATGATGATGGCTGGTCGTGGGGTTTGGAGTTGTCGGGCTACGGGGAACCAACAGAAGTCCGGCTGGATGGCGAAAAGGTCTCATTCATCCGCGAGGACGGTTTGACCGAGTGGTTCGTCAACGATACCCGTGGCTTGGAGCAGGGTTGGACGCTCGCAAAACGCCCGGAGCGGGCGGATGCCACGGAGCCGCTTCGTCTCCATCTTGCCGTCCGGGGCAGTCTTCGCCCGCAGGTTTCCGATAATGGTGCCAGCGTGGCATTCCTGCATGAAACCGGCGGCGCGGCACTGACCTATGGCGGACTTAGAGCATGGGATGCGGACGGGAATACCGTGCAGGCCCGTTTCGCGAGAGGTGAAGATGGGAGCGCCGGACTTTCTGTGGTGGTGGATGACGCAGACGCGAGGTATCCGATCACTGTTGATCCGATTGCCCAGCAGGCCTATCTCAAGGCTTCCAATACCGAAGCCTCCCAGTACGGCGACCTCTTCGGCTCATCCGTCGCGGTATCCGGCGACACGGTGGTGGTCGGTGCAGAAGGCGAATCCAGTAGCGCAACCGGTGTGAACGGAGATCAATCCGACAATTCAGCTACCTACTCGGGTGCAGCTTATGTGTTCGTGCGTGACGGCGCAGGGTGGAGCCAACAGGCCTACCTCAAGGCATCAAGCCCCGATGCAGATGACTGCTTCGGATTCTCCGTTGCGGTGTCCGGTGACACGGTGGTGGTCGGGGTTAATTGCGAAGACAGCAACGCGACTGGGGTGAACGGAAATCCGGACGACAACTCGGGTTATGATTCTGGTGCTGCCTATGTTTTCGTGCCGAACGGAACCACATGGAGCGAGCAGGCTTACCTCAAGGCATCCAACACCGGATCCTCTGACTTGTTCGGTTGGTCCGTTGCGGTGTCCGGCGACACGGTGGTGGTAGGGGCGAAATACGAAGACAGCAACGCGACTGGAGTGAACGGCAATCAAGCAGACAACTCGGCTTCAGGTTCCGGCGCTGCATATGTTTTTGTGCGGAACGGAACCACGTGGAGCCAACAGGCCTACCTCAAGGCTTCCAATACTGGAGTTGATGACTGGTTCGGTTATTCCGTTGCGGTGTCCGGCGACACGGTGGTGATCGGGGCTATTAGTGAAGACAGCAACTCAACCGGAGCAAATGGAAATCAAACTAATAATTCGGCTTCATTTTCCGGTGCTGCCTATGTGTTTGTGCGCAACGGTTCTACATGGAGCCAGCAGCACTACCTCAAGGCTTCCAATGCCGAAGCTGGCGACAGTTTCGGCGCTGTTGCTGTGTCTGGTGACACGGTGGTGATCGGAAGCGGTTCGGAAGACAGCAACGCGACTGGGGTAAACGGAAACCAGGCCGACAACTCGGCTTCGAATTCAGGGGCTGCCTATGTTTTCCTGCGGCGATATTCGCTTTCGATTTCCGCAGACCATGGCTCCGTTCAAGGCGCAGGAGATTACGAAACCGGAGCCATCGCTACCCTCACCGTCACCGCAAGTCCCGGCTACGCCTTCATCGGCTGGAGCGGAGATGCCACAGGAACCATCAACCCGCTTTCCGTCCTGATGAATACTGACAAAACGATCACGGCGAACTTTGCGCCCAGCACATTCGATACCGATGGCGACGGACTGCTCGACTATCTCGAAGTGTTCACCTACGGAACCGATCCGAACCTACAGGACACCGATGGCGACGGACTCACCGATGGTTGGGAAGTCGGGCTTGCCCGTTTCACAGTCATCGCCGGGAATTTCACTTGGGCGCAGGCCCGTGGCGACGCCCACGCACGCGACGGGGAGCTTGCTTGTTTTCCCACGGAAAGCCTGTGGAACCGCGCACTCCAGTCTATCGGAGAGAATGCTTTGATGGATGTGAACGGGCTTTGGTTGGGTGCGACCGACGAGACGACGGAAGGTATTTGGAAATGGGTGACAGCCCAACCCGTCACCTTCACCAATTGGGCCACCGGGGAACCGAACAACCTCAACGACTCCGACTATGCAGCCGTAGCAGGCGACCTTGGGGGAGAGATTGGCAAGTGGTATGATTACCGGGGCGTCACCACCCGCGACGGCTACATCCTGGAAACCGGATATTCGACCGATCCCACCAAAGCCGATACCGATGGCGACGGGATCAACGACGGCGCGGAGATAACTGCGGGCCTGAATCCGCTAGTGGCGGACACGGATGGAGACGGCCTGTCCGACGGGCAGGAAGTCAATCTCACCCACACCAATCCCAAACTGGCGGACAGCAACGGCAACGGCACCAGCGACGCGTTGGAAGACCCGGATGGCGACTGCCTGACAAACCTCGCCGAAATCACCCAACACGGCACCAACCCCCTGCTGGCAGATAGTGACAGCGACGGCCTCAACGACGGCGCGGAGATCAGCCATGCGGGCAGTTCCTACCAACTCGTGCCGGGTTCGTTCACCTATCCGCAGGCCGTGGCCGATGCCGCACTCAAACACGGCCGGGTTGCCAGTTTCCCGGACGTCCAGGATTACTCGCGCATGGCCGCCAAGGCCCGCCAGACGACCCAAGGCTACCTGTGGATTGGCCTATCCGATGCCGCCACCGAGGGCACTTGGCTGTGGAGCAACGGCAGCGCCGCAACCTACTCCCGTTGGCTGGCAGGAGAACCCAGCGGCGGAACTTCCGAGAATCAAGTCGTCATCATGGAGAACTCCACCCAGTGGGCGGATGCGGCGGGAAACTTCCTTGCCGCCGGATACCTCTTCGAGCGCGTCGGCCTTGATCCGCTCAATGTTGACACGGATGCCGATGGCTTGACCGACGGGCAGGAAATCAACACCACGCACTCCAGCCCGGTGCTGGACGACACCGATGGCGACGGCCTGCCGGATGGCGCGGAAGTCAACATCTATCACTCCAGCCCGCTCCTGGTGGACACCGACGCCGACGGCCTCAACGACCGGGAGGAGGTCGAGGTCTATCACAGCAATCCTTCCCTCAAGGACACCGACGGCGACGGCTTCGACGATTTGTTCGAGGTGAACACCGGCTTCGATCCCGCCTTGGCCAGCAGCACACCGGATGCGGCTTCCTCCATCCGTACCGCAGTCGAATTCCGCTTCAACGCAGCCAACGGCGTGAGCTACCGGATCGAAGCATCCACCGACCTAAACCAATGGGAAATCATCGAACCCGCCATCATCGGCCAAAGCGCCGTCGTCACCCGCTTCTACTCCACCGAGAACACGCCGAAACGGTATTTCCGGGTGCGGAGGAATTGAGACCGTAGCGCCTTCACTCCAAAAACAAATTCAATCCTGAAGCCATGAACACGACATCCCGTTTCCTCATTTCATCCGCCATTGCCACCTTGGCGCTTTGCACCGCTTCCGTCCGTGCCGACATCTTTGGCACCGGGGGCAATGCCATCACCATCAACTTCGTGGAAATCGGCAATCCAGGCAATCCGAATGACACCGTGACCGCAAGCGACGGTTCCGGGCTCCACTTCGGCGCGGTGAATTACCCATACGCCATCGGCAAATACAAAGTGACACTGACACAATACACCGCGTTCCTGAATGCAGTCGCGGCGACGGACACCTACTCACTATACAATCCGAGCCTGGCGACATCCCTAAATACAGTGGGAATTGCACGCACAGGCACCGCAGGGAGCTATCACTACTTGGTGATCGGGGATGGACAGCGTCCGGTCACGTATGTGACTTGGTTTAATGCGGCGCGGTTCACCAACTGGCTCCACAACGGGCATCCGAACACGGGGAGCCAGAAGGCAGCGACGACGGAAGACGGTGCCTACACGCTCAATGGGGCGGTGAGCGACGGGTCGAATATCGCCAAGAACGTGAATGCGAAGTATTGGATTCCGAGTGAGGACGAGTGGTACAAGGCGGCCCATTATGATCCGGTGAGTGCCGGTGCCGATGCGTGCGGAACGGCGGATTACTGGCTGTATCCAACGCGAAGCGACGACGCGCCGGGAAACGTCGTTGGGGCTCTTCCGAATCAGGCGAACTACTTTACGGATCAAGGCAGCAACGTATATTCACTAACGCAGAGTGCAACCTACGATCCATCGCTGAATTATCTGACGCCTGTTGGCGTTTACACGTCAAGTGCGAGCCACTACGGCACGTTCGATCAAGGCGGCCTTTTGTGGGAATGGAATGATGCCGTGATCGGGACCGGGCCATGCATCCGTGGGTTGCGCGGCAATTCATGGAGTATCTGGAATCAAGCGGTTTGCTTACAGTCCATCACTCGCGGTTACAGTTATCCAACATACGAAACGAACTGGATTGGTTTCCGTGTGGCGCGTCTCGCTGACAGCGACGTCGATGGTATTTTCGACCCCTATGAGACGGGTACCGGCATCTATGTTTCCCCTGAGGATACGGGAACGAGTCCGACGAACTCCGACTCCGATAACGATGGGCTGCGGGATGGAGCGGAGGTGTTCACCTATCACACAAATCCGAACCTCCTGGACACCGATGCTGATGGTTTCCTCGACGGCTATGAGGTGCTCACCGGTAAGTCTCCAATCGACCCCTTGGATCATCCCGCGCTGGTTGCCGAGGCCCGGACGGCCATCGAGTTCACCTTTCCCGCTGCCGTCGGTAAAACCTATCGCATCGAAGACTCGACCGACCTCGCCACCTGGACCACCGTGGAAACCGGCATCGCGGGCACCGGCGCTGTCATCCAGCGGTTCTATTCCACCCGCAACGTGACGAAGCGATATTTCCGGGTGGCGGACGAAACCGCCCCATAATCGGATGCCTCACCTTGGATTTCTCAGGCGATGGAAAAGACGGTCCCGGTTCCGACACTAAAACCACGGCAGCGGTGCCGGGGCGTTCTTCCTTGCCGGGGTGGCTGTCTCTTGTTTGTATGAATTGCCATGAAGCTGAAATTCAAGTGCGGGGGCTGCGGGCGGGGGCTGACAGGTGATGCGGGAAATTCCGCCATATACAAGGAGATGGAATAGTGGAACTTTTGGCAGTCATCGTGGGAATTGGCCTGGTTGCGGCAATCGGCGGCATCTTAGCAATGGTGAAACGGCGACGCGAAGATAAGCGTTCTCGTGAACTTCTGCCCAGCCTCAATGCGCTTTCCAATAGAATAACCGCCATTTATGCAACAGAACCCGAGCGCACACTAAATGAATGCAAAGAGTCTCTGAAAGTGACTCTGGTTGAATTGTGGCACCGAGAGCGATGTGTCAACATTTGTCCCAAGTGCGGCGACACATTGAAGGTTAGGATTGTAGGATACTACGGAAAGATTCTTGGCTGCCCCAACTACCCCAAGTGCCGTTTTCTTATCAAGGCAAGCGAACTCAAATTCGGCGATATCGATTCCGTTTCACTGAAATAGCTCCGCAAGATGTACACTGAAGAATTTGCTAGGAATTACACGGAACTATCCGCGAAAATTGCGGAGTTAGAGCAGCTAAAGACTGAATTCGAGCAATTTAAGGTCTCGCTTCAGACGCGAATTCGACGCAATGAGATCAATTCAAAAGAGATTGTCGATGAATACCTTCGGGGGGGCAAAGGCAGAGATTCGCAAAGAACGTATTCAACTAGAAACGGAGAAGTGAGGTTGAAAAGGCGATGAGAGAGCCGCTGGCTCTAAAGGAGTTCTTACGTGTATTGCAGGCCACTGATCGCGAGGCCGCCAAACGAATGCTTGATGAGCAAACACGCGGGTTCCCCTGGCTTGCATCCGCTTGGGCAGACTACCTCGCGCTTCGGGACTGCAAGCTTGCGGAATACCTCGAAGACAAGCAGCACCCCGCCCAGAAAGCCGCCGACACGGTGCGACAAATTAGTCGGGAGAAAAAGCGTCTCGAAAAACTGTCTCGTGTCACCATGTATCTTATCGAATACTATGAAACGCTTTTCCCGTGGTTGTCTGACTTCAAAGAAGACCATGTAACGGAGTTGCTTCAGGAACTCTTGGGTCGGGACGCGAATCAAAATGAGACTGCTGACGACGAACAGGAGGCTGACCGCGCACGGGACTTTCTCACGGCTGAGGAATACGCAATACTCCCGAGTGCGGAGAAGAATCAACGTGCGCTTGACAATTACTGGAAACGTCGCAAGCGAGCGTGGCAAGTCGGCAGAGATTACGAACGATACATCGGATATTTATACGAGAGGAACGGTTTTGATGTGTATTACCAAGGCATACACAAGGGCATTGAGGATCTTGGGCGCGACCTCATCTGCAAAAAAGGGGGTCATGTAGAAATCGTTCAGTGCAAGTGTTGGTCAAGAACGAAAACGATTCACGAAAAGCACATTAACCAGCTTTTTGGCACGTCTGTAATGTATTATCTACAGACCTGTCGAGGAGCTTCAAGGCAGCTTGAGCTGTTCCCGAGCTTTCTGAATGACAAGCGCATCAGACCATGCCTCTTCACTTCCACCACGCTGTCCGAGACGGCCAAGCTGTTTGCGGATGCTCTTGGCGTTGCATACGTTGAAAGGAAGTCTCTTGAGAGTTACCCATCGATCAAATGCAACGTGTCCAGAGTCACCGGGGAGAAAATCTATCATTTGCCATTCGACCAGCAGTACGACAAAACATTAATAAATGATGAGCTGCTTGAGTGCTACGTGGAGACAGTTGCGCAAGCTGAGCAACTCGGGTTTCGCCGTGCCTTCAGATGGAAAGGCAATGAGTGACCCAGACAATACGGGCTGAAGCGCAGGCAAGCCTCACTCCGGCGGCGTCAGGACATGGACCTGGCCGGGCTGGAATTCGGCGAGGCGGCGCAGGATTTCCGGCGCGAAGGGGAACACATGGGGCATCCGATTGGACTTGGCCCGCAACACGACAATGGCGAACGGCAGCGCCGAGGTCTTGTTCTGCTGCGGGAGGCGTTTGTCCACCGTGAGGAACAGGTCGAATTTCCCGGAGGCGGCGATCAGGCGGAGCAGTTTGCCGTTGCTGACGCTGGCCCACCCGGCTTGCGGCACGGTGGTGACGGCATGACCGGGCAGTTCCCGCGCCAGATCCTTGGGCAGACATTCGTCGAGGAGGATGCGCATTCAGGCGGTGGCGAGCAGTTTTTCGCTGGCTTGTTCGAGGAAGGCGATGGCCTGCGTGCGCGGGACGGTGGGGTATTGTTCCAAGAACTCATCAATCGTATCGCCGCCCTCGATGTAATCCAGCAACGCCCGGACCGGCACCCGCGTGCCCGCGAAGCACGGCTCGCCGCTCATGATTTCAGGATCGATTCTGACAATGCTGCTCGTCTGCATGCCGGTAAGTAACCCCACCTACGCCCGGCTGGCAACCCTCATTCTTCCGCCGCGTCCGCTTCAACTTCCACCGTCCGCCCCGTCGCTCGGTCCGTCCCCACCTCCCTGAACCGCGCCCCCACCTGGATCAACACCCGCTGGCCGCTACCCCCGCTCGGCTTGTCCAAGCCCTTCGCCTGGCGGAAAATCTCGGAAGCCGTTCCAAGCTCACGCAGGGTGCGCGGTGGGGCAATCGTCGGCAGTCCTGTCGGGGCCGGAGCAAAACTAGACAGAGACGGAGCAAAACTGGACAGAGACGGAGCAAAACTGGATTTCTTCTGTTAGAGGCTGAATCGACTGGCGGTCAGAGGGGTTGGGTTGCGAGGATCGGCTGACGTCCGCAGG
>JAPLUI010000085.1 GCA_026397725.1 Verrucomicrobiota bacterium | reverse complement strand
TGTTGTTCACGCGGTGCCTCCCGCGAAGTTCCAATGGGTTAGCTGTCATGTCTGCAACACTCGGTAGTTTCTACTGGCTAGGTTTTGAAACATCAGGTCTTTCACCTGACAAGAAGCGCCTTGCTTCGCTCGGCGCACAACAGCCTTGTTGAACGTAACGCTGAAGGGAAGATGAGCGTGATTTCCTCGGGAGTCGTCTTGATTGATGAGATCGACGCCCACCTTCATCCCGAGTGGCAGCGCGAGATCGGCTTTTGGTTGAAAGGACATTTTCCCAACGTCCAGTTTCTTGTCACCACGCACAGTCCGATCATTTGCCAGGCAGCCGATCCCAACGGGCTGTTCGTGTTGCCGGAACCTGGAAGCGAACTCGACCCGCACGCTTTAAGTGATGAAGATTACCGCAAGATCATTTCCTCTAGGCCCGATACGATCCTGTTGACCCCGGCATTTGGGCTCAAGAATACCCGGTCGCCCAGAGCGGTTGATGCGAGAGCCGAGTATTCGCGTCTGGTCGCCGTCCGCCGTGCGGTGGGCAAGCTCAACCCGACTGAACAGAAGCGTTTCGAGCAACTCGAACTTTTCGTGGATAACGACGAAGCTCCCTGAGTCATGCGGAAGATTCGTAGAAAACCACTTCCGCAAGCAGAGGCTCGCAAGCTGCGCACGGAGCAAGCGAATGCGAACGGCAAACTCGTGTTAAAATCGCTCGACGTTCAAAAGGAATGGAATCGCGCGCGCCAGAACAAACCGCTCAAGATTGCCTTCGATACCTTGCTTGAGATGGCTGGAAATAGAGAGCGGTGCATGTATTGCGGTGACTCACAAGGAACAGACATCGAGCATTTTTGGCCGAAGATGCACCATCCGAAAAAAATGTTCCGTTGGAACAATCTATTACTGGGATGCACCGCATGCGGTCGTGATTACAAAGGGACGAGGTTCCCAATGGATGCCGGAAAGAAACCGCTGCTGATTGATCCCACCAAGGATGATCCCTGGCTGTCTTTGGATTTCGATCCACAGACAGGAAACATTTCGGCGAGATACGACCCACAAAGAAACCCAGATCCAAAGCGAGAAATGACTGTTAAGGTGCTTGGTTTGGATAGAAGGGAAGCTCTCGCGGCGGGACATCAAAAGACCTACAAACAGATTTCACACCTCATTGCAGAAGCCGCGGCTTCATCGACGGCTGATGCCACGACTTTGATCTCCAACCTAAAAAATATGGATGAATATGGCCTTCTTGGCTGGTGCTTTCGAGGAGCCGGAATCAACGAGCCTCCCATGTCTTCTCTGCGAACCGTTCATCCCGCCATTTGGACCGCGTGCGTCAAAGCCTTCAAGAATTCTTAACACCTGTGTCCAAGAAAACCAAACTCGAACTCACCTGGATCGGCAAGGAGCACCGGCCGAAGCTGGAGCCGCGCATCCTGCTGGAGGAGCCGGAGCGCTCGCATCATGCGGCGCACCGGGTCACGGACGGGGACCTCTTCGACAACCGCCTCATCCACGGGGACAACCTCCTCGCCCTCAAGGCCCTGGAGCAGGACTTCGGCGGGAAAGTGAAGTGCATATTCATTGATCCACCTTACAACACCGGCAGTGCCTTCGAGCACTATGATGATGGCATCGAGCATTCGATTTGGTTGTCATTGATGCGAGATCGAATCGAACTATGCAGATGCCTATTGAGCGCCGATGGCTCGCTTTGGATTACAATTGATGACAATGAGGCGCACTATCTCAAAGTGCTCTGTGATGAGGTGTTTGGTCGTTCAAACTTCGTTGCAAATGTGGTCTGGCAAAAGGCGGATTCACCGCGTAACACAGCTCGTCAGTTCTCGGAAGATCACGATCACGTATTGGTTTATTCCAAGATTCCGACATGGGTTCCATCACGGCTTCCGCGCACAGAAGCAGCCAACTCGATTTACACCAATCCCGACAATGATCCGCGTGGGCTTTGGATTCCTGGAGATCCGTATGCAAACAAGCCATATTCCAAAGGGCAATACACAATGGTGGGGCCAACAGGGAGAAGCTTCTCACCACCGCCTGGACGCTATTGGCGTGTGTCCGAGGAGCGCCTACGAGAACTTGATGCTGATGGGCGAGTTTGGTGGGGTCCAAAAGGCGACGCTAGGCCGAGCATCAAACGATACTTGAATGAGGTTGGTGATCTTGTCCCACGGACACTGTGGACAAAGGAGGATGTTGGCAGCAACCGTACATCAAAGAATGAGATGAGGGCACTCTTCCCGGGCGACTCTTCATTTGGCACTCCCAAGCCCGAAGCTCTGGTTCAACGAGTGCTCCAAATTTCCACCAACCCCGGCGATCTCGTGCTGGACTCCTTCCTTGGTTCCGGCACGACGGCGGCGGTGGCGCACAAGATGGGGCGGCGGTGGATCGGGATTGAGTTGGGGGAGCACTGCCACACGCATTGTCTGCCACGCCTGAAGAAGGTGGTGGATGGCGCGGACCCCGGCGGCATCACGGAGGCGGTGGGCTGGCAGGGCGGCGGCGGCTTCCGCTACTACCGCCTCGCTCCCTCCCTGCTGACGCGGGACAAGTGGGGCCAGTGGGTTATCAGCCAGGAATACAATGCTCCGATGCTGGCCGAAGCCGTGTGCAAGCTGGAAGGTTTCACATACTCCCCCAGCGACACGCTCTACTGGCAGCACGGCCACAGCACCGAGCGCGATTTCATTTACACCACCACCGCCAACCTGAGCCACGACCAGCTCCAGCAGCTCAGCGACGAAGTGGGCGCTGACCGAAGTCTCCTCGTCGTTTGCTCCGCCTTCCGGGGGCGCAAGGACGGCTACCCAAACCTGACCGTGAAAAAGATCCCCAAAGCCGTCCTCGGCCGCTGCGAATGGGGCAAGGACGATTATAGCCTCAAAGTGGAGAACCTGCCAAAAGCACCACCGAAAGCCGGCCAGATGGAACTCTTCGCAGAAGGAGGTGCAGTATGAGCGCCCCTGACGAATCACCGGCGAAAATGGTCCTCTACCAAGCTGGCGACGGCTCGGTGCGGGTGGAATGCCGTTTTTACAACGAGACGCTGTGGCTGTCGCTCAACGAGATGGCGGAGCTGTTCGGACGGGACAAATCCGTCATCTCCAAGCACTTGAAGAACATCTTTGAGGAAGGAGAATTGGTGCGGGACTCAGTTGTTGCAAATCATGCAACAACTGCCGCCGACAGCAAAACCTACGACGTGGACTTCTACAACCTGGAGGCCATCTTTGCGGTGGGCTACCGGGTGCGTTCCGCACGCGGCATTCAATTCCGGCAGTGGGCCACCGCGCTGCTGAAGGAGTATGCGGTCAAGGGCTACGCCATGGATGATGAGCGGCTGAAGCAGCCCGGCTCCAGCGTGTATTTCGAGCGCTTGCTGACCCGCATCCGGGACATCCGTTCATCCGAGAAGGTTTTCTGGCGGAAGATTTGCGACATCTTCGCCACCAGCATCGACTACGACGGGAAGTCGGAGACGAGTCAGGCGTTCTTTGCCCAAGTGCAGAACAAGATGCACTGGGCGGCGCACGGCCACACTGCGGCGGAAGTCATCCATGCCCGTGCGGATGCCGCTCTGCCAAACATGGGGGTGCAGCATTTCACCGGCACGGGACCGACGAGCGCTGAGATCGTGGTGGCCAAGAACTACCTCTCCGCAACCGAGCTGGACCTGCTCAACAGCATCGTGATGGCCTACTTGGAGTTTGCCGAGGTGCAGGCGAAACGGGGACGCCTGATGAAGATGAGGGACTGGGCCGTGAAGCTGGATGATTTTCTGAAAGCCGGAGATCACGAGCTGCTGGCCCATGCTGGCAAGATTTCCGCCGAGCTGGCGAAAGCCAAAGCCGAGCTGGAGTATGACCGCTACCGTCGGGTGCTCGACGCACAGCCCAGTGCCGTGGACAACGATTTGGCAGAGGCGATCAAGAAGCTGCCCGTGAGAAAAGGAGGCAAGCCATGAACCGGAACGTCAACGCCATCGCCGGTCGTCTGAGCCTACGCAAGCCGCAGCGTGACTCGCTGGAAATTCTTCACCGCATCACGGAACTCGCCCCACCGCGGAAGGGCACGGACCTTGAGGTCCTACTGGCTGCCCTCCGCAGCGAGTTCCCCACGGTGACGGACTTCGAGCGGGATTTTGCCTCACTCTGCTTTGCGCTCGCCACCGGCGTGGGCAAGACGCGCCTCATGGGGGCCTTCATCGCCTACCTGCATCTGGAACACGGCATCAACAACTTTTTCGTCATGGCACCCAACCTGACGATCTACAACAAGCTGATTGGCGACTTTACCCCGAACACGCGGAAGTATGTCTTCAAAGGCATCGCGGAGTTTGCCACCGACCCGCCGGAGATTATCACGGGCGAGGACTACGAATCCAAGGCCGGCACGCTGTTCGACCAACTGCTGCGCTGCAAGATCAACATCTTCAACATCAGCAAGATCAACAGCGAGGTGCGCGGCGGCAGGTCGCCCCGCATCAAACGGCTGAGCGAATACATCGGTGAGAGCTATTTCGAGTATCTGGCCGGGCTGCCGGACCTGGTGCTCATCATGGACGAAAGCCACCGTTACCGCGCGAGCGCCGGGGTGCGGGCCATTAATGAATTGAACCCCGTGCTGGGCCTGGAACTGACAGCAACGCCATTCGTGGAAGGCCCGAAAGGTGCGGTGGCTTTCAAGAACGTAATCCTCGACTATCCACTGGGCCAGGCGATGGCGGATGGCTTTGTCAAGGAGCCCGCCGTGGTGACCCGCAAGGACTTCGATCCCAAAGGTATGGCCCCGGAAGCCATCGAGAGGCTGAAGCTGGAAGACGGCGTGCGGATGCACGAGCAAACAAAGGTATTGCTGGAAACCTACGCCCGCGAGGCGGACGTGGAGATTGTGAAACCCTTCGTGCTGATCATCGCCCGTGACACGACGCATGCGAAGAGCCTGGTGGATCTGATCAAATCGGCAGATTTCTTTGAAGGGCGCTACGCGGACAAGGTGATCCAAGTGGACAGCAGCAAGACCGGCGCGGAGGAAGACGAGATGGTGGGCCGCCTGCTCAAGGTGGAGCACAACGACGAACCCACGGAGATCGTGGTCCACGTGAACATGCTCAAGGAGGGTTGGGACGTGACGAACCTCTACACCATTGTCCCCCTGCGCGCCGCCAATGCCCGTATCCTCATCGAGCAATCCATCGGTCGCGGTCTGCGGCTGCCCTACGGCAAGCGCACCGGCGTGGCAGCGGTGGACCGGCTGAGCATCATCGCCCATGACAGATTCCAGGAGATCATCGACGAGGCCAACCGGCCCGGATCCATCATCAAGATGCAGCAAATCATCCTGACGCCGGATGAGGTGGAACAAAAGACCGCGACGGTGGTTTCCGAGTCGAACCTGAAAGCCATGCTCGGCTTCCAACCCGAGCAGCAAACCGCCAGCACGGTCGATGCCGGTAAGGACACCACGCCAGCCTTCGACACCCCGGAGCAGCAGCGCGTGGCCCGGCTCGCCTACGAGGTCATCAAGCGGCTGGAAGCCAAACCCGAGCAGGCTCCGACAATGGAGGCGCTGAAGTCGCCCGAGGTGCAGCAGTTCATCCTGCGAGAAGTGGAGGCGCAATATCAAGTGAAGCAGTTGGAACTGGAAGGCATCGTCGAGCAACCCGACTTCGCGGCCATCATCAGCCAGACCACGAACCTGGTGGTGCAGGAAATGATCCCCATTCCCCGCATCCTGGTGGTGCCCAAGGGCGAGGTGAAAACCTGGTTTGAGCCGTTCACCCTGGAACTCGGCACGATCAACTACCAGCCACCGTCGGATGAGTTGTGGGTGCAATATCTCCGCACCGGCAAGAGCGAGACCATCGGCCTCGGCAAAGGCGGCATCGAGGAAGCTCGGCTCGAAGACTACGTGGTCAGCGGCCTGGTGGACTTCGACGATATCGCCTACGACAGTCACGCCGACTTGCTCTACGACCTGGCCGCCCAAGCGGTGAAGCATTTCCGCGGCTACCTGAGCGAGGACGATACCCGCAAGGTGCTACGCTTTCACCAACAGGAAGTGGCGAAGTTCATCCATGTGCAGATGCAGAAGCACTTCAGGGAGGAGGCCGTGGGCTATGACGTGAAGATCAGCAAAGGCTTCACCGACCTGAAACCCAGCGCCTTCACCGCCAGTGCCACCGAACCGCCACTCGACTACCACGTGTCACCGGCGGACAAGAGCAACATGGCGAAGTATCTCTTCGGGGGATTCACGAAGTGCCTCTACCCCGTGCAGAAATTCCACTCCGACACCGAGCGCCGCCTCGCCCTCATCCTGGAGCGCGATGCCGTGAAGTGGTTCAAGCCCGCCAAGGGCCAGTTCCAAATCTTCTACAAACACGGTGCCGACCATCCCGAGTATCAACCCGATTTCGTGGCCGAAACAGAGTCAAATATCTTCATGCTAGAGCCCAAGGCGAGGAACGAGATGGACGACCCCATTGTCCAAGCCAAGAAGCAAGTCGCCGAGACCTGGTGCCAAAACGCCAGCGACTACGCCGCCAAACACGGTGGCAAACCCTGGAAATACGCGCTCATCCCGCACGACACCATCGCAGAGAACATGACCCTGGAGAGATTGGCAAAGTAGAAACCCCTGGCCGACTATGAATGGTGGAGCATCAAGGCTGAGAATCTCTTTCTGAATTGGCTCACGCGGGCTGTTTGATCAAGCAGCGTTTTTTCGATTTTGGAAAGGTGTCGTGATGCATTCCCTCGAGTTCCCTGCCAGCCGCCTTCTTGTTGCGGCCACCCCATTGCTTGAAGAAGAACGCGACGTGATGCTGGTGGCACTGGTCGCGAATCGACATCACCCATTGCTGCTGCATCGGCCTGGGGTGAACGCCGCTTTCGCCACCCACGATCACCCAGTCGATCCCGTTCAGATTGAGCCTCGGCAGCGGGCCGATCAGCGGCTCACAGGATAGAAATCTCACCGCCGCCGGAACCTTGCGCAGACTGTCGATGCGGGGCGTCGCCAGGTCGTTCTCCACGCTCACGCCCATCCAGATGTTCTCGGTCCAGGTCAGATGCTTCCAATCCGCCTCCAGGCGCTCGCCGCGCTTGGTGAGCACCTGGAAAATCAGGTGCGGGCATTCGTTCATGACCTTGAAAACCGGCGGGAAGCTTCGGTCGATATTGAAGGCAGGTCGGCCATTTGGAAATCCGGGTGGAAGGGATTGAGTACGCGCAGGCCGGAGATGGATTGGTCATGCTGGAGGTCCTCGCTGAGCAAGAGGCTGGCTCCGCTTTCCAAGGCGGAGGCGATCACGAGGCTGTCCCACCAGGAAAAGCCAAAACGATCCTCCACCTCCCACGCGCGGCGGAAGGTGGCCGGGCTGGGTGAATGCGGCCGCCATGCTTGGAACGCGGTGACATCGGCCCGGGCGTCCGCACGGGGTAGGCCCGGTCGGAGTTTGCGGGTGACGGTCACATAGTATTCCTGAAGGATCTGGGAACTGACGCGGCCGGCGCGGGTTTCCCAAAGCCGACGGAGAATTTCCGCGGCGCGGGGTTGTTTGGCAGTCTCACCGGCATCCCGGGCATAAACCAGAATGTTGGTGTCAACGAAGACCGGCGCGGTCAGGGAGTTCGTCGCGGGTGGGATAGGGACTGGGAGTTTCCTGAAGGATCACGGGTTGGCGGGAAAAGAAATCCCCGCTCGCCCGGCGATAGTCCGCCTCGTTCTCCATCTTCTCGGTCAGCAAGCGGCAAAGGAAGGCAGACAGGCTGGTATCCGCCTCAGCCGCCCACACCCGAGCGCGGAGAGCCACCTCGTCAGGTAGGGTGAGGGTTACGTTTCTCATGGCGCTAATTTCGTGCAACACGGATTCCGTGTCAATTGGATTGTTTCAGCAGCTATTCTTGATCGTGATGGCGGTCGGACGGTGGTTGAGGATGAATCCGGTGTGGAGGAGAAATCGGCTGGGTTCGTTCAAGGGGTGCTTGCGGGTGGCGGTGGGCGGGACGAAGGGAAAATCAGAACGCCGTCAGGCGCTTCCCGAGCAGGTGGTCGAGGTTCCACTTGGTGGTGGTGGTGAGGGAGCGTTCGAGGCAGATGAAGAACGGTTTATGGCCGGCTTCGTCGAGGTGGCGGAGGTGCTTGAGGGTGGATTCCTTGATGGGTTCGTTCCAGGCGAGGCAGGCGAGGGCGCTGCGCTGGCCGTCGGTGACGGCGAGGACGGTGTTGTCGGGGAAATCGTCGCGGCGGGTGCGGGTGTAGTGGAGTTGGAAGCCGCACTTGAGGAGGACTTCGTCGAAGACCGCCTGCTCGGCCTCCGCCGCCAAGGGGAAGAGGAAGGCGGCTTCCTTCTCCTGAATGTAGCGCTTGAGCGCCGCGACGTTCTCCGCCTCGCTCACTTTGGGATCGGGCGTGAACTCACAGCGCGGGAAATTCGATTTGGTGAGCTTGTACACCTTGAAGCCGGTGTCCGGGAGCGGCTGTGGGTTGTCGCCATAGCCTAGGATGACGCGCTTGACGCGCTCGATGGTGATGGCGGAGATGGTCTTGAGTTGTTGCTTCAGTGCTGCTCTGCCTTCTCTCTTTGAAGGGTCCACTGCTTCTGGAATCTGAACGAGAACAAATCGGTAGCTGGTTGCCTCGTCGCAATTCAATGACAGCACCGCTTCGCCACTCGTTCCTGAACCACCGAAGAAGTCAAGAACGAGAGCGCCAGGTTCTCCTTGGCAGACGTAATGGATCAGACGGGCAATCTCGACAGGGTCTTTGGGATTAGGAAACAACTTCGCACCCATCAACGAACGAAGATGTCTAACCGTGGGTTGGGACTGTTTGTAGAAGTATGTGCCCCTAACTTGCTGGGCAAAACCTCCTTCGTCGGCGTCGTCCTCTTCCTCATCCAACTCGTCAACCTCTTCGGATACGAGTTCATCTGGAATCGGCCGGAGGTGAGCCTTGCGAAACGGCGGTTGGGTGTGATCCTCACGAAATACCACAAGGCCAGCGTCAATCTGGCGTTGCATTTCCTCTGGCTTGGAGAAGCCCCATCCGCGCTCGGGAACTTCACATGGTACTTTGGTGGTGGGATGGGGAACATCATAGCGTGGACCATCGCCTCCGGGCCATGAAATGTCGCGGTCTCGCCAGGGGCCATGTTTGTCCACCCGGCGATACCGTTGGAGTTTCTTTGAAGGATGCTTGGCGGGAAGGTCCCGAAACCAGCGGGTCAGCTCACGTTCGATTTCAATCAAGTTGTCGCCTTGAATGCTCTTCAGCCTGAGGTACTCATTCCAAATCTCACGAGCGCCGGGCTTTTCCTCTCGCCACCGCACTTACTTGTCATTGAGGTGCTGCAAGTCTTTCGCGTAAACAAGAATGTACTCGTGACCATCCGAAAAGAACTTGGCGTCATTCTTGCGCCCCTTTTACCAAACCAATGTTGCAATATGGTTCTCCGGTCCGAGCACATCATCCACAAGGCGGCGCAGATTGTGAATTTCATGGTCATCAATGGAAATGAGAACTACGCCGTCTCTTCTCAGAAGCTGACGCGACACCAAGAGTCGCTCCTGAATGAAGGACAACCAATCCGAATGATAGCGCCCAGAGGTTTCTGGATTGCTTTCCAGCTTCACGCCCTCCTCCGCTGCGCCGGCCCGCTCCCAATACTGTTGCTTGCCCTCGGCATAGTTGTCTCGATAGATGAAATCCTTGCCGGTGTTGTAGGGCGGATCGATATAGATGACTTTCACCTGCTCGCGGTAGGCGCTGAGCAAGAGCTTGAGGGCTTCGAGGTTTTCGCCCTCGATGATCATGTTGCCGTTGGCCTGGTCGGGATTGACCGAGCGGGCGTGGTCATAGACGAGGGTGGCGGTGGTGGGGGTGAAGGCCTCGCATTTGGAGGCGGCCTTGCCATACCATTTGAATTCGTAGCGTTCGGTTTCGTGGACCTCATTGGGGGCGACGAGGCGCTGCAACTCGGCGGGATCGAGGCGGCCCTCGTTGGTGAACAGATCGGGGAAGAGCCGCTTGAGTTCGGCGAGCCGCTCCGCGCGAAGATCGGGGGTGGTGGGAAGGAGGTCGGTGAGGGATTCGGCGGGCATGGGGCTTGGCGGGGATTGGATTGAAGATAGGGATTTATGAGTGATGATTTTTGATTTCTTGGGGAATCATTCGTAGGCGAGGGCTTGGGTGAGGGTTTCGGCGAGGGTGGTCTTGGGGGCATAGAAGCCCATGGGTTCGGGTGCGGGTTTGGCGGGGGCCGGTTCTTCGCTGACCACGCTGGAGAGGCGGTCCACGGGGGCGTGGAACAGAAGCGGCTGGTTGGTGGTGACCCCGAGCGCCTCGAAATGGCGGACGGCGCAGCGGATCTTCAACTGCTCGTCGGGGTCAAGTTCCTCAATTGAGCTGTAGGATTTGGTTTCGACGACGAGATACACCTCAAGCTCCGCGCCGTCGCGGAGGTTCTTGTGAGTGACGACGAGGCCGAAGTCCGGTGAGTAGTTGCCATTGGGCGTGGGGATTTTGTACCAATCAGGCAGCTTGAGCACACAGACGACCCGCGGGTCGCCGTCCGCCTGCATGGCGAAGTGGCGCTCCGGCGAGGAATTGGAGTCGATGATGGCGTGGTCATAGACGCCGCTGTTAGGCGTGGGCACGATCTGGCGGTAGGTGGGGATCACATCCTTGAACAGATCGAAGCCGAACATCTCGCCGGTGGGCCGGTAGTCGATGGTGCGGACCATTTCATCGAGCTTGATGCGGGTGATCCTGCGGCCAGCCTCGTGCAGGTAGCGCGGCGGATTGCGGACGAGCTGGTCGCCGTTTGTTACGGCGGAGAGAATCCGGATCAAGGTGGGATAGGCAAGCTGGGTGTTTTCGGAGAGTTCCTCGATGAGATCCATCGGCGTGAAGCAGGCTTCCAGCTTCTGGGTATCGGTGCCGAGCAACACGGCCCGCTCGCCCGTCGCCGTGAATTCATCGATGCGCATGGCGACGATCTCAGCCTCATAGCGGGGCACCTCGATGGCATTGAGGGCGGTGACGCAGGCGGCGACCAGATCCTCCTCGTCGAAGTGAACGGTGTAATCGGTGCGCTGCCCGAGGCGTTGCCAGAACCGGCGGAAGCGCTCACTCCTGAACTGGGCCTCGCAGAGGCGCACGAGGTGCTCGCCCTGGCGTTTCCCCTTGTGGGTGTGGCGGGGCTTGATGGAGGCGCCGATCTCGGACTGGTACTGGGTGACGAAGGTCTCGTAGGTTTCGTTAGGGATGACGGTGAGCTGGTTGATTTCCTCGCCCTCGGTGACATCCTCGCGATCATAGACGCGCTGGCCGTCCTGATTGCGGCAGATGCGCAGGCCGCGGCCGATTTCCTGGCGCTTCTTGATGTCCGAGTACGTCTGATTGAGCGCCTCGATGCGCGGCGTGATGTTGGCGGTATCCATGCCCTCCTGCGGCTCGTCCATGATGAGAATGGGCCGGACCTGCGAGAGTGCCTGCCAGTAGGACAGGCCGTCGGGGGAATCGTCCCGACCGGATTGGTTGATGATGTTGTCGTCGGAGTTGAACGACTGGGTGGTCATCACCATGACCTGGAGGTCGGTGCCGCTGATGAAGCGCTTGACCTCGGTGAGCTTCTTGCTGTCGTATTCGAAGGCGTGGAGGCGCGGCCCGTAAACGCGGTGAAGCTGGGGACCGAAGGATGCGATGGTGTCCAGCACACCCTCGCGGATCGGCACGGAGGGGACGATGATGATGAACTTGGTGAAGCCGTAGGCCTCGCAGAGTTCATAGATGGTGCGGAGATAGACGAGGGTCTTGCCGGTGCCAGTTTCCATCTCGATGCAGTAGTCCGGCACGAGGCTGAGATGAGCCTCGCCTTCGGTGAGGCCGTTGGCAGCGATGATGGCGCGTTTGTTCGCGGTGAGGTCCTGGGTGGAGAGGGTTAGAATGTTGGGCTGGACGTCGCCGTGGAAGGGATTGTGGAAGAAATTCCGCTGTTGGCCGTCGAAAACGCCGACGACGGCATCGATAGCTTTCTTTTGATAGGGGAGTTCTTCGAGCAGGAACGACATGGATGACAGGACGGTTTTGCAGGATGCAAGCGCTCAGGGCAAGCAAATGACGGCACTTGGGGGCAGATTGCTGCCGCCGAGTGCCCGGCGCGGGAGGTGACGCGGATCTTCTGGAGCGGCGTTCCGGGCGGCGGGGATCTGCTGGCGGGGCGATGGCGGGCCATGTTCCGGGGCGCGGGGAGTCATTTCGCGCGGGGGCGGATGGCTGGCAGACCTGCTCGGAGGTGAAGAGTGGGGCGGATTGATGAGTGATGATTGCTGAGGTTTGATTTTTGAATGGAAGAGGAAGAATCAAGCCTGCGGTCACCTCAACAATCAACACTCAGCCTCAGCATTCATCAATCCAACTCTTCGCGCATGGCTCCTTTGTCGACGGAGATCATGTGGCGGACGTAGAAGGTGTGCTTGTTCTGAAATGTCTCGGGTCTCGCATTTCACCGATGGAGGGCCTCCAGCACCATTTGGGGATGGCACTCGGCGACACGGAGCAGGGCGCGGGCGGTGCCTTGGGGAAAAGCACCAAGCACGAAGCACGAAATTTCCAAACCAACCGGCGCGTCGTTGGCGCGGAGAGGTGCCAAGTCATTTTTCGGTCGGCTCGGAATCTCTGAGTTTCACAGTTCCTGCTCCCGGCGGAAAATGAGTTGGCACTTGTTGGCGTTTCAGACGAATTCGTGAATCATCCGCGCATGCCGCCTGTTAGGTCTGGTCCGATCACTTTCAGTGGCGAGTCGGTCGCGTCGTCGAGCACGCTCCCACGGGCCGCGCCACGGTGGACGGACTGAAAATGAACCGGATGCTCGCCCAGGCCATCCGTGCCGAGGCATCGCTGCGGGGCCGACACCCTCCGCCAGCCCAGGAGAAAAATCGGGAGTGCGCGGGGCGTTGCCCTTGGGTCTCGTCCGCGTTGTCCGGGACGGCGCTCCCGTGACCGCCGGCAGCCTGCTGCAGTTGTAGAACACGGCCAGCCTGCTGGCGGGGAGTGATCGTGGTTCGATCACCAACCCCTCTCCCGTCCATGCCGCAGCAGGCTGCGAGCATCACAGCGGCAGCAGGCTGCCGGCAGTCCAAGGCTGGCACGCAGCGCCGGATTGAGCAGGTGCTGAGGCCCCCATTTTGGTGCTGGAAACCGAATGGCAGTGGTCGGGGAGCAAGTGGGGGACGCCCCCGCAAGAACTTTTTCATAAATGGAGACTCCTTTTCTATCCCTTTTCTATCAAAATTCAAAAAATCAGCCGGCCATTCTTGACGCGGATGCGATACATGGTATTCTAGTTCGCGTGACGCTGACATTCGTGGAAACTCCGCTTTTCACCCGCCAACTCGCTGAGTGTGTAGAGGATGGAGACTATCTCGCCCTCCAACAGGAACGGCTGACAGACCCGGAGCGCGGCGACTTGCTCGTCGGGTGTCACGGCCTGCGCAAGACCCGGATGGCATTGGGCGGGCGGGGGAAAAGCGGTGGTGCCCGGGTCATCTACCTATATCTCCCGGAAAACCACCTCCTTTACTTCTTCCTTCTCTTCAAGAAATCCGACACCGCAAACCTGAGTGCATCGCAACGCAACCACCTCGGCATCATCGCCGAGCAAATCAAAGCCACCTATGCCGAAAACCGCAAAAATCCCTGATTTCAACTTTGCTGACCTGCTCACCAGCATGCAGCAGGGAGCAGCACACGCCGCCGGCAAGATTACCGCCCGCACCCACCGAATCAAGATCCGTCCAGCGGCTTTGACCGGCGCGGACATCGCCGGAATCCGCGCCAGTCTGAATGTCAGCCAAGCGGTTTTTGCCGATCTCCTCAATGTTCCAAAGGCCACTGCGGTCGCCTGGGAACGTGGCCTCCGCTCACCTTCCGGCGCGGCTATTAGGCTTTTGCAGATCGCTCAAAACGCCCCCGACACCTTGCGGGTTGCCGCCGTCGCGTGCTCGGCCTGACTGATGCTTGCGTGATAGTTGAAGAATCCAAACCACCTGCAATGCCGGCAATAATCTCTGCGTGCCTCTCAGCTTGCCCTCCAGCCGCTGCGCCACGCTCTCCCCCAGCGGCTGAAGTTGCTGCCCAGGGCGCAGCGCCGGATTGAGCATGTGCGGCGGCCCCCATTTTGGTGCTGGAAACCGAATGTCTGTGGCCGGGGAGCAAGTGGGGGACGCCCCCGCAAGAACTTTTTCACAAAAGGAGACTCCTTTTCTAAAGGGAACTCAGGCCCCGAATCCTTGATCTTATCTTTCATCATTTTGCCGCATCCCTCCGCCCATGGTCTCCTCCAACCAATCTAACAACTCCGCCACAGGCTGCCGTTGCTGCAAGTGCCGGGCCCGCTGCCTCGCTTGCTCCTTGATGGTCTCATCTTCGAGGCAGCGTTTCAAGAGCGGTAACAGTCGCGCCGCGGTGAGCCGCCCGATGCCAATGCTCAAGCCCACGCCCAGGCGTGCCACCCGGGCGGCATTGTCGGGTTGATCCAATGACATGTGAACGACGAGCTGGGGGATGCCTGCGGCGAAACATTGTGCCACGGTGCCGATTCCTCCGTGATGCACCATGACCGCCGCACGAGGCAGCAGCAGACTGAAGGGTGCATAGGCCGACACCAGGATGGAGGAAGGAAGGTGCTTCGGCACCTGCTCGGTCCTGGTGGTTAGAAATACCGCCCGGCAACCCAGCGTGGACACCACCCGGGCTGCGATTTCGAAAAATCCGGCGGCATGATACTGGCCGGTGCCTGGGGTGAAGAGTATCGGTCTCTCGCCCGCAGTGAGAAAATGGTCAAGTTCCGGTGCCATGCCACGCTGTTGCACCATGTCCTCCAAGGGAAAATCCCATTGGAAGGTATGATCCGGATGATCCTGCTCCACACTGGCATACCAGCTTGGAAAAAGCGCCAACACTCCGTCCGGCGAATGATGCCATGGCTTCCACAGTCGGGTTGGCGGCTTCACCCCATGGACCGCGCAAGCCTCGACCACCGCTGGCAGGGCAAAACGGTCATACGGACTCGGCAGGGAAAGGATGAGCTTGCGCACCGCCAGCGGCAGCATTCGCAAGAACCGGAATCCCGGGAGCACCAGCGGGAGATCATCGGCACTCATCATCGCTGCTGGATAGAAATGCACCGTAATCAAAGGAATCCCGTGTTTCTCGCGGGCGATTCTCGCACCGAAGGAGATCATCGGAGCCAGCATCAGGTCGGGCTTGCCAATTTCACGCACGACCCGGTCGATGGCCGCGGCACAAGGTGCGGTCGCACGTCCGGCGTAGGTGAAAGCCACCTGCTTGAAACTGCCTGGCCGCCACAAACCCGCGTCTGCAAGCATCAGCGGCAGCACCTCGGGCTCGGGTGAGAAGAACTCAATGCCCACGGCCTCCGCAGTCTGTTGATAGACGGCCGAGGCGATCATGGTGACCCGATGCCCACGCTCCAACAGCTTGCGACCCAGCCAGATGAACGGGAAAATGCTGCCTGAGGTGCCAAATGGAAGCAGGAGGATGTGGCTCACGATATTCTGATCCGGACGATTCCGGCGGCCCGCATGGGCGGCGGTCTGAGACATGGCGGACGTGGTTCTGGGATGCGGGGTGCGACCACGCAAACTGTAGCTCCCACCGCCATCAATTCAATCCTTAAGTCGCCCGATTTCATTTTGTGACTTTCGTGCTTGACTCTTCGCCCCCCGTCGCGATCATTACCTCTCCCCGCCACCCTGGCTTGTTTCAGCCTCCTGCTGGCCACCGGCTGGGGTCCGCCTCGCAGTTATGAAACCACCAATCTCCTTCCAAGCGTGCATCCTCGCGCTCTCATTCTTGCTATCGTGCAGTCCCGGGTACGGGGCGAGTGCCGATGAATTGGTCAAACAAGGCGACGTTTACGACCTGAAATTCAATCCGACCGAGGCCCTCAAATTCTACCTGCCCGCCGAACAAATGGAGCCCAAGAATGCGGGCATCCTGCTGCGCATCGCCCGCCAATACCGGCATCAGATGGCGGATGCCCCGGCGGTGAATGAGAAAAACCGGCTAGCCGGCCTGGCGCTGGGCTATGCGGAGCGGGCGGTGGTGCTCGCGCCCAAGGATTCGGCGGCGCATCTTTCGATCGCGATCTGCCACGCCAAATCCATCGAACTCCACGGCAGCAGGGAAAAAATGCATGACTTGCGCCAGGTGAAGGTCGCGGCGGACCAGGCGATCACTTTGGATTCCGATAATGACTTGGCGTGGTATATTCTCGGTCGCTGGCACCAGCGGGTCGCCGATATGAGCAGCCTGAAGCGGGGCCTCGCCGAGATGGCCTACGGCGACCTGCCCAAGGCAAGCAATGACGATGCGGTCAAGTGCTTCCGCAAGGCGATCAGTCTCAATCCCGACCGCTGCGTTTACCAGGTGGATCTGGGAGTCACCTATGCGTCGATGGGCCATAAGGAGGATGCCAGGAAGTGCCTCGAAAAAGGCCTGGCCCTGCCCAGCACGGGGAAAGACGATCCTGCGACCAAGCAACGGGGTGAGGAGACGCTGAAGACCCTCAAGTGATTGCTGGCACCACCTCGGGGACGCCGCGGCGTGAACCAAAGTCCGCCTGCCGCCCGCAGTGGGAGGCCGGCGCAATTGTCGCAGGAATCTCAAATCGTCACGAGCGCGGAAATTTGGCTTGCGAGGGCGAAACCATTAATTGACAGTCCGCCGCCAGCTCGCGCCAACCTACTACAACTCACATCTACATGCCACAGGAAGGTATCGCAATCATCGGAATCGGCTGCCGGTTCCCCGGTGGAGTCAATGACGCCGAATCGTTCTGGAAACTTCTCGCCGAAGGTCGCGATGCCGTGTCCGAGGTGCCCGCAGATCGCTGGAATGTCGAACGCTTCTACGACGCGGAAATGGGAGTGACCGGCAAATCCATCGCCAAGCGCGGTGGATTTCTCGATGAAATCGACCAATTCGACCCCCGGTTTTTCGGGATTTCCCCGCGTGAGGCACCCTACATTGACCCCCAGCAGCGGCTTTTGCTGGAGACCGCATGGGAGGCAATTGAAGATGCCGGGCAGGTTCTGGACTTTGAAAAGGGCACTGACATCGGCGTTTTCATGGGGGTTTCCCACAATGACTACCAAACCATCCAAGGCAGCAGCACGGATCGCAAGGGCATCGGTGCCCATTCGCCGATCGGTACCGCCCACAGCATCGCGGCGAACCGGATTTCCTATTGTTTCAATCTCAGCGGCCCGAGTCTCTCGATGGACACCGCTTGCTCGTCAGCACTCACGGCGGTGCATCTTGCTTGCGAGTCCCTCCGGGCCGGGCGCTGCAAAATGGCGATGGCCGGCGGCGTGACGGTGATGATCACGCCAGACGGGTTTATCGGCTTCTCCCAAGCGGGCATGCTCTCGCCAGACGGCCAGTGCAAGGCCTTCGCCGCTGAGGCCAATGGCTTCGTCCGGGGCGAAGGCGCCGGCATCGTCCTGCTCAAACCGCTCTCGCAGGCCATCGCGGATGGCGATCCGATTCAAGGCGTGATCCTCGGTTCCGCGCTGAATCAGGACGGTCATACAAACGGCATTTCTCTCCCAAGCACTGCCGCTCAAGCCCAACTGGTGCGTGACGCCTGCCTGGACGCAGGCATCCATCCGACGGAGGTCGGCTTCGTCGAGGCACACGGCACTGGCACGGCGGTGGGTGATCCCATCGAGGCCATCGCACTGGCGGAATCTCTCTGCGGCGACCGGGCGGCGGATGCTCCGCTGCCGATCGGCTCGGTGAAAACCAACCTCGGTCACTTGGAAACGGCGGCTGGCGTGGTCGGCCTCATCAAGGGCATGCTCGTGCTCAAGCGCGGCCAGATTCCGCCGAGCCTCCACTTCGACAATCCAAGCCCCCACATCGACATGGCGGGCTTGAAGTTGCGCGTTCCGACCACCTTGGAAGCATTTCCAAACCTTGGCAAACGCCGCATCGCCGGGGTGAACTCCTTCGGTTTCGGTGGGGCCAATGCGCACGTCATTCTGGCTGAGCCACCTGCCCAAGTGCCTCCCGCACATGGGCCAATCCCAACGGATCGTTCATGGCCGCTGGTCATTTCCGCGCGTTCCGAGGATGCGCTCAAGGCCACCGCCGGACGCTTGGCGGGCTGGATCGAAGCGCATGAATTGGCAAATGGAACTTCACCGGTCCTGCCGAAGCTGACATACATGCTCGGGGCCCGCCGGAATCATCACGCCCACCGCTTGACGCTGGTCGCCAACTCGTCCGCCGAGCTGATCGAAGAGTTCCAGGAATTTGCCGCTGGCAACCCGGTGACCACGGCACGCACGTCTTTCACGCCGCGCCCGGAATTCGCCCCGCGCATCGGCTTCGTCATGAGCGGTCAAGGGCCGCAGTGGTGGGGCATGGGCCGCCAACTGATGCGCAACGAGCCGGTTTTCCGCGCAGTGATGGAAGCCTGTGGAGAGGCGATGCGTCCCTACGCCCGCTTCTCGTTGCTGGAAGAACTGGGCCGCGACGAGGCCGACTCGAACATCCACCACACCGAGATTGCCCAACCGGCCATATTCGCGATGCAGTTGGCGCTCGTTGCGCTCTGGAAATCGCTCGGCGTGGAACCGAGCGCCGTCGTCGGCCACAGCGTGGGTGAAATCGCCGCCGCCCATGTTGCCGGGATTCTCAGCCTGGAAGAAGGTGCCCGGATCATCGTCCTGCGGGCCCGCATGATGCATGAGTGCGCTCGCGGCGAAGGGACCATGCTGGCAGTGAGCCTGGCGGAAGAAGAGGCCTTGGAACTGCTCGGCCGTCACGACCCGGCGGTAAGCATCGCGGCCTTCAATGGTCCCCGCTCACTCACGCTGGCCGGCATCCCCGCCTCGCTCGAAGCCATCCGCGCCGAGCTGGAGTCGCAAAACATCTTCGCCCGTTTCGTGAAGGTGGCTCATCCGTATCACCACGCGATGATGCAGCCCGCGGCGGATAATCTCATCAGCGGACTGTCCGACATCGCCCCTCAGGATGAAACGCTGCCGTTCTTCAGCACCGTGACTGGTGAGCGCTGCGCAGGAAAAGACTGCGTCGCCGCCCATTGGGGACGCGGCATCCGACAAGCCGTCCAATTTGTCAAAGCCGTCAACTCCGTGGCCGACTTCGGCGTGGATGTCTGGCTGGAAATCAGCTCCCACCCGGCGCTTTCCATGTCGATTCAGGAGTGCCTCACCGCCCGTGGCCTCAAGGCCCAGGTGAGCGCCTCGGCCCGCCGCGAGCGTGAGCATGAGTCCTTTCTGGAAGCCGCACTCGACCTCCACCGCGGCGGCGTGATGCTCGATTTCGCCGGGTTGACTCCTTCCCGCGAGTTGCTCTCGCTGCCCGCATATCCGTGGGACAAGAGCCGCTGGTGGCACGAGTGCAGCGAGCTGCGCGACGCACGCCTTGCCCCCGGTGGCAAAGGCCTGCTCGATGCCCGCCAACCCCGCGCCACGCCAACGTGGACGACCCGCCTGGACAATCGCCACATGGCCTTTCTCAAGGATCACAAGGTCGATACGCACATCATTTTTCCAGCTTCAGCCTTCGTGGAAATGGCCCTTGAGGCGGGCTTGCAGTTGTTTGATGGCCGCCCCTTCGCGCTTGAAGATTTCGAGATCCGCCGTCCGCTGATTCTGCCGGAACCGGCATCGGCACTGACCCTCGAACTCACTTACGAGCCTGCCGAGCGCACCTTCACGATCCAGAGCCGTTTCGAGCAAACCACCACTTGGTCGGTGCATGTCGTCGGCTCGATGCGTGCCGAAAGAACCGAATCCTCCTTCGGGAATTCCGTCCTTGAAGCTCCCGATGCCGATATGGAAGCGGAAGGCGTCGGCGCTTTCTACGGCCACCTGAGCGATCTCGGACTGCGCTACGGCGACGAGTTTCGCCCCATTCGTGAGCTGGCCGCTGGGGCCGGGAAAGCGGCGGGGCGGGTTGCCTTGTCGGAAACGATCGCCTTCCGTGCTCCGGAATACGCGCTGCACCCGGTCTTGCTGGATGGCGCGCTCCAAGTGTTCTCCGCAGGTGCCAAGACGGTCGAGGACCGCAAGGCAAAGATGAAATTACCCGTGCGTTTCGCGAGGATTTGGTTCCTTCGCACGCCTGGTGCCTCGGCTCAAGTCCGCGCCAAGGTGCTGCATTTCAATGAGGAATTGATCGAAGGCCGGATCGGCATCTACGACGAAGCCGGTCACCCCTGTGTGCTGGTGGACGGATTCCGCGCCATCAGCATGAGCGCCGCCCGCCGCTCAAGCACGTCTGGTGGCAGCCGTGATTTGGTTTACCATGTCGATTGGGAACGCACTGCGCCAAGCGTCGCTCCGGCCGCTCGGATTTCGGTGCCTTTGGCCCGGCTCCGGGACGTCGCCACCACCGCTTTGGACGAAATCATCGGCCTGCGCGGTCGTGCCGCACTGGAAGGCGTGATGGCCGCCGAGGATGACTTGGCTGCCGCACAAATCGCCAATGGTCTGCAAAACATGGGCCTCAGCGCCGTTTTCTCAGCGGACTCGCTGGGCGTGGCGCCCTTGATGCGCACGGTTTTCGGGCGCTTGATGGACAAGCTCACCAAGCGCGGACTGCTCACCGCCAAGGACGGCACCTACAGCCCGACTGCGGAATTCACCGCTGCGGCGGACTCCGCGCCGGATCTCCTGCATGCGTTCCTCACCGGACATCCCGGACATTTGCCGGAAGGCCTGCTCTGCGCGTCTTCGTGCGGCGAACTCGGTGCCATTCTGCGCGGGGAAAAGGACGCCGTGCATATTCTGTTCGGTGGTGCCAATGCCGAGTTGCTCGATCACTTTTACGGCGACGGTCTGTTCTCCAGCCACTGGATGGTCAGCATCGCCAAAGCCGTGCAAGCAGCCGCCCACGATCTTCCCGAGGGGCGTGGCTTGCGGATCCTCGAAGTCGGCGCAGGCACGGCCGGTCTCGCGGCGCAATTGCTGCCGCTGCTCGAGCGCGGACTCCACACCTACATCTTCACCGACGTTTCCGCCGGCTTCTTCTCAGCGGCGAACCAAAAACTCGCGGCCTTCCCCGAAGTGGAATACCAGGTTCTGGACCTCGAAAAACCGTTGGCCGATCAGGATTTCGAGCCCGGCACATACGATTTCATTGTCGGCACCAACGTGCTTCACGCCGTGGCCGATGTGCGGATGACGCTGAACATGCTCCATGAGCTGCTGGTCCCCGGCGGCACCTTGATGTTCATGGACGTGGCGACGCCGCAGCTTTGGATCGAGTCGGTCTTCGGATTGACACAAGGTTGGTGGCATCTGACGGATCGCGACCTGCGGCCGGAGCAACCGCTGATGCAACGTGCCCAATGGGAAGCCGCGCTCAAGGAAGTCGGCTTCGCCGAAACCATCTCGATGCCCGGTCTCAATGGGCCGGAAGGCGAAGGACAAATCGGCATCCTCGGCCGGAAAGGTGGCCATGCCGTCGCCGCCACGCCGGCACCAGACGCTCCGCTCGAAGCCTCCTGGGTCGTTTTCGCAGACGAGGCTGGACTCGGCAACGAAGTCGCCGCGCAAGTGACCGCTGCCGGATCGCGCTGCCGCATCGTGCGCCGGGGTGAGCAGTTCGCGCCCATGGGAGCAGACACCTTCACCGTTCGCGAGCAAGAACCGGCAGACTGGAATCAGCTTTTCGCCGCCTTGCTCGATGACGCTCCGCCGGATCGCTTCGTCTATCTCTGGTCGCTCGATGCCACAACCGACACCTGCAACCACGACGCGCTCATGGGCATCGACGCCCTGCTCCACCTGACCCACGCCTTGGAAAAATCCATGGCCGTGGCCAAGTTGCGCCTCGATCTGGTGACCCGCGGGGCCCAGCCTGCCGGCTTGAACATGGGTGCCACCACCGTGGCACAAGCGCCGTCGATCGGAATTTTCCGGGTCATCCTCGGCGAGCATCCGAGTTTCTCCTGCCGTGGCATCGACTTGCCGACGGAAGTTTCGCCCGCCGATCGCGGTTTGTTGTGGAGCGAACTGGTCCGGGTGGACACCGAGCGGGAAGTCGCCCTGCGTGGCGAGGCCCGCTACGCCCAGCGCATCAGCCGTGGCTTGCCGCATCGCGAGCAGCGCCTCGAAGCCTCGGTGCCGCTGCGCCTCGAATCCCGTGAGCGCGGCCTGCTCGACAGCCTGCGTTTCGCGCCGTTCGCGCTGCCAGAATGTGCTCCGGGTGAAGTGCTCATCAAGGTCAAAGCTGCTGGCATGAACTTCCGCGACGTGCTCAAGGCACTTGCTCTCTACCCCGCAGAAACCGCCGACGCGCGGATCTTCGGCGACGAAGTGGCGGGCGAAGTGCTCGCCATCGGCGAGGGTGTCACTCACCTCGCGGTCGGCGACCAGGTCTTCGGCCTCGCGGTCTTCGGTCTGGCAACTCACTCGCTGGCCCGCGCCACCGATATTCGGAAAATGCCGGACGGTCTTTCCTACGAGGAAGCCGCCACGCTGCCGGTGGTCTTCATGACCGCTTGGCATGCGCTGCATGACGTCGCCCGGATGAAGGCTGGAGAAAGCATTCTCGTCCACGCCGGGGCCGGTGGCGTCGGCATGGCCGCGATCCAAATCGCCCATCACTTGGGTGCCGAGGTCATCGCCTCCGCCGGCAGCCCGACCAAGCGCGCGCTGCTCAAGACGCTGGGCGTCAAACACGTCATCGACTCCCGCCGCGGAGATTTCGCGGAGTCCGTCATGGAGCTTACCCATGGCCGTGGCGTGGATGTCGTGCTCAACGCACTCGCCGCCGAAGCCATTCCGATGGGGCTTTCCTGTCTCGCCGAATCCGGTCGATTCTTGGAAATCGGCAAGCGCGACATCTACCTGAACTCCCGCATCCCGCTGTGGGGACTGCGCCGGAATTCCTCGTTCCACGTCATCGCCATGGACGCGATTTTCGCGGGCGACGGAGACCAGACCCGCGATCTCTTGGCGGGAATCGCCGCGCTGGTCCATCAAGGCGTGCTCACACCGCTGCCGTTCCGCTCCTTCCCCGCAAGCCGGATCGATGCGGCATTCCGCCTCATGGCCGGGGGCAAGCACACCGGGAAAGTGGTCGTTGGATTTGCCGATGCCTTCATCGTGAGGAAAGGTGAGCCACCCTTGCCACCGTTCGGGGTGAAAGCGGACGGGGCCTACCTCATCACCGGTGGCCTCGGCGGATTCGGCCGGGTGCTCGCGGAATGGCTGGTCGAAGCAGGTGCCCGCCACCTCGTGCTGAGCAGCCGCAGCGGTGCTGCCACTCCGGAAACGGTCGGTTTCGTCACCAGCCTCGTTGCTCGCGGCATCGAAACCACCGTCTTGAAAGCGGACATCGGCTCGCCGAAGGACGTGCAAGCACTCATTGCCACGCTGCGTGCCTCGAAAACCCCGCTCAAGGGGATTTTCCACCTCGCCATGGTCATCGACGATGCCCCGCTTGCCGCACTGACCGCCGAGCGCCTGCGCACGGTGATGGCACCGAAGGCACGCGGCGCATGGTTGCTGCATGAAAACACCCAGGGCATGGACCTCGACTGCTTCGTGATGTTCTCGTCGGTCTCGAGTATCTTCGGAAATCCCGCACAAGGGAATTACTCGGCGGCGAATGCCTTCCTCGATTCCCTGGCCTATCATCGCAGAGCGCTCGGTCAACCGGCGCTCGCCATCAACTGGGGCGTGCTCGGTGGCGAAGGCTACGTCGCCCGCAATGAACGGGTCGCGGAATTCCTTGCCCGGCAGGGAACCGACGCGCTGACACCCGCCGAAGTGACCTCGCTGATGGAATCCTTCCTCACCGCTCACGCCACCCAAGTCGCCGCAATCCGCGTGGACTGGGCCAAATGGCGGCAATCGTTCCGCGGCATGCAGGACAATCCACTCGTCGAGCGCATTTTCGCCGCCGGCGTCGAAGCTCAGGAAACCGGCGGCGACGGTCACGACTGGCGTGCCAAAATCCAAGCCGCTGCTGCGGACGAGAGGAACGCTGTCATCGGCGAGGCCGTGCGCGACGTCGTCGGCTCGGTGCTGCGCGTCAAGCCTGACAGCCTGCGCAAGGATCAACCGCTCACCGACCTCGGCCTCGACTCGCTCATGGGCGTGGAAATCGAGACGATGTTGGAGACCTCCATCGGCGTTGCGCTGCCACCGACCAGCCTGATGCGGGCACGGACGATCGGTCAGATCGCCACCTTGATCGCCGAGCAAATGGGCAGCGATGCGGAGCGCACGGTGACGACCGCAGAGCCCGCCGAAGAAGGGGTCGCAACCTCGGAACTGGACCTCGACTCGATTTCCGACGAAGACCTCGACCTCTTGCTCGGCGGTGTCGCGGAGCAGGAGGATGCGCTCATGGTGGTGAAACACTGATTTCATTGATGTCTCAGGATCCGAGAGCGCAGTTCAAGCAATGGCTGGAAAGCGGGGAAGCGTGCCTCCAGCCGCTCACCCTGCCGCAGCGTGAATTGTGGGAAAACTCACCGGTGCCCGTGGCGGATCCCGCCAATCACATCTGCGGGGTCATCGAGATCAAAGGCCCGATCACGCCCGAGCAATGCGATGTGGCGCTCCAGCGGGTGATCGAACGGCAGGAGGCGCTGCGAATTTCGTTCTTGCCCGGCAAACAGCGCCCCTTGCAGATGGTCCGTGCGACGGGCACCGCCGTCCTCGGCATCCGCGAACTGGCGGCGGGCAACTTGCTGGAAGACCTGATGCTGGAAACCTATCGGCAGCCCTTTGACCTGCTGCAAGGACCGCTCTACCGGGTGACAATGATCCGGCGTGGCCACCATGACCATGTGCTGGCATTTTCCTTCCATCACGCCATCGCCGATGGTTGGTCGCTCGGCGTCTTCGTGCAGGATCTTTGCACGGCCTACGTCATGGGCTTGACCGGGCTGCGCAAGACCGTGGCCGTGGGAATGATGGGACTGAGAAACACCCTGCCGCCAGTGGCGCAGACTTACACCGAGTGGGCCGCCGCCGAGCGAGCAATCTGGCAGCCTGCGGAACTGGCCCGACGAACGGATTTCTGGAAATCCCAGCTCGCGGGAGCGAGCCGAATCTGGCGCGGCGTCCCCGAGGCGGCTCCGCTGCGGCGCTGGGTCTCCGCGATCCCGGCGGACCTGGTGCGAGGCGTCAAGGCCTTGGCAGTGAGTCACAGCACCACGATTTTCAGCACTCTGCTGGCGGCGTTTCAGCTCACGCTTTCAAAATGGACCGGCCACGAGGACCTCGTCGTCGGCACCCCGGTGGCGAACCGCAACAAGGAAGCCGTCCGTGAAACGATGGGCTACTTCGCCGGCGTGGTCCCCCTCCGCAGTCAGGTCGATCCCACGCAAACGTTCACCAGGCACCTGCGCACGGTGTCCGCATCGACGCTCGATTCCTTCGCCAACGCGATGCCCTTCGCCGAGTTGGCCGCAGCCCTTGGAGACCATCACGCGGCCGGTGAGCATTCGGTTTTCGACGTGCGTTTCGCGCTCCAAAACCACCCGGTGCCCGACGTCGTGCTGCCGCGGATTGCCACCAAGCTGCGCATGCGCTCCACCGGCACCGCCAGATTCGACCTCGGCTGCGAGCTTACCGAAATCGGAGGCGAGTTGGAAGTGGTCTGGTTGTTCAAGCCGCATCGATTTCCCGCGTCCGGTATCGCTGAGTTGAACGATCTGTTCCTGGCGGTGTTGTCGGCTGTCGCCAACAGCCCGGCAAGCCGGATGGCCGCCCTCACGGTCTAACAGACGCAATCAAACGCCTGATTTGCGATTCACTCAGAAGATGCACACCAGGCCGAAATGGAAGGCCCCACCATCGGTGTTGTCCGCCGCCGCCGGCAGATCCTCCAGGCGCACCCCGTAGTCGAAACGAAGCCGCAGCATGTCATTGAAGTCATACCGCAAGCCGACGCCCACCGACATCAAATCGGCAGGATCGTCCAGCGGGTCGGACACGCTGTCCTTGACCGCCTCGCCGTGAGCATAGTCAAAAAACGCGAGAAACTTCAAGTTGTCCTCCTTGACGAATTTGAACCATTCCTTGGCGGGATGAAACTCCGGGCTGTATAGCTCCAGGTTGAAAATGTATCCGAGGTCGCCACGCAGGACGCGTTCCGGGTAACCCCGTACCGAACTATAACCGCCCAATCCCAGTTGCTCGCTCGCCAGCAAATTGACGGAGGAATACTGACCGGTGAGCGCCCCCTTGAGCATCATGCCACTGAAGAAACCGCTGAAGGGCAGGTCCTGCTCCCGCTCCAGGCGAATGCGGGTATAGACATAGGCCGCCTCCGCATCTCTGCGCAGGGGACTGAATGCCTCATCGGAATTGTCGGCGGTAACATCACCCGGTGAAATGAAAAGCTGTGAGCCCAGAAAGGTCTCACCAGTCGGGTCGGTTTGGCGTGCATTGTATTCCAACACCACCTGAAAGATGTCGGCTGGGGAATCCGCCACCGAAGTGCCGCCAAATTGCAGCGTGTTGTCCATCTGCTTGAAGTCAAGCCCGAGTCCCACCTCGTGGTGCAAGCCCAGCGCCTCGCGGATCGGCTTGGCCCAGGTCTTGTCGTTCTTGGTGCCCAGCGGCTGGGAGATGTCAGAGGCACCCAGCATTTCAGGCAACTCGAGATAATGCCGCCCACCGATGAGGAAGCTGGTGCCACCCACGTCGGTGGGAATCCCGCCAAAGTCCAACGAGGTGGTGCTGTCGGCATAGGCCGCAAACAGCTCGGTGAACTGCTCGAATTTCCGATCCTGCCAGGGGATTTGATAACTCAATGACACGCCTGCCAACTCACTGGTGTCCAGGGCACTGAAAAATTGCAGGCCCATTTGATGGTTTTTTCCCAAGCCAAAGGCATCATACCACGCGGCACCCAGGAACACGCGGTTCTCGCCGGTAGCTTCGGTCAGGGAATTGTCGATGCCGGTGAAAAACTTCAAGGGCCGTTGGTCATCCACCTCGAAGTTCAAATTGGTCTCCCCAACCACGTTGGCCTCCGGCTGGGAGAAATTGACGGTCACCTCCCGGAACGGATGCTCGATCGGACGATTCAAGCGTACCCATGGGCTGCGATTCATGGCCGCGATTTGCGCCTGGATTTCCTCCGTGTCCACAATCCTACCCTTGAGTTGGGCCGTGCGCGGCAAGAACTCATCACTCACATCTTTCGCTTTGTAGGGATTGTTATACCATGAGTTCCACCAATTCTTGTTCTCGTCCATGCGTTTCAGAAAACTCTTCTCAGGGTCCGTTAACTGCGCGGCGGGTTTGCTCCGCAGATCCGCCTCGGTAAGAATCCTGGTCTCCCCAACCCGGCCTTCCACAATGGAAATGACCACCTTGTCACTGTGAATCGACTGCCGGGGGATGTACACATGGGTCATCGGGCGATGGTGCTTCCGGTAATGCTCCTGGATGATCCCCACCATATCCTGCAGGTCCCTGAAAGTGGCAGGCTTGCCGGCGCTGATGTAATGGCCGAGCGCGGCACGCAGGCCTTCCGGATCAGGTGTATGGAGGCCCTCCATCACTTGCACCCCGGGTTTCAAGACATCCTTTTGGGCCCGCTCCCACTGCAGTGCTTTGACGTCATCCGGTTTCACCACATTGCGTTTGTCGGCAAACAAGGAAATTCCGGCAAGATTCTGCGTGCCCTCGGTCCCATCAGGATTCAAGCTTCTGGTGAATGGTCTATCAATCACCTGGTCTCCCGCATTGGCACCGGGCACCTTCTTGGCGGGCACGGGGGGAATCGGCCGGGGTTTGCTCGGATCGATCGGGTCGGGAAGCAGATTGGGCAGTGCCGGTTCGGCGGGTGGGACTGGCTGCGTTTCGGGTGCAGGCGCTTTCTCAGCGGCTTCCGGCTTCTTGACATCGGTCTTCGCAGGCTCATCCGCGACGACGGGTTCCTGACCGTCACCCTTGGCTTCCGTCGTTGCGGGCTTGGCGTCCGGTGGGAGTGATTCCTGAGCATCTGCCAAGTAGTGAGCTGCCACCAAGAGCGCTGCAAGAGGAGAGAGCTTCAGTAATTTGCGTTTCATGAGTTGTATGGTTGGAAGGTTACTGGTTCAACAGATATTGCAACTGACCGTGTTGGTCGAAGTAGTAATAAAGCGGGAAGTGTGGCGGCGGGACCTTGTCACGATCCTTATCATAGCGGTCGTAATCATACCCGATCGTCCAATACGGACCGTAATAGTCATAATCAGTTCCGGGGTCAATAATCTTGCCCTGATTCACTGACGCAGCGCCGAACCCTACAGAATCCCTGCCCCTGACCACGCTCCTAAGGAATCTCTTGGCCTCTTCGGCGGCATCCGAGATGGCGATATCAATGAACGGCGCGCTGGTGAAAAAGATGGCGGTATCCCCATCCAGGCCTTGGAAGCTGCCGAGGGAGGCGACGCCGAAATCGCCCAGGATCCCGTCCACACTCAAGGTACCGTTGCCCGCGGCGAACCCGAAGTTGAACTTGACATTCCTGATCGGGTCACCTGCGGAGTTGAACGGGCGGATATAAGTCCCCGCAGGAGCACTTGCACTCTGCAACGAATTGGCAAACACATAGGTATCGGAGCCAATCACATCCAGATCGTTGCTGAAGGGAGGCGGGTTGGGAACCACTCCCGCCACCGTCTCGGGCGGCGTCACACTGCCGCTGGATTCACTCACTCCGGGCAGTCCTCCCACTTCGCCCGCGATCAAAATGACATTGGAACCGGCCGGGCCGGTGATGGTGGTTGCGCCGGGCGCGGCATTGCCAAAGCGCATGCCGTCTCTGGTGGCGATGACGAAGCCGCTGCCCGTGAAACTGTTCGCGCCTTCAATGATCAACCCTTGATTGGCGGAATTCGTATTTCCATCGTCTTTGATGGCCACGTTGGCTGCGGTGGTCACAGTCAGTCTGTTGAGCGAGTTGTTGTTATTGGTCAGGACAATGTTGCCGGCCGCCCCGAGCGTAGTTAGATCCGCCACCGTCAGACTTGCAGTCGCCGCTTCCGCGATCGCGCCGGTCGAGCGCAAGGTCAGGTTGCTCGCGGTGTTGGCACCGGCCAGCAGCGTGTCCGAAGCCTCCCGCACCGTCACCGCGCCCGCCGTGGTAAACGTCAGCGAGCCGAAGTTCGCGGTACCGGCCGTGCCGATGGTGATCACCGTTCCGGTGAAGGCCGCGTTGCCACCAACACTCAACACGTCGCTGCCATTGTCATTGAGGGTGATCGCGCCGACGGCCGTCATGGCCGCAGCATTCGCCACCGTCACGCTCGTTACCGCCAGGTTGTCATCCGTGATCGCGCCGGCCGAGGTCAACGCCAAGCTGTTGGCCGTGCTGACTCCGGCCACTTGCGTGTCCGAATCCTCCTGCACCGTCACCGCGCCGGATGAGTTGAAGGTCAGTGAACCGAGGTTTGCCGTACCCGGCGCACCGATGGTGATCGAGGTGCCGCTGAACGCCGCGTTCGTGCCAATGCTCAACACATCGCCAGCGATGTCGTTGAGGGTGATCGCACCAGTGGCTGTCATGGCCGCAGCATTCGTCACCGTCAAGCTGGTGCCCGTCGCGTCAGTGATCGTGCCGGTG
>JAPLUI010000337.1 GCA_026397725.1 Verrucomicrobiota bacterium | reverse complement strand
TTGTTATCGACGATGTTTGCGCTGGCCAGGGTCGGCGCGGTCGTGTCCGTCAAGGAGGTCGAAAGCGTCACGTCGTCCAGATAGACGGTAGCGTTCAGGCATTCGATCCGAAGGTTGAGCTGGCTGCCCGGCACGACGCCCTCACCGCTGAACGCGCTCGCATCAATGCTCCAGATGAAGTCTTGCCAGGTGCTGTCAACAGAAACCGTCCCGCTGTCCCACAGCACCGTACCGTCCGCTTGACGCAGCTTGATTTTGAATGTGCCACCCGACCTCCAACCTTGGTTTCCTCTAATGCCAAGCATGAAGACATCAGCCGCCGTCCAATTGTAGCCCAAGTTCTGTGAAACCCAGCCGCCTGAGTCGCAATACAGGAAACCACCACTACCTTCTCCATAGTAGCTGGCATTCCCTTCGTCCCAGCTTGGCACCCAGTACCACGCGGGGCTTCCGCCTGCGCCGTCTTCGTCGAAAAGAGGGGCTTGAAAGTTAGCATTGACAACCGTAATCGGCGCGGCGTTGGCCGGTGCGGTGGCGATGATGACACCGGCCAGGACGGCGGTGCCGGGCAGAATCGCGCGAAGTACGCGCTGGATGGTTGATTTCGATTTCATGGTGGAGATGGTGGATTGTTAATTGTGGATTGCTGATCTTGGATGGGAGGAATGCGGGAGAAAAGCTGAAAGCTGAAAGCTGAAAGCTAGCTGAAAGCTGAAAGCTAGCTGAAAGCTGAAAGTCTGAAAGTCGAGTGGAGGTCAGGAGGCGGTCGTTTTTCTCTTTGTTGCGGATTTGGTGCTTGAGATTTCGTGCTTGAAAAGCGGCGCGTTGGCCGGATCAGCGGCAGTCAGCCCGCCAGCCGCGAAACCCGCAAGAATATTTTTCATTGCGACTTGTCCTGATTTCCGCTAGTTTGCCGGGCATGGGAGCGTTGCGCGTGCTGACGGCCGCCGAGCAGGTGGGGAACACCTGCGGGCGGAGCTGTGCCGCGGGGCCTGGGGCGGGCGGATGCCCGGGGCTCGCGTCTGGCGGTCGAACTGGGGGTCGGCCGCGACACGGTGGAAGCGGCGCTGCGGCTTCTGGAGCAGGTAGGAATGCTGGTGCCGCCTGGAGCGGGCCGCAGACGGCGGATCGTGCTGCCCGATGGCAAGGCGGCGCGCCCGCTGCGGGTGGCGATCCTGGATATCGACCCGCAGTCGGTGGCGCTGGCCGATGGCTATGTGGCTGATCTGCTGCATCGGCTCGGCGAGGCGGGGCACAGCGTCTTTTTCGCCGACAAATGCCTGCAGGAGTTGCCCATGAATGTGGGGCGCGTCGCGCGGCTGGTGCGGCAGACCGGGGCGGATGCCTGATCGGGCCGGCGAAGGGGGACAATGTAATCAGTAACCACTGATCAGTGATCGGTCATCGGTCATCAGTCATCTTCGAGCCCGCTTCACACTCCAACAATTGTTATTCCACCGGCGTCAGGATGATGTCCTTGAACGTGAAGTCTCTTTCCGGTTTCGAAAAGCCCAGCACGTTCCCGCCCTGAGGCTTGGTTGGCCGCAGTGGCCGGTAACAGGCCGAGGGCGAGTGCCGCCAGCAGGCTGGCGATTCCAGGTGGGTGGTGCTGCTTCATTGGGTGGTCGTTTCGTGGTTCGGTGGTCGGGATGCGGGGGGCTTGGCGTGCCGTTACGTCCGCGGCAGTCCGATCTTTCGCCGGAAGCGGAGGCCGTCGAGAATTCTTTTGCGAGTAGCCACCCTCATTTGGGATACAGATTGGGGCAAGTTTTCAGTTTTCAGCCAGCGCTGGTGGCTGCATCGTTCTGAGCACCGCCGCCGGCCGCTGAGCTTGACGGTGACGTCCGTCCTGGTGATCAAATGGCGTTCAATACTGCTTTCACCTTGTGGGCCAAACCGCTAATCTAGCAGACGATGAGTTATCACATAAACATCCAGCGCGGATACAGCTTCCCGGCTGTCTCCAGCGCGATGCAGAAGGCGATCCGGCGCGGCGACGCGAAGCTGGCCGGCTATTGGGCGCTCGAACTGTGGGCCAGCGGATTCGGTCAGTATGCCTGGCGCCGTCTGCTCACCGGGAGCGCGGAAGATTGTTGGGGCATCCTCACGCAGGAGGTCAAGGCGCTGCACGACAGCTACACCGATACTGTGGCATACACCTGATGCAATCCCGCTTCCCGTTAGGAAAAACCTACGCCACCCCCGGCGCGCTTGCGCTGGACGTGGACCTGTCAGCCTACCTCCGCCGCCATCACTGTGGCGATTGGGGCGAGGAACTCTGCGCCGAAGACAAGCAGGCGAACGAGGACGCGCTCAAATACGGCACCCGCCTGCTGAGTTGTTACCGGACACCCGGAGGCGACCGCCTCTACATCATCACCGAATGGAACAGGTCCCTAGCAACTATCTTGCTGCCCGAGGAATACTGACCTGTTCAATCCGCATGCCAAAGACAGGATTTCTTGTCCAACGGCAGTCTATCAAACGCGGATGGTGCATGTCAGGGTTGTGAGCTGAACGGGTTCATCCGGCCGTTCGTTGTCCTCCGCATGTCCATTGCCGTCCTCGTCAACAACCCGCGTCAGGATGTCCTCCCGTTTGCGCAGAATCCTTGTGATGAGGCCAGCAAGCAACCTTTCGTGCTCGGACCCCGCCGGGATCGCTGGCTTTTCGCCTTTGGCGGTTTTAATCGCCTTGATTAGCGTGGAGCGTACCTGTGAATCGGTGAATTGTCGGCTCCGCTCCTTTGCCTCGGTGTCCGCTTGGGCGATCACCTTTTCAATAGCAACCATCAGGTAGCCGAAAAACGGGTCTTTCATGCGGTCATGTGCATTCTGTTTCATATAGAGTTTGAGTTGGATGGTGAGGCGGGCTGCTGCCGCAGTTAATAGCGGTGGGAGAGGGAGGAGTCAACAACTTCGCTTCGCGCTCATTCCAAATCCAGGACCGAGGAAAATGGTGCGGATGGTGCGCGACAAACGACGGCGGCGTTGACGAGGCTCAGGATGTCGGAACGCACAACCCTCCGGCACTTCCAAGCCACCATGAACCTATTGGATAGTGGATAGCGGATAGTGGATAGTGGATAGGGGTATGATTGGCGATCTTTCCTCCCGCAGGCGTGCAGCCATGGGTTTGGCAAGAATCTTCAATTTCAGCCTCTACCTCAGTCCGCCGACACGCCCCGCGACGCCCGCCGGGAACTAAAGAAACTCCTTGGGCTGCAAAGCCTGAGCGGCAACGTCTATTCGATCACCGAGCTATCGGAAAGGCGCGGTGGCCATCGCCGACATGCTGCTGAGAATTCACAGCCGAAAGG